>SLJM01000244.1 GCA_007135085.1 Myxococcales bacterium
ATCTGGTTCTCGACCCCGCCTCCGACGGGGGGGGTTGGGAGGTCTACGAAACACTCATCGCTCCCGGCGACTCCGGGGGCGGCCATCGCCTGGTAGACGCCGCCAATACGAGCGCCCGCTCGAGCCGACTCGTCGAGATCGCCGCCGGCCAACCACTGGCCGCCCCCGGCCCCTACCAGCAACACCTGGACACGGGGGTCACCGACGAGGAATTGCTCACTCTTATCCGCTGGGTGGAGACGGGCGCAGCCTTTAAGGGGGCGCCATGAAAGCCATTTCTCAAATGCTACTGGTGGTGCTGGCCTGGACCTCGATTGGCTGTGGACCGGCCGGGCAAGAGCCGCAAGAAGCGCCAGATGAGCTGCCCCGCCTGGACTACGAGGTCTTCGTCGACGCCGTCCAACCCGTATTGGTCGACCGATGCAGCAACCCCTCATGC
Organism: Myxococcales bacterium; assembly: GCA_007135085.1. Lineage (GTDB taxonomy): Bacteria > Myxococcota_A > Bradymonadia > Bradymonadales > Bradymonadaceae > SLJM01. The sequence goes on from SLJM01000244.1 coordinate 440, forward strand.
CACGGAAACGCACAGCGGCCCCTGTCGCTCTACGCACCGCAGGCCCACCGGCTGCGACCGGAAGACACCTTCTCCGATCGCCCACTTAGCCCGGAAGAAAAGCGCGCCAACTACGACCGGGCCCGCTCCTTTGCCGTCGACGTCGGTGGCGGACCGCTGCTGCTGACCAAGCCCCTGGCCGAGGACGCCGGCGGCGTGCGCCACCTCCAGGGGGAGGCCCTCTTCTTTTCCGTCGACGAGCGGGATTATCGGGCCATCGAGGCCTGGCTCTCAGAGCCACAGGAGGCCCCATGAAGACCGCGAAGATATTGTTATGCGTTCTTTTGGGAGCAGCCATCTTGGCCTCCTGCTCCAATGAGCCTCCCGCGAGCGAGCCATTTGAGGAGCTCGAGCCCTACGACAACCCCTTCGGGCCCGACGAACCGCTCTGGGCGCCCCAGCCACAGCGCCCAAAACCGAGCGCCATGGCCCTGAGCACCGACCGGGGACAGCTCTTCGTGGCCCTGCCGGGCTCCGTAGATCGACCGGACCGACAGGTGGCGGTCATCGACCTGGAGCAGCGCCGCGTCGTCGACCGTCACCAGGTGGGACGTGCCCCCTGGGCGCTCGCTCTCCACCCGAGGGGCAAGCACCTGGTAGTGGCCAACCGCTTCGCCAACCACCTGTCGATCATCGATCTCGACAGCGGCGACATCAGCGAGTTCCCCGTCGACTTCTACGCCGAGGGCCTCCTCTTCGACAGCGCCGGAGAGACCCTCTTTGTGGCCAATCGCTGGAAGAATTCGGTCCAGCCCTTTCAGACCAGATTCGCCAAGGGTGACCTCCAGCTCCAGAAGCACCCCGAGCTGGCCGGCGCCCAGGGCATCGCCGTGGGATTCAACCCCCATCGAATGGCCCTCTCCGACGACGAGTCCACCCTCTACGTGGCCTCCCCGGCGGGGCTGGCCATCGCCGTCATCGATCTCGAGCAGGTCGGCCGGGCCCGGCAATTGCTCACCACGGCCAGCCCCGTCGAAGTCGAAGAAGGAGATACCCAGCCCCCGGCGCACTCCGACTGGGCGCTGGAGGTCGGCGTCGACCCCATCTGGGTCGGCGCCCCGCCCTTTGACCTGGTCGTCACAGATGACCTCCTCTACGTGGCCACCCTCTCGGAGAGCACCCATCACCCGCCGGGGACCACTGGCGAGGAGACCCATCCCTACGGCCAGCCCTCGACGGGTTCGCCGAACCAGGGATTTCAGGCTCTGCAAAATGAAATCGCCCTCTACGATCGACGCTATCTGAGCCCGGTCAAACGCTATACGTCGTCGTCCTATTGCTGCCCCGACGTGCGCGACGTATCGCCCGACGATCCGGAGCGGGGCCACCTGGTGCCCGACGAATCGCTGTGGATCGTCGACGGGGCGCTGCCCACGGCGATGGCCCACTATCAGCCTCATCTACTCGTCGCCTACGGGGGCTCCAACGAGCTCCAACGCTTCGACATGGGCGCCGACGGCGACCTCGAACCCGGGCCGGTCATCACCGTGGGCTTCGACCCCCGCGAGCTTCTGGTATGGCCCGAGCGCGACGAGGCCTATGTGCTCAATCGCCTGAGCGGATCCGTGTCGGTCGTCGATCTTTCAACCTTCCAGGTGGCCCAGGAGATCTCGCTGCTGCCAAAAGAGGAGCCTCGCTTTCCGGCCACCGACGCCGAGCTGGGAGAGCTCATCTTCTACTCCGGCGCCGCCCTGAGCGTCGACGGCGGCCAGACCTGCAACCACTGCCATTTCGACCGCGGCAATATCGGTAAATTCTTCAGCATGCCTCTTCTGGCCGATGCCCGGGGCAGTCGAATGACCATGGATACCCGGGGCTTATTCGACGGGCGTCCCTGGTATCTGGAGGGCGCCATGGACGAGTCCAATATCTCAGCGGAACTCGCCGAATTCGCCCACCTCGACAATTTCTGCTGCGACGGCCACGACGACCCGGCCCAATGTTCCCAGGAGCGCCCTCCCCCCTGTGACGAGCCGCCCTTCGACGATCGCCCGGCCACGCGAGACGCCTTCTTCGCCGACCAATTTCAAGACCTGACGGGACATAGTCTGACCGGGCAACCAACGACCTTCGACGAGGCGACCCGATTGCTCGGGCTCTACCTGATTCACGAGCCGGCGCTTCTGCCCAATCCAAACGACGCCCACTCCGCCGCCGCCCGACGGGGCCGACTGCTCTTCGAATCACCCACCACGGGCTGCGTGGTCTGTCATCCGGCGCCGACCTTCGGCGTCTCCACCGACGTCAATCCCTTCCAGACCCCCATCTTATTTGGCCCTCTCATCGAGCCCCTGCGCGACGGCTCGGGAAAGAATCTCAACCTCCTATCACAGGCTTTCCTGGAGAGCTTCCCCATGGCCGAACAACGCGCCGGAGACGTGTATCTAAAATCCCCGGCTCTTCGCGGGATCTGGGATCGGGCCCCCGGATTTTATCACGACGGACGGGCCCCCACCCTGCGCGAGGCCCTGGCCACACCTGACCACCCGGCGCTGCACTCCTGGGAGACGGGCTACAACGTGGCCGACGACGTCTTCGACTCCCACGGAGGCACGAGCCACCTCACAAACGACGAATTAGAGGACCTCATCGAATTCCTACTCACTCTCTGAGGAAAGACCCATGAATAATCGACACTGGACGCTGCCCCTGCTGACCTTGTTGTTCTTCTTCTTGACGGGATGTGAATGTCAGCCCGAATCGGACGCCGAGCTATGTGGCGATCGCCAATGCGGTGTGGCAAGCCTCCTCGACCGCTGCGGCGACACCCGCGAGGTCGACTGCGGGGGTTGTGAGGCCTATGAAGATTGCCAGGACCATCAATGTCTTTGCGAGCCCGAGTCCGACGACGAGCTATGCGCCGAGGCGGCGGCCACCTGCGGAACCCTGACCGTCACCGACGGCTGTATGGAGCAGCGCCAGATCGAATGCGGCGATTGCCCCGAGATTGGCGAGTGTATCGACAACGTCTGCCGCTGCGACGACGAGCCGGCCCAATCGCTATGCGAGATGGCCCAGGCCGAATGCGGAGAGACCACGGTCACCGACTCCTGTGGAATCGCGCGCACTATCGGCTGCGGCCAATGCGACGAGCCCGAGGAATGCGCCGACAACCAATGCGTATGCTTTGCCGAGAGCGACGACGAGCTATGCGCCGAACAGGCCGGCGTCTGCGGCCCCCTGGAGGTGGTCGACCGCTGTAATGAGACCCGCCAGCTCCACTGTGAGCCCTGCGCTTTTGGCGACTCCACCCTCGGGGCCGTGCGCAATGGGGAGACCGGCGAACTCGTCGACGACGCACTGGTCCGAGTATACCAGTGGCCCCCCGCCGGCGGGGAGCATTACGACTGGATCTGGAGCGCCGGCTATCGCGCCGACGATCCCGATTTTGCGGCCACCACCGTCGACGGCGGCGGCCCCTCCGGAGTGGACATCAACTTCGAGCTCGCAAGCGACGAGCCGATCTGCCTCGGCGATGCCACCTCGGCGTCCCTGGCGCCCCACAGTTGGTACCGCATTCGCGTCGACCGCCCCGGCTTTGAACCGGCCTACTTCTACCGCTACCACGGCGGCTACGACTTTGAGGACTGCCCCGGCCTATGCCCCGCCGACGATGACAGCGGCTGCCATCGCTGGGATTTCGAGATCTGGCCCGACGACGCCACCTACGCCCTCTATCCCAACCTGACCATCGACGTGCGCACCCTCGACGATCGGGAATACGAATGCGCCATCCTCCCCGCCAGCTCCCCCTACGATGAGCTCATCGGACTTCGCGCCGCCACGGGAGTGGCCAACGTCGGCCAGGGGCCCTTCCACCTGGAGGGCCTGCCCGGCGGCGACGACGGCATGGGCGTGGTCCACCAACATATCTCCTGGTCTGACGGAACCGAGGAGAGCCGCGAAATCGAGAGTGAGTTCTTCAACTACAACGCCTCCGGACAGCCCCGGTTCATGGCCTGGCTTCGCCTTGGTCTGGTCGACCCCGTCGACTCCTGCCGCGACGTCGACGACCGCCCCGACAGCTGCCTGAGCAATGAATACGAGAAGCTCTCCTTCTGCCTCATCGACTCCGATGAATTCGACAGGGATATCAAAACCCAATACGGCGGCCTGACCGCCTTATTTACGGATCCCCCCATCTGCTCCGGAGGCTACCAACAGGGCATTACCCAGGGCTGGAAGGATGTCTATCAGCGCACCCTGCCGGGCCAGCTGGTCATCCTCGGTCCCCCATCGGTGGCGTCGAGCCTGGGCCAGGTCTGGCTGGAAGCCTTCCTGGACCCCCGGGAGGTGCTCTTCGAAGAGGACCGAAATGGCAACGTGGCCCGCATCACCGTCGATATCCCCACAGACACACATACCATCTGCGACGACCCGGCTCGGACCATCGACTGCACCGTTCCACCCTATCAATATAGCAACGAGCAGCGATGGGGCTGCCCACGCTATCTGGACTTCGAATAACAGAGACGACGCCGGGGGGCGTACGGCGTACAGCCCCCCGGCGCAAATCGGACCTGACGAGCTACCCCGCTGTTGCCTGACCATCGGCCACGGCAGCTTCCTTCTCTGACGCCGGCGCCCCTCCCAGGAGTATCTCCAGCCCGTCTCGAGCGTTGCCCACCTCGAGATCGAGCGCCCCTCGTCGGGCTGCATATTCTTTGGCGATCTTGAGCTTCTCGTCCAGCCGTCGATCGTCGTGATTTGGATCGTGGTGGGTCATCAAAAGCTGCTTCACCCCGGCGGCGATGGCCACGTCCACGGCGTCGACCGGCGTAGAGTGTCCGAAGCCGCGGCGGGCGTCGTATTCGTCGGGCAAATATTGAGCGTCCATGATCAATAGATCGGCGCCCTCCGACAACTCGATCAATTCGTCGCGGCCCCCGAGCTGCACCTCCACATCGCCGGAAAAGACGACACTCCTTTCGCCGCAATCGATGCGATAGGCCGTGCTCCCCGACGGGTGGCACATCTCGGCCCAGTAGACCGCACCGCCGTCGATCTCCCGGCTCCCCGAAGCAGGAATGGTTTCGAAGCGCAGCTCCGCGCCAAGATCACCGAGGGCCACCGGAAAAAAGGGCCGGCTCATCTGAGCGCTCAACGCCTCCTGAAGGGAGCGCCCCTCGCGCCGGGCCGACAAAAATCGAAAGTTCGCCTCGCCATTAAAAAGTGGCGAAAAGAAGGGAAACCCCTGCAGGTGATCCCAGTGCATATGGGTTTGTAAGAAGAGGGCCGACCGGCAACCACTTCCCGAACGCCTCGCAAATTCGGCCAGGCCGCTGCCGCAGTCGATGAGGATCGGCGAAGCGCCGTCGTCTCCGTCATCATTGATGGGGCGAATCTCCAGACAGGTCGTCGCACCACCGTGGCGGGCGTAACCAGGCCCCGACACAGGAATGCTACCCCGGCTGCCCCAGCAGATGATCTTTAGCATAGTCCGGCCTCCAAAAAACGGACCCTGGAGCGCGGACTGCCAGTCCGCATGCAGGCCAAGCTGGCCGCGCGCCAATAAGGGACTAAACACTTAAACAATCCAGATAATTTAATCGCACCCTCGTCATGACGCCCACTCTAACATCAACCCCACAGTTCTTGGAACACCCCTATTTTTCAACCCCCACCCCCACCCCACGGGGCAGCTCAAGCTCTTCGGCCGCTCTCGCCGGTGAGTTCGTCATCTGGACCGACGGCATCGCCGCAGCCTCCCCCCGATTCGACACTCTACTTCAGGCGCATTGAGGGCGGCGTGAAATTCTCGTGGCGTCCGGTTTTGGGGTTGAAATACAGGGCGCGCCGGTCGGGAAAGACCAGGCAGACCTTGAGATTGGTCTCGTCCGAGAAATTCTCGGCATAGTCGATGGCGTCCAACGTACTACACCCCTGGGGCAACTTCTTTTGCACATAAAACCCGGGGACGGCGCGAATAATACATTGCGGTACTCCCCGCTGTCGGTCGTAGACGGCGCGCTCGTCGATGGCAGCGCAGCGAAGCCCCTCCGTCGGCACCTCCAGGGCGCCGGCAAAGGCCCTCAACTCCACCTCCGAGGGAAAGCGGGCGCTCCCCGACTCCAGGCGCCGAAACCGCCGCTCCCATCGCTCTCTGGCCTCTTCCGAAAGATTGGTGGAGTCTTCGACGCGATCGATCACCTCCTCCACACTCAATTCCTTCCGCTCCCTGGCCTTGCGCAGCAGAGAACCGAGCCTGCGCGGCGGCAATAGCTGGTCCCGCTCTTCACGACGCTTACGACGTCGCTCCCTGATCTCTTCTTTGACCTCCTCCCAGTCGATATCGAGCACATGGGCAAACCGCTCGTACACCGGCAGCGCCTCCTGCTCGCCACCTTCGATATGCTTGAGGCGCCGACAGCCCTTGGCCGTATTTTTATAGCCCGCCTCGCGGACCACCTCGACACGACGCAGGTTCAACTTGATGCGCGCCGACTCAAAAAGATGGGCGATATAACTGAGATCTTCTTCTTCGATACGGATTTCTGCAGGCATGATGTGCCTCCATGGTGGTGAGTTCGACAAACGAATCTCACCCCAGGCATTGCCACCGTTTTCGTCGCATCCCAATAATCCCGGGACCTCAACGACTGGTTGGCAGAGCGTCATCGGGCCAGTCCCTCAGCTCTTCTGCATGGAGCATCAATGACCATAATGACCGCCCCCTCGCCGGTCAAGTGGTTAATTGATCGTAAAACGATATAAACCCAACACCCGGGTTTCGGAGTAGAACTGGTTTATATCGTGACGTGGTCAGAGTATGGTGCACGAACCGGCTTCACCAGCCATTAACCGGTCATTATAAAATACGTGGGTCAATACAGATTCTCGCCGACCATCGGACTCCCTCTCCACCATAGTTGAGCCCACGAAGACCACGGGTCCCACCATTTCGACAGATTCGGGAACCTCTGCGAGATAGGCCGATATCGCCTCACAGGCTTCGAGAATCTCGTCCTCACTCATCTCATCGAGGCCATCAAAGGTCTTGGTCACCCGCGCCGGCTGATTCCCGGACCTTCCGCTGACCTCCATCGGCCAATCGGCGAGTATCTCCGTATTCACCGCCGCATCAAAACCGTCCCTATCAATGACCTCAAAACGGGGATGAAATTCATCACCCCATTCCTCATTGGCCGCGCGCTCGTCCATATAGGCTTCCCGAAGTTCCGGATCAGCACTTCGCGGAGCCCCCTGCTCATCGAAACGCATATGCGCCATCGGGTCCTCCTCTACCTCCGACTCCTCCACCGACGCCGACTCCTCCTCGGCTTCGCCCTGCACGGACTCATCGGCCTCATCGCAGGCCACCGCAAACGACAACAACAAACCACAGCACAGCAACACAAATAGACGTCTCATTACATCCTCACTTCTCGAGTCGTGGGCAAACACGCTTTCTCCCGTCAATTATTAGCAGCATCCACACCGTACCACCCGTTAATGCCCCCCTCAACCCGGCGAACGTGATGTCGGCGGCCCCTCTGTCCTTGCGTCACAGATGAGCAAAACTTGAACACCGCTCCTTCCAATCGCAGATAGAAAAGTTGCCCCTCCCACCACAGGTACAACATTTGTCGATCCTCACCTCGCCGATAGTGCCCCAGAGTCCTCTATAGGTCACAGTATTGGAGGTCACGGGAAGGTTTTGGATCTGATAGCCGTTGCCCTCGAAGGAGCCAGTGAAGGACTGAGAACCATCGCCGATGCGATTGAAAGCCTCATTTAAAGAGACCGCTGCAGGTCCCCAGGCTCAGCATAAGGACCGCCGATACGAGCATAAGGCCCCGGGAAAAACTCTCTGGTCTCATCTCAACTCCGCCTCATAAAAATCAGGAGGTCCTGGCTCCATTTCCTTTGTCGGAGGAGTGTAATCTCGGGCCGTACAGAAGTAAAACGAGCTGAGAGCTGAGTTTTCC
>SLJM01000468.1 GCA_007135085.1 Myxococcales bacterium
AGTTCGTCCTCATCGTCGAAGAGGGTCTCCTCGTGTTCCAGGAGAAGGGGATCGGTGGGTTCGACTCTGGCGGGCTCGTCGTCGGATTTGATGAAGACCCGATAGCCCACGTAGAGGAGCAGGGCCACCACCAGGAAGGGGAAGAGGGCGGAGATGATATTGAAGACCACGCTGAGCACCACGATCGCTCCGATGATCATCAAGATGAGTTTGGCCCATTTCCACAGGCCGCTGTCATTTCCGTTGTCGTTCGCCATGGATTCTCCATATTCTCAGGTGCACTGGTGTGCGAATCACAACCACTTAACAAAGATCAGGGCGCGGGCATTCTGCAAGGCTCGCCATCGCAGATATCGATGATCTCGCCATGACGTAAAAAGTGGTCGATCTGGACGCCGTGGTCAAAGACGGTAGCCAGCCAGCCGTGGGGATCGCCGAGGTTATCGGAGGGCGGTAGATTTCCCGGCTCAGGCCAGGGGTTTCCGAAGTCGAAGTTGATCGTCGCCGATCCCTGGTGGGGATAGGTCGCCACGTCGGCGGCGTAGGGCTGACGGGTCTCGTCGTAGTTTTCCATCAGGGGTATGTCAAAGCCCGACCGCGCCACCACCTCGTTGGTGATCGTCGCCACCTGCCAGTCGCCCTTGGCCTGGGCCAGCAAGACCTGACGGGGGTCGCCGTCGAAGGGCTCGGCGGCGATATGGCGCAGGTAGCTGACGGGATCGCTGTGGGACCACATCAGGCTGAGCAGGGCGATATTGATATTGAGGTTGGCCGACGTCGAATAGGTCAGGCCCATGAGGAGGTTGAAGTCGTCGAAGTTGACCGAGCGATGCAAGAGGGTGGAGTAATTATTGCCGGGCACGGCCAGATAGCCGCGCTCCACGTCGGGGCTCAGAGCCATAAAGGTCGCCCCGAAGATGCCTCCCTGTGAGCCGCCGAAATAATGGAGGTCGTCGCCGTCGATGTCGATGTCGCGGGAGGTAATGGGCTCCAGATTCGGCAGGTCTTTAGCCGCCGTGTGGGCGGCCAGCATATATTCCAAAATTCCCTGGTGGAGGCGGTCGGCCATGGCCGAGAAGTGGTTGACGTCGGCGGCGGCCTGCTCGGCGACGTGTCCCTCCTGATGAGACATGCCGATCATATCCACGGCGACCATGACGAAGCCGAACTCCTGGGCCATCAAGCCCAGGTGGGAGGCATAGATTTCCCAGCGGCTGCCTAAAAGGCCGTGGCCGTAGGTGATGATGCCCACCGTATCGCCTTCGAGGGCCCGGCGGGGGATGCGCACCAGGATATCGGCCTGGCGGGTGCCGTTTCGTTGAACCTGGCCCTGGTCGTCGCGGTGGAGGCGCCAGGCGTCTTCGATGAGCCCGTAGGGCTCCAGATAATGGGGCACCTCGATGGTGGCGCGAAGCTCGAGCCCGAAGTTGGCGTCGTATTCCAGATCTTCATCTTCTGCAGCCGCCTCCTGGTCGTCTGTAAATTCGATGACCTCCTCGATCTGCCAGGAGATGCCATTTTCATCGACGTAGTCGAAGGCGTCTTCGCGAATGGAGAGGACCGGGCCGTGGATGGCCTCCGAGCTGGCGGTGACGAAATCCCAGGCCAGGGTCAGGGAGTCGGCGGGGTGGCCGGCGTCGTCGAGGAGTGCGAAGACATCGTCGAAGCGCTCCTGACGATGAGCCAGCACGTCGTCGCCGTCGGTGTCGCCCTCGACCAATCTGGTGAATGCCTGAGAGGGCTCGATCTGGTTGCCGTCCAGATCTTGTAGATCGCGTAGGGCGACCACATATCGGCTGCCCGGCTCCAGGATGATCGCCGGGCGAATAAAGAGGGTGCGCTGTTGGGGATTTTCCTCAAGTCGATCGAGCTCGGCCCAGTAGGGCACCCGCTCCAATTGGCCGCCGCCGACCTGGAAGAGCAAGATGCTGGCGTCGTCGTCCATGGACTCCTCGATGGCGTATTCGTCGGGCAGTTGGGAGTCATCGAGGTTGGGGAAGCGAACCATGATCGGCACGCCCAGGTCGTAGCCGTCGAGGTGTTCGAAGAGCTCGGGAGCCACATGCCTTCCCGGGATATTTTTGGGCAGGCTCTCGTCGTCGAATTGGAGGCGGTAGCCCGTGGCCCGACTCTGGTCGGGGGCCAGATATAGATTCGACGGCCAGGGGAAGGCACAGGCCGTGGGGTCCAGGTCGTCGCAGGTGGCCAGCGGATGATCGACGGGCTCCTCATAGACGTCTTCGTCGTCTTCCACATCTTCTTCGACGTCGTCGTCGATGACGTCATCTGTGGGGCCCGCGTCGGGGGTGTCGTCGTTGAGCGCTGGATCTTCGCCGGGGCAGGCAGTGAGGAAGAAGAGCAAGATAAGCAGATATATCGGTGAATTTTTCATGGCTGCCTCGACGGTCTAATCAGATGAGATTCAATATCACGATACTGACAAAATTTACGCCAAATCTGTCATGGCCTGGGCCAAGGCCTCGTAATCAGCGCGCCCATTGTATAGTTGAACGCTCATTCGAAGCAGGCGACGAGGCGGTGACAAAATGACAAAAATCGGAACTTCGATGCCTGCCTCCGAAAAGAGGTCGGTCTGCAAGGGGTCGACCTCAAAAGGGGTTTTTGGAAGGGGCCCGTCGCCGACGGGAAGTTCGACGGCCGCCGTAAAGCCCACCATCGACTCCGGGCAGGTGGGCTCGGTGCCGACGGTGTCGCATAAGAGTCGGCGGGCCCAGATAGCCAGTTCCCGATTGCGGCGGCGAATGCCTTTCCAGCCTCCGGGCATGAGGCTCTTCAAAAAGTCGATGGACGTAGGAACGGATAGCCAGGGTGTAAAATCTCGGGTGCCCTGCCAGTCGAATTCCAGATGAAACCGCGAGCGCTCCTGGCTGTCGATGCTCGCACCGTGGCTGATGGCCAGGGGACGGACCTCGTCGAGAAAATCGTCGCGGACATGCAAAAAGGCGGCTCCTCTGGGGGAGCAGACCCATTTGTGGAAATTGCCGGCGTAGAAAGCAGGGCCGATTTCTTGGATGTTCAGTTCAACCATTCCCGGCGCGTGGGCACCGTCGACCAGGGTGGGCACCCCTCTTTTTTCGAGGGTGCTTACGATCTCGGCGATGGGGAGAACCATGGCCGAAAAGGCGGTGATATGGTCGACGATGGCGATCTTGGTGCGATCTGTGACCGAGGCGGCGATGGCGTCGACGATCTGCTGTGGATCTTCGACGGGAAAAGGCAAGTCGGCGACCACCACCTCGGCGCCGGCGCGGTCAGCGACGAAGCGGGCAGCGTTATTGCAGGCCCCGTAGCCGTGATCGGTGATCAAGATCTGGTCGCCCGCCTCGAGTTCAAGGGAGCGAAGGACGGCGTTGACCCCCTCGGTGGTGTTGGTCATAAACGCGAAGTTTTTGGGCGCCGAGCCCACGAATTCGGCGGCTTCGGCGCGGGCCCGGTCCAGGAGGCCGGGCAGCTCGCGGGTGAAGAAGCGAACGGGCTCGCTCTCCATCTGGTCCAGAAGATCTTGTCGGTAGTTGCGCACCCGCCGGGGGCAGGCCCCGAAGGAGCCGTGGTTCAAAAAGGTAATCGACGAATCCAGGCTCCAATGGGGCGAAAGATCGAGCTCCACCGCTGCCGACGGGGCGACATCGGATTCGAGGCCGTCGTCGCCGTCGCCGTCGGCCTCGCTCTGGAGCTCGTCATCGGTCATTGGGCCTTCTCGCGCAGCCAGCCGGCGACATCTTCGCGGGCCACCTTTTCCTGGTCGCCGGATTTCATATTTTTGAGGGCTACCACGCCTGCCTCGACCTCGTCGGGAGCGAGGATGGCGACGAAGGGGATATTGCGCTCGTCGGCGTAGCTAAATTGCTTTCCGTAGCGGTCGGTGTCGGGATAGACGTCGACGCGCAATCCCGCATCGCGAAGCTCTCTGGCAAGGCGCATGCTCTGGGGCGTGAGCTCCTCGTTCCACAGGGTGACCAGGACGTCGGCCGGGGCCGGCTCGTCGCCGAACATGCCGCGTTCCTCCATGACGATCAGGATGCGCTCGATGCCCAATGAGAAGCCGCAGGCGGGCAGGCTCTGCTTGGTGAACATGCCCACCAGCTCGTCGTAGCGGCCGCCGCCGCCGATGCTGCCGGCGGCGTCTTCGCTGCGGATCTCGAAGATGGGGCCCGTATAATAGGCCAGGCCCCGGGCCAGGTAGGGATCGACCACCAGGTGCTCCGAGGCGGGGCTGTCGGCGGAGTAGCTCAAGACCTGCTCCAGCTCGTCCAGGGCGACCTGCCCGTCTTCCAGCTCGCCAACTTCCTCGCGCAGTCGAGCGATGGTCGCCTCGTTATGGTCGCTGGCGGTGGGGACCTCGCCAAGGATGGGCAATAAGGTGTTGATCACGTCGGGATCGATGCCGCGCTCTTCTTCGAGCTCGCGCATCACCTCGTTTCTTCCCACCTTGTCGAGCTTGTCGATGGAGATGAGGGCGCCGGCCTGCTTGTCCTCGGCGATGCCCGCCTTCTCCATGATCGCCGACAGCAGCCGCCGGTGATTGATGTGGATTCGAAAATCGCCAAATCCAAGGCGCAATAAGATCTCGGACAGCGCCGAGGCGACCTCGGCTTCCACCGTCATTGACGACGAGCCCACGACGTCGACGTCGCATTGATAGAATTCGCGAAACCGCCCGTGTTGCGGTCGATCGGCGCGCCAGACGGGGGCGATCTGATAGCGCTTGAAGAATCGGGGCAGGTCGTTTTGATATTCGGCCACGATCCGCGCCAGAGGTACGGTCAGATCGTAGCGCAGCCCCATATCGGCGACGTCCGTGTCGGTGGGGTTGTCTCGTTTGAGGGCGCGCTCCAATTTCTTGCCGCGCTTCATGATCTTGAACAGAAGCTGGTCGCCCTCGTCGCCGTATTTGCCGAGCAAGGTGGTCAGCCGCTCCATCGACGGCGTCTCCAGGGGCTCAAAGCCATAGCTCTCATAGACCTCTTCGATGAGGTCGAAGACGCGCTTTCGGCGGGCTGCCTCGGCGGGCAAAAAATCTCTCATCCCGCTGGCCGGTTTGGTCGATACCTGGGTCATGCTGGTGTCCTACGGATGGTGAGGCGTTTAATTCGAAAAGTGGGGCTCCACGTCCCTGAGTATGTCGGCGAGCTCATCGAAGCCGTCGAGCTCGCTCAGGGCATGACGCACGTATTGAACGGAGGGGCCGTAGTAGTCAAGGAAGTCCGGGTTATTCTTGACCCGGTCGATATAGATAAAGCGGCCGGCGTCCTTGAGTTTTCGCTGGATGGTCTGGATATGAAAGGCCCGGCGAACGGCGCTCACCTCGCCACACCAGGGCAGGCCATCTTCGGCGCCGCGGCTGGCATAATAATCGACGAGGGGCTCCAATAATTCTGGGGGCAGCTCGATATAGGAATCGCGAAGCAGGGCGACCAGATCGTAGATAAAGGGCCCGAGCAGGGCGTCCTGGAAGTCGATGAGAATCCAGGTATCGCTCTTCATCATGATATTTCGGGACTGAAAATCGCGCAGCACCAGCGCCGAGGGCAGGGCGAATAGCTCGGCGACGATCTCGTCAAAGCAGCGGGCCAGCCGATCTTCAAAGGGGGCCACTACCTCTTCGCCGAGCTGGGCCTGCAGGCCCCACTCCAGATAGTGATCGAGCTCCCAGCGCAGCGTCTCGGCGTCGAAGGCCCGCTCAAAGGCGATGGTCGGCGGTCCTTCGCCGCTGCCGGTATATTTTTTCTGATCCGTGAGCACCGCTCGCTGAAATTTGACGAGAAGATCGATGGCCTCTCGGTAGCGGGCGGCGATCTCGTCGTCGCTGTCGCATTCGAGCACGGCATGTTCGAAGAGCCGGTCTCCCAGATCTTCGAGGATCAGCACGCCGCGCTCCATATCGACGCGATCGATGGCGGGCACGGGCATGCCGATATCGGCCAGATAGCGCTGGACGTCGACAAAGGGCAGCTCTTCTGGCGCCGGGGCGTTTGACGATTGGCCCTCGGCGCTGGCCGTTGGATCGAGCCCCTCGGGGAGCACCATGGCCATTAACGTCGTCTCACCGCGGGGATAGACCCTGGGGGGCGACAGCTCCAGGGGCAGGTGAATACGCCAGTAGATGCGCAGCGAGGCGTGGCCCCCGAGGTTGTCCAACGTCGCCTGGCGGGCGACCTCTTCGTCGAAGATATCGGTCAGGGTCTGGCGAATCCGTTGTTCCATGGGATGTACTCTTCTGGTTGCGACCAGGCTGGTCGCGCTCCATTGGTTGACGTCACCTGCTCAATTGGCGTGGGAGATCGTATAGGTCGTGCCCGCCGTGGGCGGGGAGCTGGTCCGGAAATAGACCCGGGCGAAGATGTGGGTGTTGCTTCCCAGCGATTGATTATGGCTCAACTCCGAGGGGTGTTGGCCGGCGTCGGCGAGGTAATCTCGTCCCGCCCAGCTGGAGTCGGCGGCCTCGGCGGTCCAGAAATCAAGGCCCAGCGGACCCTGCTCCTCCACCCATTGGAGGTGGACGTCGATGGTGCTGATCTGGCCCAGATAAAAGAAGTTGTGGCTCGTTACGTCGGGGTTGCCGTTATCGCATAAGACGAGATCGGAGAAGGTCGTGCCCGCGCTGAGGGTTGGAGCGGTCTGGGAGACGAAATTATCGGGCGCAAAATCGTCGTCGCGACAGGCCGTACACAACTCCTCGGCGCCATCGCGGTCATCGCAGAGCTCGTTGTTGGGGCAGGTCGTGGGATCGGCCCATTGGCCGCAATCGTCGTCGCCGGCCAGGCATTCGCGGTGGGCGTGATCGTCGACGCATTCAATGGTGCCCACAGTGCAGCAGACCGGGGTGTCGTTATTATTCTGATTCGTCCCAGCGTCGTCGCCGTTGCCCACGTCGTCGCCGCCGTTGCCTACGTCACCGCCGCCATTGCCGTTGGCGCCCACGTCGTCGCCGATCCCGGCGTCCGGTGTGGGGGCGTTGTGCTCCGGAGAGACCTCGAGAAAGCCATCGGCACAGCCGCTGATGAGCAGGCTCGTGGCAGCGATAATTGTCAGTATTTTGGCACAGTCCATAACATCCTCCGACTCCGATCCACGGATCTGTCGGCGATGTTAGCAGACTGAATGGGAGAGGGCATCCCTGGATGTGGATGTGATCCAACGTCGATCGGTAATCGTCTCGCTGTAATGGAGCGCGGCCAGCCTGGCCGCAATGCGGACTGGCAGTCCGCGCTCCAAGGAACGTGTACTCAAAATACCATCGAGACCGGCTCGCCCTCTTCGACGTCGTCGAGCTCGGGGACGGTGCCCCACTGGCGCAGCTCGTCGGGCAATTGGATCTCGATATGGGGCAGGTCGCCCTCGCCGTAGAGGCCCTGGTAGGTGATATAGCTGGTCATGACCTTGCGCACGTAGCCCCGGGTCTCGCGGTAGGTGATGGATTCGACGAAGGCGTCGATCTCGCGGTCGCCGTAGCGCTCGAACCAGGATTGGAGGGCGCCGGGACCGGCGTTATAGCCGGCGAGGGCCATGGATGGATGGTCGGCGGCGTGGGCGATATGGATGCGGATATACATGGTGCCCAGGCGCACGTTGGTATCCTCGTCGAGGATCTGTTGATTGGTCAGCCGTTGGCCTTCAAAGAAGGTGCGCGCCGTATAGCGAGCCGTGCCCGGCATCAATTGCATCAGCCCCATGGCGCCGGCGTGGCTGCTCACCCGGGGGCGAAAGCCGCTCTCCTGGCGCATGATGGCCTGCACCAAAAATGGGGAGACCCCCACGTCTTCGGCGTGTCGGTGGGAGAGGTCGAAATAATTGAGGGGGAAGGCAAAGCCCCAGTCGCGGAGGGTGCGATGTGTGGGACCCTCCTCGCCGATGACGGACTTCATGATCCAGTGGGCCCAGTTGGGCTCGTCGACGGCCAGGTGAAGGGCGGCGCGAAGCTGGACGGCCCCTTCCGGTTCGGGGTGGACCCCCTGCTGGCGGCGCACCTCGGCGAGGGCCTCGCTATAGAGTCCGATTCTGGCCAGCTCGGCGGCCACGGCCAGCCGCGGGTTGTCGGGCAGGCGAAGGGTGGCAAATTCCTCGATTCGATCTTTGCTCAACCTCGCCGTGGGCAGGCGGACATGGGCGGGCAGACCGGCATCTTCTAAGCGGGTGGCTGCCAGGCGTCCGTACCAGGTCAGCGGGCCGTGATCGATGGTATTTTGGAGCCAGGTCCGGGCCTGTTCCTCATCGCCCAATTGCAGGTGGTTGACGCCGATCCAGTAGCGGGCCTTGAGGCCGATGGTCAGCTCCGAGGCGTCCTGGATATCGCCGTAAAATTGCACGATCTGCTCCAGGGGAGCGATGGCGGCGGCGTAATCTTCCTGCAGATAAGCGCTCAGGGC
>SLJM01000013.1 GCA_007135085.1 Myxococcales bacterium
TCGATGGAGATGACGAATTTACCGGTCTGTACCATGAGTCCCCCGAATCAGTGGAGAGAGTCTTCCACCACAAAGGTCGCAAAGTTCACTGAGGTCTGGTCGGTAACTCTCCACTCATCAAAATCCCCCAATCATCGCCCCCCTCCCGACCAAACCTTAGTGCTCTTTGTGCCCTTCGCGGTAAAAAACCACTCGATGGCTGGTCTACACCCCCCAGAGGCGCTCCAGATTATCGAGGTACCATCCCACGGTGCGATCCAGGGCGGTCTCGAAATCAGTCCCGGCCTTCCAGCCGAGCTCGCGGTGGATGCGGGTGGCGTCGATGGCGTAGCGGCGGTCGTGGCCGGGACGGTCGGCCACAAATTCGATCTGCTGGCGCGATCGGCCCATGGGCCGCCCCAGGCGCTCGTCGACCAGATCGCAGATGCGCTCCACCAGATCGAGGTTGGTCCACTCGTTGCGACCACCGATATTATAGCATTGCCCGCTGCGGCCCCGATCGAAGACCTCGATGAGCGCCCGGCAATGATCTTTGACGTAGAGCCAGTCCCGCACGTTCTGGCCGTCGCCGTAGACCGGCACGGAGCGGCCGTCGCGAAGAGAGGCGATGACCACGGGGATGAGCTTTTCCGGGTATTGGTAGGGCCCAAAATTATTCGAGCAATTGGTGATCACCACGTCCATACCAAAGGTGCGATGGTAGGCGGTGGCGAAATGATCGCTGGCCGCTTTGCTGGCCGCATAGGGGCTGCTCGGATCGTATGGAGAGTCCTCGCTAAAGGCGCCGGGAGGTTCGATGCTGCCGTAGACCTCGTCGGTAGAGACGTGCAAAAAGCGGCCAGGCTTGCCCTTGTCCCAGGCCTGCCGGGCACATTCGAGCAGACAAAAGGTGCCCTCCACGTTGGACTTTAAAAAGGCCTCGGGGCCGGCGATCGATCGGTCCACATGGGACTCGGCGGCCAGATGAAAGACCCCATCGAAGTCCGACCGGGAGAAGAGCCCTTCCATGGCTTCCCGGTCGGCGATGTCGGCGACCACCAATTCGACTGTGCCTTCATCGACCAGCTCAGAGATATAGCGGCGGTTTCCCGCGTAGGTGAGCTTGTCGACGACGGTGATTTGGGCCTGGTGATGGCGGACGAGCCACCTCACCAGGTTGGCACCGATAAATCCGGCGCCGCCGGTAACCAGTACGTGTTCGGCATCCATGCGTCCCTCTCGTGCTGGTAAACTAAAAAACCTCATGGGAACAAACTCAAACTTCAATGCCCCAAACTTCCTGCGCCATGCTTTGCCCCCCCACTTCTGGCCCGTCACACCGGTGGTGATTTCCCCCCCCGAGGGCGATGACGAGCGGATCGCCATCGCTGTAAATCACCACCGGTGCATCAGGTCAGAAGTTTGCGGCCCGACGCATCACCCCCTGACCGGGGCGGTCGACCCGGCGGGCCACTGCTTCCAGAAGCTCCACGTAGCGATCGATGACGGCGTCGACGCAATAATGCTTCTTGACGATCTGCCGTCCCAGCTGCCCCATGCGCTTTCGCCGCGGCCCATCGGCCGCCAATTCCTGGAGGGCTCGCTCAAAACTGGGCGGATCGTGGGCCAGGATCCCGGCCTTGCCATCACCCAGAATCTGGCGGCAGGCCCCGACCGGGGAGGCCACCACGGGGATGGCCACCGCCATGCACTGCAGGGCCTTGAGGCCGCTCCTATGATTCGCCGCCTCATCTTGCGCCATGGGCACAATCCCCACATCAAACCTCTGAAGAAGTGGCAGCTCATCGTCGGGGCTCCACCGGTGGTGGACCACGCCGGCGACGTCGTGGAGGGGCTCAAAGGGGGCCTCGGAGACGATATGGACGGCCAGATCGTCGCGCTGAGCGAGCCGCTCGAGGACCGGGGCCACCGCCTGGAGACCATCGAAATCGGCGGTTCGTCCCATCCAGCCGATGACCACCTGCTGGTCCGGCGTTTTAGGCGGGCCGGGCCGGTAGCGCTCGGTGTCGATCACGGTGGGGATCACCGACGTGGGAACCCCGGCGGGGGTCTGGGAGGCCAGCGATTCATCGGCACAGATGATATGGGCACAGCGCGAGGCGATGGCCTCCATGGTCTGGGCGCTCTGGCCCCGGAGACGATCCTCTTCGTCGACCAGGCCCTGGTCGACATCGAAGATGGTGTGCGGATTTCGCCAGTTGGCCAGCCGCTCCACCCCCTCGCTAAAGGGCAGCCCGGGCCGCTGCAAAAAGACGACGTCGAAGCGGTCGCCGTCGAGGGCCTGGGGAAGGCGCTGGAGGCTGCAGGCCAATTTATAGAGGGGCCCCGCCGGGGTGGAGGTCCACTTTGCATAGCCGTCACCAAAGGCGGGACGCACCGTACAGGCAATGCCCCGGGCCTGGAGATGGGGCACCAGTTGCTCGACCCGAAATCTGGAAGAGGGCGTCCTGGTCCCCTCGGTCAAAAAGAGGACCCGCAGCCGCGGATTGTCGCCGCCGGCCAGGACCTTCTGGTAAAGATCGTGGTAGCGCTCGACCGCCGAGGATAACCCGAAATGATTCTGGGTGCGCCACCTCGCCCCCCACAGAGTGTGCAGGCAGCGCGGGGTGGTGGCCATGACCCTGGCCGCCTGGCGCAGGCCGGCCTCGTCGCATCGCTCGATGATATGGCCGCTGCCGGCGCGCTCGACCCACTGGCGCACCTCCTGGCTGTGGCCGGCGTAGACCGGGCGGATGCCGGCGGCAAAAAATTCGCCCAATTTGGTGGGCATCGCCCCCAGATAGGAGCGGTGTTGGCGATGGGTATTTCGCAATAAAAGCCCCCAGTCCACAAAGGGGAGCCACCCCGGCATGGCCCGGTGGTCGACACGGCGCACCGTATAGACCGACGGCGCCAGGCGATGGCGTTCCAGATGCGTCAGCAATGCCGGGGGGTTTCCGGTCAGGCACAAAAGGTGGGCGTCCTGTCGACGAGACCTCAAATGATCGAAGAGGCGCAGTGATGCTCCCATCCGATAGGCATCGTTGACCGAACCGATATAACCCACCACCAATGACGATTGCAGCTTATGGGCAACCGCCTCCGAAACTCCCCCGGCATCGCCAGGCCCCCCCAGGCCAAATTCGCCGTAGTCAACGCAGGTGGGAATCACCGCCAACGGACGGTGTGCTTGCCACGGACCTAATCTTTGTCGTCGAATCTCGTCGGCCGCCAGCTCGGTCAAGGTCACCGCCCCGGCGGCATCTTCAAATAGCGCCGCTTCCCACCGCCGCGCCGCCCGCCGCCTGACGGGCCCGTCAAACCACAGGCCCCGCTCCAGGCGCTCGTCGATCCACAACCCGCGGGTATCAAAGAGGTAGGGCACGCCCACCCGTCGACCCACCTGGCGGGCCACCGAGGCGGCCACATAACTGCGGGCGTGAAATAAGTCGACCCCGTCCTCATCGACCACCTGATCGACCAGAGCCGTCATGGCGCGCACGTTTTTGGCCACGTCGATGACCGTCCCGCCCCCGGACCAGGTGGCCCGCCGCCAGCGCACCCGCCGACGGCGAAGCTCGGCGGCCAGGGCCTGTTCGCGGTGTCCCTCTTCCCGATCGCCTCTCTTCTCCAGCGAACAGATGGTGAACCGATAGCTCCCCCCCTCGGCCAGGGCCATGACCACCCGGGCCACCTGGCTATACCCCAGGGGCTCGAGCAAACCGTCAAAGCTCAGATATACGATGTGGGGGCGAGTGCTCACGATAGACCAACTCCCTGTGGGGGCGGCGGGGCAAAAGTACGGGCCGAAAGTCTGGGGTGGCGACATAATGAATGGGCCACAAACCCCTTGGGCGACGTCTGGCTTCCCCGGTCATCTTGGTTGACTGCGTTGAAGAAATTGTGTGCGCCCCCGCCAATACTTCAACCCTAAAAGGTTATTTTTTCCAACCATTTGCCTCCCCCACTACCCATTCCCCCCTCCTGTGCCTACGATCAAGGTGTGCCTCAATTTACCGAACCGGGGGAATACTCTTCATGGACATGGCCCGTCAGGTCTGGTCTCTGTTCGACGGCCCGCAGCGCTGGCGCGCGGTGGGATTGTTTTTCTTGATGCTCATCGGTGCCGGGTTCGAAGCCCTGGGCATCGGTTTGATCATGCCCTTTATCGCCCTCGTCGCCGATCCGACGTCGGTGGAGGGGATGCCCCTGTTGCCGGAGGTGCTCTCGGCGCTGGGGATCACCACCGGCTCCGGGGTGGTCATCGCCGCCGGCCTGGGGCTTTTGGGGGTCTATGTGATCAAAAACTGCTTTTTGGCGCTCATGTATTACAGCCAATTTCGGTTTGTCTTCGCCAACCAGGTCCGCCTGTCGAGGCGCCTGTTTCAGGCCTACCTGAAGAGCCCCTACTCCTTTCACCTCCATCGAAACAGCGCCCAGCTGTTGCGCAACGTCAACGAAGAAGTGCGCATGACCTTTACGAATGTGCTCATCCCTCTGCTGATCCTGGGCGTGGAGTTGAGCGTGGTCGTCGTGCTGGCGGCCCTGCTCATCTACGTCGAGCCCCTGGTGGCGCCGGTGGCGATCCTCTTATTTGCCTCCATCAGCTTTGGCTTTTACCGGGCGGTGCGAAAAAAGACGGTCCAGCTGGGCAAGGAACAACAGGAGCATAACGGACTGATGATCCAGTGGGTCAATCAGGGCTTAGGGGGCGTCAAAGAGGCCAAGGTGTTGGGCTGTGAGGATTATTTTCTCGATCGCTACCACCGAAGCAGCCAGAAATACGCCCGGGCCATGCGCTTTCACCGCTTCGTCAAAGAGGTGCCCCGAAACGTCATCGAGACCTTCGGCCTGGGGGGGATGATCCTGGTCGTGGTGCTTTTGGTGGCCCGGGGCCAGGACATGAGCCACGTGCTGCCCGTGCTGGCCCTCTTTGCCATGGCGGCGGTGCGCCTGTTGCCGTCGATGACGCGGATTATCTCTGCGCTGACCGGGATGCGCCACTTCAAACCAAGCGTCAACGTCATCTCTCACGATCTGGACGATCTCGACGCCCGCCGGCCCGCCGACAGCGACGACCATGGCAACGGCGCCTCCCTTAGCTTCGACGACATCCTGGAGGTCGACCAGGTCAGCTTTAGCTACCCCGGCGCCGACGAGACGGCGATCGCCGAGATGAACCTGACCATCGAGCGCGGCGAATCGGTGGGCTTTGTCGGTCCCTCGGGGGCGGGAAAGACCACCGCCGTCGATCTGATCCTGGGCCTGTTGCCCCCCGACAGCGGCCAGATTCTGGTGGACGGCAAAAATATTCACCACCACCTGCGGGCCTGGCAGCGCCACCTGGGCTATATCGCCCAGCCCGTCTACCTGATGGACGATACGATCCGGCGCAACGTGGCCTTCGGCGTGGCCGACGAGCAGGTCGACGACGATCGGGTCTGGCAATCACTGGAGGACGCCCAGCTTAAAAGCCTCATCGCCTCCCTGCCCGAGCAACTGGACACCACCATCGGCGAGGGCGGGGTGCGGCTGTCCGGCGGCCAGCGTCAGCGTCTAGGGATCGCCCGTGCCCTGTATCGACAACCCGAATTATTGGTCCTCGACGAGGCCACCAGCGCCCTGGACACGGCCACCGAAAGGGAGATCAGCGCCGCCATCGAGCGCCTGGCGGGGCGAATGACCCTGATCATCATCGCCCACCGCCTGTCCACGGTCCGCCACTGCGATCGGCTCTTCTTCTTGCGCGAAGGCCAGATCGTCGACGTGGGCAGCTACGACGAATTGATGGCTCGCAATCTCGACTTTCGCCGCATGGTCCAGGCCGCCGAACGAGTCGATCTGGCTGATGGACCGGGAACTTCGATGAGGTTAAAATGACCGCCCCCACCCATCTCTTATTTCCAGTGGAAACCATCAACCGCGAGCTCGACTACCGGCTGGCCATGGCCGTGCTGGCCGCCAGGGAGGACAACCGGATCTATATCGGCCTCCACGACACCCTGATGCGGGTGGCCAAACGGCTTCGCGGCGGGGTCTATCTTGGAAAATCGGTGATCCGCCCCCACTTCCCAAACGCCCTCGACGACTACCACGCCCTCAAAGAGCGGGGGTTTGTCTTCATTCACTTCGACACCGAGGGAGCGGTCTATCCGGGCACGGAGCACCGGTGGCGCCAGATCTTGTGCCAGCGCCTGGACCCCCGCCATCTGGAGTGCGAGGATTATGTCTGCACCTGGGGCGATTTCCAGCGCGACGTCTACCGCTCTCTGGAGCCGGCCTGCCACGATAATATCCGCACCACCGGCCACCCCCGCTTTGATCTGTATCGGCCACGATGGCGCCAGTTCTACGAAGAGGAGGCCCGGCAGTTGCGGGCCCGCTTCGGCGACTTCTTGCTCATCAACACCAACCTGGCCCGGGCCAATAACCGGCTCGGTCCCGATTTCGTCTTCAGCGCCTATAACGGCTACCGCCCGGCCGAGCTGGACAGCCGGCTGCACACCGTGCAGGAGTGGGCCTATAAAAATCAGCAGTTGAGCCATTTCGTGCGCCTGGTCCACCGACTCCATCTGGTCTTTCCCGAGGTGCCCGTCGTGGTGCGGCCCCACCCGTCAGAAGAGCCGGCCTTCTACGAGACCGTCTTTCAGGGGCTGCAGAACGTGCACGTCCTCCACGAAGGACCGGTGGCCCCCTGGCTTCTGGCCTGCCGATGCATGATCCACGACGGGTGCACCACCGGCCTGGAGGCCTATCTGGGAGACGCGAAGGTCATCAACTTCAGCCCCGTCGACGACCCCTGCCAGGAGCTGTTTTTGCCCAATCAATTCGGCGTGCGCTGCCGCGAGGAAGACGGCGTGGTGGACTGTCTCATCGAGTTATTTCACGGCCACGGCGGGCGCACCCCCTTCGACGATCCGCCCCTGGTGGACAACCGGGCCCGCCGGCTTCTGTACAACCTATGTGACGACTCCTTTCCGGCCATGCTCGAGATCCTCGACGAAGCGCAGGCCAAGGTCGAGCACAGCGAAGCGCCCCCGGATCTGACCCTTCAGGCCGAAGAGGCGTTTTATGAGACCGTGGAGAGTCTCAAGGGATTGGTACGACCTCTGTCGCCTCTGCACCGGCGCACCGCGGCCTACTCCCGCGGCAAATTCCCGGGCCTGGACAAAGTGGACATAGCCACTCGCCTCTCCCGGCTCGAAGAGGTGACGGGCCGATCGGTCAACCATCAGGTGCTCAGCCGGGGATTGATGATCGTCGAGAAGAAATAGCACATCTATTGCCCCGAACCCCGACCACAGGCTATGGTACGCCACGTTTCTGTATGCTCACGTGAAGGATCGCCATGCCTGGCATCGGTATTGTCACCAACCCCCATAGCCGTCGAAACCGCCGGCACCCGGAGCGGATGCGCCGCCTCGGGTATATGCTCGGCCAGCACGACACCTACGAGTTGACCAACCGCATCGAGGACGTCGAGGACGTGGCCCGCGAGTTCATGGCCAGCGACATCGACATCCTCGGTCTCAACGGCGGCGACGGCACCAACCACGTCACTCTGTCGACCTTTATCGAGGTCTACGGCGATCGCCCCCTGCCCAAGGTCGCCCTCCTTCGCGGCGGCACGATGAATACCGTGTCCAGCGGGGTGGGCATCCGCGGCGCTCCTCCCAAATTATTGGCCAACCTGGTCGAGAAATATTATACGGGCCAGCCCTTCGAGACCACGACCCGGGATATCCTGAAGGTCACCGACGACACGGGCACTCGCTACGGCTTTATCTTCGGCAACGGCATCGTCGCCAATTTTTTGGAGATCTATTACGGCACGGGCAACCCCAGCCCCACCACGGCGGCCCTTCTGATGGCCAAAGGCATCGCTGCCCTTCCCTTTGGCGGCGGCGATATCATCGCCGATATCTTCCGACCCTTTCGCGCCAGCGTAGAGATGGACGACCAGACCTGGCCAGAGCGGGATTATACGGCGGTCATCGCCTCCACAGTCGATCAGATCGGCCTTGGCTTTCGCCCCTTTATTCGCTGCCAGGAAAAAGACCAGACCTTCCACCTTTTAGGCGTCACTGCCGGCCCGGTCAACGTGGTCAAGGCCCTCCCCAAGATCCGGATGGGCCTGCCTCTGGATCCGGAAGACTTTCCCTCTGAGGTCAGCGGCAAGGCCGTCTTCCACTCCTCAGAGCCCATCAGCTATACCATCGACGGCGATATGCACCTGTCCGAAAGCGGCGTGGTGACCCTTGAGACGGGCCCCCAGCTCGAGATCATCATCAAGTAGGGTGGGGAACTGAACGCTTACGATGAATAATCAAGCTCCGGCGCCGATGGCGATACAGGGCAGTCCGCAGAAGAAGATGCCCAGGACGGCGATGGCGAGAA
>SLJM01000447.1 GCA_007135085.1 Myxococcales bacterium
TGATATCGATATGGCCCCAGGCTTCGGTGAAGATGTCGCGGCCGCTGGTCTCGAATTTATCGAAGTTAAGCCGCGAGCCATGTTCGGTCTCCTCGAAGGTGAGCAACATCTCCATATTGCCGAAGCTCGTCGTCGGCAGGTCCAGCCCGGTCAGCAAGGGAATGCCATCGATCTCGATAGTCGTCGCCCCCAGGGTCAATTGCTGCCCCGTCAGATCAACATATCCCCCGGTGATAAGCCCGCCGCGGGCGCCGTCGATCTCGATCTCCACATCGCCGTCGAGGATGCCGTAGATGGGCTGGCCCACAAAGGAGGTCAGCAGCGTCGAACGACGTAGATCGAGGTCGTTCATATTGAGGCTGATCTTCTGCGTCGCCGCCTCATTAAAGCCGTCCATATCGAAGCGGCCGCGGATGATGCTCTCGCCGACGTCGATCTGAAAATCGGCGGCCGGGCCGCCGCCGAGGATCGTGCGAATCGGCGCCAGCCGCGCCGATATACGCTCCACGCGCACCATCATCGGCATCGGCCCGTCGGCCTCTTCGTCGTCTGCACCGCCGCCCACCACCCGCTCGCGCAGAGTAATCTCACGGGCCGAAATCCCGGTCAGCCGCCAGAACCCCAGCTTGCCGATGGTCACGTCGTATTCGAAGTCCATGGCCGCCTCGATCTCGTTGCTCACGATCTGGCGCACCCGATGGTCCGGAAAGGTCACGAGCAAAAAGGCCACGAACGACAAAAACCCGAAGGCCAGGTAGGCAGCCACCCGGAAGAAGGGCTTCTCCCACCACTGTCGCAATTGTTCCAGCATCAAGACTCCTCTTGCTCGCCATATTGAAAGGTCGACATCACTATCAGCGCCCGCACCTGACCCTCGTCCTGAACGGAGCGAATATCGATGCGCTTGATGACCACGGGCTCGCTGCTCTCCTCGACGCGGTGGAGGAATTCGATGAGCCGGTCCATATCGGCGTTTCGCAGATCGACGCGCATCTGGCGCTCGATGATCATGGGCCCCTCATCTTCACCGGAGCGGCCCGAGCCAAGGGGATGTTCATCGCTACCGTAGCTGGAGACGGTCAATCCCACCGCCGCGGCGTGGGTGTCGACAAAGCTGTGAAACTGCACGGGGTTGTTGCGAAGCACGTCATCCGTAAATAGATCGGCCCGCGTCATCGGATCGTCGCTGGCGCCGCCGGCCTGAGCGGCCGCAAAGGCGGGCCCCTCCGTGGCCAGCAGATCGAGGATCACCTGCTGTTGCTGGGTCTGCTGCTCCAGATCGGCCACCGATCGCTGAGCCAGGCCGATGACCAACACCAGGCCGAGAACGGCGAAGATGCCGAGCATGATTTTTAGCAGGTTTTGCTCGCGCTCCGACATATTGTCGAAGGCCGCCTTCAAACCCTTTGTGGATTCATCTTGTCCGTTCATCATCACTCCCGCTTGGGCGCCCCTTTAGGAGCAACCGCTCGAAATCTGGAGTTCGAATTGCACTTCGTTATCGCCGCGCACGTTGACCCGGTCGGTGCGCACGTCGGTCAGACATTCGAAGCGGTTGACCTCATTGGCGATCATCTCCACCGATTGGGCGCTGTCCGTAATTCCCACCAACTGAATGAGACTCCGGTCGGTGTCCACCTCGATACGGCTCAACGTCAGGGGATACTCCTGGGAGACCTGTGCAATCGTGCGATAAAATTGCTCGTAGGCGCTCATCTGGGGCACGAAATTTCGGTTCATCGCCCCTTCTCCTTCCAGACGGGACTGAATGGCCGCTGCCGAGTCCAGTGATTCTCCAAACAACTCCTGCGTCTGCTGGGCCACGGCCTGCTCCATGGCCCGAAGCTGAGTCTGCTGGTCGTGTCGCTGCATCAGCAGCACCCCGGCGAGGAGGACGAAGAGCACGGCGGCGATGGCGCCAAAGCGCACCATCTGGGTGCGCAGATAGCTCGACTTTCCGCGGTAGACAAACGGCCCCTGCCGAAAATCGATGAGCTTTTGATCCCCCTCGTCCAGCGGTTTTTGGAGGGCGCAGCCCAGGGCGAGGGTCATCTCGGGAGCCATGGCGCGCTGTGAGGCACCCACGGTCCACACCACTCCTCGGTCGACCTGCAGGGGCTCGACGGGCACGTCGAATTCACCGCCCAGAAAGTCCTCGATGCCTCGAAGTCGGCTACCGCCGCCGCAGATATAGACCTTGTCGACGGCCACTCGGTATTTGGCGTAGGCCGACTGAAAGGTTCGGCGCAGATCGCGCACCAGGGGCCGCAGAGACTCCTCGATAGTGCCCTGCAGCTTTCGCACCTGCATATCACCGCCATGAGCGGCCGCACCGACCACCCCCTCGCGATGTTTGAGCTGCCGAGCCTGCTCCTGGTTGATCTGAAAATTCTCGGCCAGCGCTTCCGTCACGGCCTGTCCGCCGCGCTGCGTGGTATGGGCCACCACGGGCTTGCCCCGGGACATGATCAGCAGCCGGGTAAATCGATGGCCGAAGTCGATGATCCCGTAGCTCTCCACGCCGGGGTCGACGGACTGATCACCTGCATATCGCAGCATCAGCTCCGGCACGCCCACGATAGCCGGATCGGTCTTGACCGCCTTACAATGTCTCAGAAACGCGGCCATCTCCTCGCGCTCCACCACGCCCACCAGGGCCTCCCACAGGTCCGGTCCCTTGCCGGGGACGACGATGAAATCGTGGACGATCTCCGATGGCGAGATGGGCAGCTCGTCCACCAACAGGTGGGGGAGAATCTCGGCGACGTCGACCTTGCGCTCAAAGGGCACGTCCAGGTGCAGCGTCACCGCCCGGCCGTCGGGAAAGGAGGTGATGATCTGGTGGACGTCTTCAAAGACCCCTTGTTGTTGCAATTTGGCCAGCGCCTGGGTCCACAGCGGAAATTCCGAGCCCCGCTGCGCCCCTTCTTCTTCTTCTTCACCGCTCTCTTCGTCGGCGCCGCCTGCAGCCCAGGGAGGATCGGCCGCCCCCGGCACGGGCCCGCCCTCATCACTCCAATCTCCGCCTTGACCTTCGGGCACGTCGGGAAAGATCTCGTCCACCGGAGCCGGTCCATCCTCGACGCCACCGCCTTCCCCTCCATCTGCCTGCTCGCCGGGCAACGGCGGCACCGCCGCCCCTTCCATCTCGCTGCCCGAGAATTCACGCTCGAGATCGATGAGCGGCACAGCGCGCACGTCCACCACCTCGAGCTGGCGCTGCCACTCCAGGGTGACCGCCTTGACGGCCCAGCTTCCTATGTCCAGTCCTACGATGCGATTGGCCATGACTCCTCTTCGTCGTCGAAAAACCTGGGGAGGTCTTTCCCAAAAAACGTCTTCCGACGCCTATCTGATGCGGTAATACAGGATTCGCCCTCGAGGCATCCCTTCTTGTTCCTCGCGCAGCATATTGCGGATCTCTTCAGCGTCTTCCATCGCGCCCAATTGTTCGAGCAGACGCTCCTCGTCGGGCAGGCGCCGAATCGTCTTTCCATAATCCACCACGGCCTCAATCGTCGTCTCCGACGTGCCGTAGGTCCCCGTCGACTTGATCCGAAATACCCGCGGCGTACGAGTGGTCACGGAGCGCATCAATCCAGAGCGATTAAAATCGACGGTCCACTGCGGCAGGACCGGATTGATCGGGTCGATGGCCATCCTCGGATCTTCGGCGACCATCTGCTGGTAGGTCGGCGAGTGGCGGATGAACTGGGCCATCAACATCGGGTCGTCTTTGAGGTCGTCCACATAGGCCGGAAATTGGCTCACGCTCAAAAACGCCACGGGCTGACCCATCTTCGCCGAGGGCAATAGCGTACTCTCCGTCGACCCCACGTAGGCGAGCATCACCGACAGGGGATCGTCGAAGAACATGCGAATGCCCTCCAGGGTCATGGCGAACAACATGACCTGCCCCGAGATTCCGGCGTCGGCGCCGCAGATATTGGCACCCTCCGGCACATTTTCGCCCGACAGTTGGATATTCTGGCAGAGCACCGAATAAAAGACGGGCGCCGTGGCCACGTTTAAGTTGGGCCGGCCCACGTCGTAGACCGTAAAGGCATCGGCGAATGCCTTCATAAACCCCTCGTTGATGCCGTGGACCCGATATAACTCCTCCACGTGGGTCAGCCGGGCATTTCGGGGCTCGATATCGTATTCATCATCTCTGGCGTAGGGTCGTGCCTCGTCACCGCTTCGGCCTTCAATGGTACAATCGTCGCGCAACAGGGTGCGCTCGTTATTGAGGTCGATAAAGTCGACGATATGTCCCAGGATGGCCGCCCGATCCATGAGCTCTCCGAACTGGTCCTGCTGTTCGAAGACCGGGTTGTAGCGCTCGTCGAGGATCATGGAGCACAGCTCGATGAGGTCGGTCTCGCGCACCTCGTCGCGGGCAAATCTATTTATGGCGATCCGCCCCTCTTCGGGCTGGACGTCCACGTCGAAGCGCCCCGTAAACTCCCCGAAGCCTCCCACCCCCATGCCCTGAAGGTCCACGCTGGCCAGAGGGATCTCGACGCGCCCCGAATTAAAGGGGCCCATCAACAGATCGACATATTGGTAGAGCTGGAAATTACTGCGCCGCATGGCCCGGCCGATCATCTGCCCCATCTCGTCGTCGGTGTCCCGGGACTCCGCCTGCAGAGCGTATTGGAAACTCAACAACAGGCGCGACAGGTTCAGCCCGCTCTTGGCCAGATAATAACTCTTGAGGTTATCCCGCTCGTTGGTGGCCATCACCGTATTGACCCGCGCCGAATAGGCGAAGTCGACGACGGCCATCGACAAAATGGCAATGGTCACCAGCGCCAATACAATCGCCACTCCCCGGGGACGCCCGTCCACAGGGGTGCGCACCGGGCGGTCCATGACCCGAAGCAACACCAGCGTGGCTTTTCCTAGTCTCCGTCGCATCATCAATACTCCAAGACTTCGGTCATCCCCAGGGTGGCCTGGGTGACGAAGGTCTGGGTCTGGCCTCGCGGGCCGTGGGGCGTCAACGTCAGGGTGATCCGAATCCGCGTGGGCAATCGACCGCCGAATCGAGACGACGTGGTATCCCACTCCGACACCCACCGCCCCTGGGCGACCTCATAGGCCGTGCCCAGCTCAGGCTCGCCGGGATCCCAATATTCAAAGCGCAAATCCTCGATCTCGGGGATCATCGTCGCAACCACGCCGCCTCGCGTCAGGTCGTCGTCGAAGTCGGTGCTCACCCGCCGGCGAAGGCGGCGTACGGTCTCTCCCTCCTCGTTGCGATAGCTGTCGACGAAATAGCCGATCTGGGCGTGATGGCTGGCCCGCTCATCCTCCAGAGTTCGGATATGGCCAAAGGCCGTAAAATGGACGTAATCGTCGCGGCCGATCATTCCGAATTGAACGGACTCCCGAAGATTTGACAGCCCGAAGGGGTCGTCCTCGTCGTCGTCGAAAAACTCCGCTTCCCCGGGGATCGGCTCCCCACCGAAGTCGGGGCCGGCCAGATAGGTCATGCTCAATTCATTGGCCATGCGATTCATGGCCAGCCGCGCCATGCGATAGCGATCGTAGCGCTCGTTGACGATCTCCTCTGTGCGGAACATCTGCAGCACCGCCGCTCCGGCGATCACCGACAATGAGGCCACGATGGTCACCGCCAACAACACCTCGATGAGCGTAAATCCCCGCCCGCGCTTGAGCGCGATATGCCGGCATTTTCTCATCGCATCGCTCCCGGATCCATGCCCTCCAGATCGTCGAAGTCGTCGAAATCTTCGAAATCGTCGGGCTCACCGAACATATGGAATTCACCCTCCATCTCGTCGACCACATAGTGGGTCAGTTCCAGGGGCTGCTCGCGACCGACGAAGTCGAAATAGACGGTCAGGATCACCCGCCTCACCCGCTCGCCGACGCGATTAACGAACTCCGGCATCTGCCCGAGCAACATGGGCAACATGGCGCTAAAGGCCGGATTTCCGCCCAGGGCTCCGCCGTCGGCCTCCATCCCGCCGAAGAGCTGCTCGTTGACCTGCCCCAAAAAGCGCTCCTTGGCGTCCGGCGGAATCTCCACCGGCTCCACCCTGGCCTCCCAGCGCATATCGGGAAATCCCTCCTCTCGAAAGGTCCCCGAATAGGTGCGGTCGGCGTCGCTGAAGCCCTCCTCCATGATCATATACTCCAGATCGATCATCTTGCTTCGCGCCAGGAGGCTGGCCTGGGTCAACTGCGCCGAATACACCGACTGCTGGCCGCTGTGGGATACGGAGGCCATCAAGATCGTCATCGACGTGGCAAGAATTGCCAGCGCCAACAACACCTCGATCAATGAGAAGCCCCTCGATGAGCCCTTTTTGGCGTACAACCTAACCATCGTATTCCTCCGGTCCGAAGTCGTCGGGGTCTTCACGCTCGCCGGAGTAGACGCGCACCCGACCGGTCAACGGTTCGGATATCAACGTGAATTTTGCGCCTGCAGAATCCTGGAGAATGATGATCGCTTCCTGTTGAAGGCCGCTGGAGAAAAAATTGATCGCCACTCTTCCCGACGTGGCCGGGCGAGGCCGGGTTTCAGTTCGCACACTCTGGAAGGTGATCCCATCGCGAAGGGTATGAGCCTCCAAAATCGCATCTTCGGCCCGCTTATAGCCCTGTCGGCGACTCATCCCGAACGGGTCATGCTCTTCGTCTCGAAAGAGGCTATCCGTTCCCGAGCTCCGCTCCGCTTCCTGTTGGCGAAGCTCCTCGGGCAGCATCCCATCGTCGAAGGCCTCAACGGCCTCGTCGGAGCTATCGTCGATGACCACCTCACTATCGCTGAGCTCGGTGTGGTAGCTATTGTCATCGAGGTTGATAACCAGTCGATAGTTGCGGTTATTCAACGCCGCCTGGTCGTAGGTATATTGCATCGCCGTGGCCAGACTGCGCGCCTCGGACTTGAGATTGCCCTGGGTGAGCAGGCCGATCATCAAGACCCCGCCTCCGGCCAGGCCGGCGACGATGACGATGACCATCAGCAATTCGATGAGCGTCATACCGCGGGCACGGCTCACAGAGGCGCTTAAATCCCCCGGGAGCGCGGGCTTTTGGCCCGCAGGTATATGTCTCAAATCGCTCATCGAAGTCTCGATTTATGGAGCGCGGGCTGCTAGCCCGCCCTCTGTAAATTACTAATTACAGATATCATCCTCGGTCCCCTCCACTCCGTCGGGACCGCGGCTGCAGATCGTAAAGTTACGCGAGCCATCGCGGCTGTAGATATAGTCGTGTCCCCAGGGATCGACAGGCACCTCGTCGGCGATGGGCATCGTCCCGGCGGTCAGATCGTCGAGGCTCGTCGGCAATTGATTGGGAGTGGTCGTCGTGTAGTACATCATGACCATATTCTCCAGATTGCTGATCTGGGTCTCCGCGTTGCCCACGTTGGCCTTGTCGATGGCGCCGAAGACGAAAAACCCGACCACACCGGCCACGGAGGCCATAATCGTGATGACGATCATGATCTCCACAAGGGTCATACCCGCCGCCTTCTTTAGCCGCGCCGTCGCCTCTTTGATTTCCTGCATATTGCGTCGCTTCATTTGTTGCCTCCTCATGGCTAACTCGCCGGCGCCAAACACCGGCTCCGACCTTTAACGACCCCATTCGGGGCCCCATTTCTTTGACGTTCTTCCTACTTCTTCATTCAACCTTTGCGTTGCCCCTACATAATGGTCTGGTTCATCTCCAGAA
The DNA here is from genome assembly GCA_007135085.1 of Myxococcales bacterium. Lineage (GTDB taxonomy): Bacteria > Myxococcota_A > Bradymonadia > Bradymonadales > Bradymonadaceae > SLJM01. The sequence continues at coordinate 7,717 of SLJM01000447.1, forward strand.
TCGGCCACATCACGGCGAAGACGATAAGTCCCACCACGATACCGAGGGCGATGATCATCATCGGTCCCAGCAGGCTGGTCATGGTCTCCACGGAGCGATCCGTCTGCTGCTGGTAGCTCTTTGAGACGTTGTCGAGCATCGCCTCGAGCTGACCGGAGCGCTCACCGGTGGCGATCATATGGGTCACCAGCGGCGGAAACTCCCCGGATCGCTTCAAGGGACCGGCGATGCTCTCACCCTCTCTAATATTAACACGGGCGTCTTCGACGACCTCGATGAGTCGCGTATTGCCCAACACGTTTTTGACGATATCCATGGCCGTCAAAAGGGGCACGCCGCTGGCCAACAGGGTGCTCAAGGTCCCGGAAAAGCGGGAGATCGCGATTAGTCGTATCAATTTGCCGAAGAGCGGCACTCTGAGTACGAAGATATCCCACTGTTTCTTGCCCTTCGGCGAGTTCTTCCACTGCCAGAAGCCCACGCCGCCGCCGACGACGCCGATGATGATCAGATACCACCAATTGACCACGAAATCGCTCATGCCGATCATCACCTGCGTGATAAACGGCAGGGCTTCGCCCTGATCTTCGAAGATGGCCGTCACCTTGGGCATGACGAAGGCCATGATGAAGATGATGACGCAGAAGCCGAAGACCA
>SLJM01000331.1 GCA_007135085.1 Myxococcales bacterium
CACAGCAAATTGACGACTCCGGCCCCTCGAAAATAACGCCTACCCCGCCGCGCAAGCGCTGGCCCTGGGCAGTGGCTGTCGTCGCCGCCTCTGTGGCCCTGATCACCTGGTGGGGGTTGAGTGAAGATCTGGGCCAATCAATTGAACAGGACATTCCCGAGACCACAGCTCCTGTGACGGCGTCGAGCGACGAAGCCGAGGACGGCGATGAGGATCAACCGCCAGGATTTGCGGAAGAAGATGAAGAACCGCTGCCCGCTGCGCTGGCGTTGCCGTCGATGCGTCCCGCCCCGTCACAAAGAGATTCGGTCAAGATTTTTACCACCGACGATGCCGAATTTCGAATCGACGACAGCGAAGATAAAACCACCATCGAGCTCGACTCCGGCAGCATTCTCGTCGAATACCTACCCGACCGCGATTCGGAATTATCCCTGCACACAAGGGGATATACGATCACCGTCGTGGGCACCGTATTCTTCGTCACAATCGAAGATGAGAGGCCCCAGGTCGCCGTCTTCGAGGGTGCAGTTCGCATGACCTCTCCCGACGAATCGCGGCATAAACTGGTGGCCACTGGCGAGCTCTTCGACGGCGCTGACCTCGGCGTTCTGTCCGAGGAAATCACCTCACAGGTGGCGCCCTATGTCGATCTCGACGCCCACCGTCTGGCTCTGCGTCACGCAAGGGAAGAAGCTAAAAGGCCTGTCGAAGACCCATCGACGGAAGAGGTGAGCGTCGAGGAAGTCCCGGAGGAAGCACTGGAAGTCCCGGAAGCTACCGACCCCGAGCCCCCTTCTGTCCGTGAACTGCGCCGCAAAGCGCTGCAGGCCTTATACGATGGAGAGTTCCGACAGGCGACCACCCTCCTCGCCAGTGCCCTCGAGAAGACGGAGCCCACCGAGCAGGCCACGGCGGACATCCTCCTCGAATTGGCGCGAATTCATATGCGTGAGCTCGACGAACCCGAACAGGCCGCGGCCTATTTGAGTCGCTTCATCAACCAGTGGCCCGATGATCCCGCCGCCGAGGCAATTCGCACCCAGCTCTGCGATATGTCGTCCCTGGCCGACTCCGACGAAGAGATGTGTCACTAAAGTGAGCAGTGCAATTCAAAACTCACTCTTCGTCGCCCTCGGCGGGGCCTTCGGGGCACTGTTTCGGCATTTGATAAACCTATGGACCTTCGCCCCGGCCATGCCGGTGGGAACTGTCCTGGAGAATATCAGCGGGGCCCTGCTGCTGGGCCTGACCGTCGGATTTATCGCCAAACATAAGGACGCCCCCTCCTGGCTGCGCCTCGGCGTCGGCACCGGGTTTTGCGGCGGCTATACGACGACATCCACCTTTGCTGCCGACACCTTCGTGGTCACCGTCCACCAGGCACCGCTGTGGGCTGCGGCTTATGTGGCGACCTCCCTGACCTTCGGACTGCTCTTCGCCGTCGTCGGCATCGCCGTCGGTGAGCGCATCGGTGCAGCTCGCTCGGAGGCGTCATGAGCGCCCTATCTCTTTCGCTGGTCTGCCTGGGCGGCGCCCTGGGAGCGCTCTGTCGCTATTGGATCTCTCGTGGAGCCGCCCTGCTCCGCCCGGAGATGAAATTTCCCGGCCCAACCCTCTTCGTCAACCTCACAGGAAGCGCCCTCCTCGGCGGGCTTCTGGCCGCCACCTCGGCCGACCTGACAGCCCCCATCGAAGCTCCCCTTCTTGTCTTTGCAGGCGTCGGCTTTTGCGGCGCCTACACCACCTTTTCGAGTTTCTGCACCGAGACGGTAGCGCTGATGAGAACGTCCAAACGCCACGCGATAATCTACGTGGTGGCCACCGTAGCAGGAGCCATCGCCGCCTTCTCCGCCATCTTCACCCTGATCACTTTCAACTGATTCAACCCGGGACCTATCGCGATCGAGACGGGGGTGGTTTTTTGTTTTCTTCGCTGGAGGCCGAACTGGTCATACCAGTTGACCACCGGACCATTTTACCCTAGATTCTCGATCGGCAATTATCAGAAGAAGATAGGAGTACCATGTCCGATGTTTTAAAACCGGTTCGCAAAAAGTCATTGGCCGACACAGTCTTCGATCAGCTCCGCCAGGGGATCTTAAGCGGAGAGTTGGAGCCCGGCGAGACCTTGCCCGCCGAGCGGGCGCTGGCCGAGAAACTCCAGGTCAATCGCGGCGCCGTGCGCGAGGCGCTCAAGCGCCTGGAGCAGGCTCGGCTGATCACCATTCGCCACGGCGGCAATACGACGGTCCTCAACTTTCGGCGCACCGCCGGCACCGATCTGTTGTCGGCTCTTCTGGTCGACGAAGAGGGAAACCTCGACTTGCGAGTGGGCCGAAGCGTCATCGAGATGCGCTCTGCCCTGGCGCCCAGCATCGCCAGGCTCTGCGCCCGTCGAGGTCGCGACGTAATCGACCGACTAGACGAGATACTGGCCTCTATGGAGGCCAACCAGGACGACCGGCAGGAACTTCAGATGGCGAGCCTCGACTTCTGGGCCACCCTGGTGGAGGGGAGCGACAATATCGCCTATCGCCTGGCCTTTAACAGCCTGCGCGAATCCTATGCCCACTTCGCCGAGCTATTGACCGATGCACTGGCCGAGGAATTCGAAGCCCTCGATAAATACCGCGCCCTGCGCGACGCCGTCGCCCGGGGAGAGGAAGAAAAGTCAGCTCGCCAGGCCGGCGAAATCATCGACCTCGGCGCCACGGCGCTCCTTCAGGTCATCGAAGGCCTGGAGTCGATGACTCTTTCCGACAGTGAGGACCAGCGATGAGCACCACCTCCGAGACGCGAGGCAAACAAAAAGAGCGTATGACCCTACCGAAGGCGTTTCGAACCCTCTGGACCCACCCCAGCCCCTGGGTGCTTGCCATCGGCCTCGTCACCTGCTGGAGCGTGCGCATCACCCTCGGCGAGTGGCTGATCTGGGACGCCCTCATCCTGGCGGGCCTCGTCGCCGTCTGGCCCTTCGTGGAGTGGGTCATCCACGTCTTCGTCCTTCATATGAAGCCCTTCCAGATCGCCGGCAAGACCGTTGATCTCCACCTGTCGAGCAAACACCGGGCCCACCATCAGGACCCCGACGACCTGACCCACGTATTTATCCCCATTCGCTCCCTGCTGATATCCCTGCCCTTTTATTTTCTCGTCGCCTGGCTGGTCATGCCCACCACGCCGCTGATGTTCACCGCCCTGGCCGGCCTGTTCACGATGGGCATCATCTACGAGTGGTGCCATTTTCTGATCCACACCAACTACCGGGCGAAGACCAGATTCTATAAGCGGCTGTGGCGCCATCACCGCCTCCACCACTTCAAACACGAAGAAAATTGGTTCGGCGTCTCCACCACCATGGGCGACAAAGTGCTGGGCACGGCCCCCAATTTTCGAGAGATCGAGACCTCCCCGAATTGCCGCACCCTGGGCGTAAACAACCCCGTTGAATAAAAAAAGCCCCGTCGTTCATAGCGAATCGACGGGGCTTCTCTTCTACCACTTCTTCGAGGCACCGGGGTCGAGGGTGACCACCTCGACGTCGGCGCCGATATCGTCGAGCTCTTCCACCAGCTGCGCCGGCGTGCCCGTGAGCAGCGGGAAGGTTCCATAGTGGCAGGGGATGACCTGCTCGAGGCCGATCAAATCCGCCGCGTAGGCCGCCTGCCGGGGATCCATTGTGAAGTGATCGCCAATGGGCAAGATACCCACCGTCGGCTCGTAGAGCTCACCGATCCACTCCATATCGCCAAACAGGCAGGTATCGCCGGCGATATATAGGGACTCACCGTTGGAGAATTTGACGACGAACCCGGCCGGGTCGCCCAGGTAGATAAGCTCCCCATCTTCGGTCAGAAACGACGAGGAATGAAGGGCGTGGGTCATGGTGACTTCCACGTCCACACCCTGGTCGGCCAGCGAGACCGTGCCGCCCTTATTCATGCCCACCAGCTTGTCGCCGTCCACGCCCTTCGTGCCCAGCCAGGTCGTCAAATCGTAAATCCCCACGATGGGCCCGTCGCAGACCTCGGCGGCGGTGAAGATATCGCCGATATGGTCGTTATGGGCGTGGGTCATCAATATTGCGTCCACCTCAAGGCCACAATATTTGTCCGGACATTGAGGATTGCCCTCCAACCAGGGGTCGACGAGAAGCTTCTTCCCCTCCGGGGTTTCGATGATAAAAGTGGAGTGTCCCAGCCAGGTGATCTCTACGCCAGAAAGTGCCATCCCTTCCTCCGATATTCTTTGAGGTTGAACGTCTACGTCGTCTGTCTGTTGAGCGTTGCCCTTCAATCGGTAACGCCGCGGCCCCCGACGGTCAAGAGGAGGGCTTCCATTCCATCTTCACATGCGCAATTTCTGCCTCGTCGAAGACCTCTCCTTCACGTTCCCAACCGAGGCCCTCGTACCACTTCTCCAGATATTGTTGAGCGTGCATGACCGCCCGTCGATCGCCCAGATAGTCTTGGAGCCGCTCCATCATCGCCGTGCCCAGCCCTGCCTTTTGTCGCGACGTATCGACGCAGATACGCCCCACTTTGACGGGCTCCTCGTCCCAGAATAGTCGGGCCGTACCCACCAATTGTCCGTCGAGGCGCATCAAGACGTGATGGCATCGCGGATCCAGCCCGTCCACCTCGGCTTCGGCGGTGATCTTCTGTCCCACGACGAAGACTCTATTTCGCAGCACCATCAACTCGTAGAGTTCCAGGCGCGACAATTCCTCGAAGGGCTTGATCTCGATCGATACACTCATCCCGCGGCGTCCGGTTGTTCGTCAGGATGGGAGACCTGAAACGCCGGGTGGTCAAAGCAAGTCTCTTCAATCGCCAGCAGCCGCTCCAGGTCGTCGAGTTTCACGTCGAAACGCCGGGCGTTATAGAGCTGGGGGATCAAGCAGGCGTCGGCCAAAGTCGGAGTATCGCCGATCGAAAACGACCCCTCCTCGCCGAGGACCATGGCGTCATAGGCCACCAACCCGCGGCGAATCCAATAGGCGCACCACTCCTTTGCGTCCTGATCCATCTCGTCGCGCAAGCGCTGGATGACCGCCAGATTCTGCAGGGGCTGGATGCCGGAGTTGACCACCTCGGCGAGCTGGCGAATTCGACCCCGGTCGTATGCGCTGCCCGGAAGCAGGGAGGGGCCAGGAAAACGCTCCTCCAGAAATCCGAGGATCGCCAACGACTGAGACAGTCGCTTTATCTCCCCATCTTCCTCCCACTCCAGAAGCGGCACCTGTCGCATCGGGTTATGAGCCCGATATTCCGGCGCGTGTTGCTTTCCACCCTCTTCTACCAGGTGGACCGCCTCATACTCGTAATCCACGCCCTTGATGGCCAGCCCAATACGTACGCGCCAGCTCGAAGAACTTCGCCAATATCCAAAGAGTCTCATGGTAACTCGGGTGGTGGGTGGTTGGTGGTTGGTGGTTGGTTTTTGGTGGTTGGTGGTTGCAACAGCAACTCACGTTGCCGTTGCAGTGTCGTTTGCAGTTGCAGTTCAAACCACCAACTACCCACCACCAACCACCTGCCCTTACGCTTTTACAACCTTCTGATCGATGGTCCCGAAGATATTGTTGCCCTCTTCGTCTTTCATCTCGATCTGAACCGTATCTCCCGGCGACATAAAGGGCGTCTTAAACTCGCCAGTGTCGATCTTTTCGATCATCCGCTTCTCGGCCAGGCAGGACGAGCCTTTAGAGCGATCTTCGTTGGAGATGGTGCCGCTTCCCAGGATGGTGCCCGCCGTGAAAGCGCGGGTCTTGCACACATGCTCGATGAGATCGAAGAACGAAAAGTGCATCTCCGGGCCGGCATCGGGCTCGCCGAAGACCTCGCCATTATAGACGCTCTTTAGCGGCAGGTGGAGCCTTCCGTCCTTCCAGGCGTCGCCGAGCACGTCGGGGGTGACGGCGAAGGGGCAGAAGGCGGTGGCCGGCTTGGATTGGAAGAATCCGAAGGACTTGGCCAGCTCGCCGGGAATCAAATTACGGAAGGTCACGTCGTTGAGGATGACGACGAGCTTGACGTGTTCGGCGGCCTCTTTGGCGGTGGTGCCCCGGGGGGTGTCGCCGAGGATGACGGCGATCTCCGCCTCGAAATCACATCCCCACTCCACGTTGGGAACTTCGATATCGTGAGTCGCTCCCAAAAGGACGCCCGAGCCGCCCTGATAGACCAGAGGATCGGTCTCCAGGGTCTCCGGCGGTTCGGCGTCGCGCGCCTTTCGCACCAACACGATATGATTGATATAGGCCGATCCGTCGATCCACTCATAGGCCCTGGGCAGAGGGGCGTGGAGCTTGGTGACGTCGACTTTCTTTCCCTCTCGCTCGCCATTGTCGAGCTCTTCGGCGATCTTGCGAAGGCGAGGCTCCACCTCGTCCCAACGGTCCAGCGCGGACTGCATCGTCGGCACGAGATCGGGCTCTGCATAAAGCTCGTTATTGCTGCTGACGACAATCAATCTGCCGTCGCGAGTTCCATTATTGAGCGTGGCCAATTTCATCTAAACTCCTCCTGATACCATTCAAATTGATCGACGAAGGTACGTTCATTTGCTCGCCACAGACCTCGCCACACCTTCGGCGGCGTCGGCGACGACGGCCCCAAGTCGTAGTCACCAGCTTCGAGGCTGTCAATCAGAGGCCCTGACTCGACAAAAAACGGGCGCCTCCCGACCCGGGAGACGCCCACTTAAAATCGCGTTATCTGAGCCGATAAAGAGCTCAGTCCAGGAAGACGCTCACCTGCGCCTGGCCCACATCACAGCCCCACCATCCACAGGCCTGCTCGAGCTCGAGGACGAAGCTGCCTGTCTGGTCGATCTCGTAGACCAGGGCGCTGTCATAATAGGGAGAATCCCCTTCTTGAATCTGCTCCATGAGGAGCGATCCCCTGGTCACCACTTCTCCGTCGTCATCGAGAAGAGCCAAAAAGAGCTCGACATCCGAGTCGTTTTCAGTGGAGACCACCAGGAAATCACCGGCCTGGGCGTCGATGGAAAAATAAAAGCGCTGCCCATCTGATTCGCCTTCTGCGGGCTCCTCGAGGCTTCCGCTGATCCGGGCGGGCAGGGCCAGGCTCGGGGCGTCACCAAAATTATCGCCACCGCTGTCGAGGCCGGCGGAGCCATAGGACGGTGCGTCGACATCGAAGGCCAATACTCGCGCCTCCGTCCCGAAAGCGGCCCCGCCACGGAAGAGGCGATCGCGAATCATGAAGCTCACATTTTCGCCGACGCTTCGATAGAAGCCGTCGAAATAACTATTGGTCCAGGCCAGGGTGGAGCCGTCACCCATGACCCAGGCCGGCAAAAACCCGGAGGCGCTCAGGTCGGCGGGGTTGAGGTTGTCACGGTCGACGCCGCTGTCGAGCCAGAGCAGCTCGTTGGCCCCTGCCGAGACGTTGAGGAATTGCACCTCTCCCGGCGACGCGAGGTTAATCGTGGCACTGCCCTGGCCGCTGATAGTATGGACCGTGGGCTCGGCGGACTCCAAAAAGGCGACGTAGCCGTAGTCCTCACCACCGTGGTAGCTCTGCACGTCACCGGCTGCATTTCGCGCGTCCGTCAGCTGGATCAAATAAGTGGTCTCCTGACCGGCATCGGCGGCCAGGCCCAGAGTCACTCCCACGAGCTGGTCCACCGCCTGGGCCGTCGCCGGCGGCGCCGGTGAGGACAGATCATTAATGCTCAAAAGAGGCTCCAGCTCGTCCGTGCCCTGAACGGTGAAGCTCTTATATTCCCCGGGAGACACGGTGACGGTGAAATAATCGTTATACGCGGCAGAGGCCCTCTCCAAAATGGTGCCCTCGAAGACGTCCACACCGTCGAGCGACAACTCGATGGGGTTGGTCGGCGTGGAGCTGACGAATTGAGCGTCCAATTCGTATTCGGCGTCGGACACGTTAAATACGGCGTCGACGACGATCCAATAATCGGTGCCCGCTTGCGCTTCGAATAAAATGCGAGGGTCGTAGACACTTTGCGACTGAGACTCCCCGTCGGCCACCAGCTCGCCGGCGTCGACGTCCCACACATAGACCCAGGCGTCGAGTTCGCTCTCCACGGGCTGGCGAGTGGAGAAGAGCTCCAGATCGACATTCTCCTCTTCATTGACGGAGAAGCTGTAGGCGTCGATAGCCCCGTCATTCAGGTCAAGTCCGGTCGTACGTCCCGGAACGCTAAGGTCATCGCTGACCTCCACGTCGCTGATCTCGGCGCGCAGCGCGAACCCAACGTCTTCACCTCGGGCGTCGTCGCCGGTGTCGTGGACGACCTGCACCGTATAGGCGCCGGTCTCGGTGACGAAAAATTGCCGCTCGTCGTGCTC
>SLJM01000094.1 GCA_007135085.1 Myxococcales bacterium
CATCTTCGTGGCCATGGCCCTTCACCTCTCGGGCGTCTGGCCGATCCCGGACCGGGTCGACGGCACCTGGTGGCTGCTCAGAATCCCCTGGGTCTTGCTCTGCCTCATCGTACTCGCCGTCTTGGTCGTCGCCTTCGGACGCTTCGAGCAGCCCCCCTCCCCTGAGCCCAGGGGCGCTCGCGACTGGCCGAGCCGAATCCAGGCCGCCATCAGCGCCTTTCTGGCAATTCTTGGCCTGTCCATGATCGTCGACGCCGGCTTCTATACCCACCCCGGCCCGTCGGGGATTGTATGGGTATGGCTGGCCATCTTTTTGTTGGGACTCTACGGCCTGCGTGTGATCAGGCCCTCCACCCTGGCGGGGAGTGAGAATTCAAACTCCACCTGACAGGCGGCCGTGTGCTAGTCCCAGGGTCATCGTATTCCGAACCGCTCCCCGAGCCACTGGCAGATCTGCTCCAGACGACGCTGATCGACCTCGGTGAACGCCGCCGGCAGGTCGGAGTCCACATCGAGCACGGCCATCACCTGAGCGTCACTATAAAAAACGGGCACCACGATCTCGGAGCGAGTGGTCGCCGAACAGGCGATATGATCCTCGACGGCGTGAACATCATCGACGCGCTGGGTTTTGCCCGTGCGCGCTGCCTTGCCACAGACTCCCCGCTGAAATGAAATGCGGAGACAGCCGTGGGCTCCCTGGTAGGGTCCGATGGCCAGCATCTGTGGAGCGATGACCCGATAAAACCCGGTCCAATGAAAATGCTCGAAGCTGTGGTGGAGTTCGCAGACCACGGTGGCCATGGCGGCCACCCAATCCTCTTCATCTTCCAGCAGCGACTCCAGTCGCCGGCAAACTTCGTCATAGCGCTTATCCCGCTCGCTCCCGCTCTCTTCAACGCTCATCGGGGCTCCAATAAGAAATAACCGGAGTCCAGATAATTGAACCACCGCATCCCATTTTCGTCGAATTCATCGACCCGAAACGTACTGGTCCGACTGCCTCGCTGCATATGAAGCTGCAAATTGGCCCCCTCCAACTCCCAATCGAAGTCATTTCGCCCGGACACGCCCATGACATCCTGGTCGTAATAGCCGGTGCCGTCGGCCTCAAAATGATAGATGAGATCCCCCATGGGATCGTCGTCGGGGTTACCCCGCCGGTCCTCAAACCCCACCACATGCCAGGTGCCCACCGAGGCCAGGGTGGCAGCCAGGCGCTCCTCTTCCTGTGGCGACAGCGGCGCCTCCGTGACCCGCGTAGGCATGCAGATGCATCCCACCAGTCCGACCATCAAAAACAGCGCCAGAAAACTCAGGGATAAGCGACCAATCATGGATGCCCTCCAAATCGGTGAGTTTTGATTTATCAGTGAACTCGAGCAATATAGCGAATCACTATCTACCTGTCGAAAGATATCGGGGTCATCCAACCATGCGAACAGCTTTTGCACATCCCCACCTCATGGCCCGAGAGACAATCTTATATAGAAACGCCCCCAGTCATCCCTATCTTCGGGAAAGAAATAAGAGCCCCCTCTGTCCACCAGGTTGCCCCGAACATCTTTTGAACACCATAACTATCTTCCGGAACTTCGCCGATGCCTCGATTCACCAGACAATCCATCATCGACGCCCCACCGTACGAGGTCTACGACTGGCACGCTCGACCGGGAGCCTTCGAGCGTCTCACCCCGCCCTGGCAGAATCTTCGCACCGTCCATCATCAGGGGGGAATCAAAGAAGGGGCTACCAGAACTATGAAGCTCGGCCTCGGTCCTGTGGCCCTGACCTGGAAAGCCATACACGGCCCTCATATCGAGGGTCGGCAATTCGTCGATGAACAAATCAAAGGTCCCTTTCGCCGCTGGGTCCACACCCACCGCTTCGAGGATGTCGACCATGATCGTACACGCCTGATCGACGACATCGAATACGAGTTGCCCCTCGCGCCGGTGAGCTCCTGGCTGGCCGGGGCGACCACGGAAGAGACGCTTCAGAAGATATTCGCCTTCCGGCATCGACGAACCATGGAGGATCTGCGCCGTCACCAGGATTCATCGAAGACGTTGATCATCGCCGTCACCGGCTCTGCCGGGCTCATCGGACAGGCTCTCTGCGCCTTTTTGAGCACTGGCGGACACCGTGTCATTCGTCTGGTCCGTCAGGCCGATGAGGTGGGCGACGACGCCATCTTCTGGTCTCCTTCCGAAGGCATCCTCGATCCTCGGCATCTGCAGGGCCTGGACGTGGTGATTCATCTGGCCGGCGAGTCCGTGGCCGCCAGATGGACGGCCCGCAAAAAGCAGTCCATTGAAAAGAGCCGGGTCAGGGGCACGGCTGTCCTGGCAGAGGCGATCGCCGCCGCCCCTCAGGGGCCATCGCTGTTTCTGAGCGCCTCCGGTGTGGGCTATTACGGCGACCGTGGCGACCAACTCCTCAGCGAGGGTGACTCCCCGGGCGATACATTTTTGGCCGGAGTCTGCCAACGATGGGAGGAGGCCACCGAGGTCGCTCGTCATGCCGGCGTCAGAACGGTGCAGATGCGCCTTGGTGTCGTCCTATCGCCGAAAGGCGGCGCCCTGCCCCGGCTCCAGATGGCCTCCCGGCTGGGTCTGGCCGGGCGTCTGGGCTCAGGCGACCAATACGTGCCCTGGATCGATCTCGACGACGTCCTGGGGGCCATCCATTTTCTTATCCAGCAGTCCTCCATTGGCGGCCCGGTCAATATCTGCGCTCCCCGCCCACTGACCAATCGACAGCTCATGACCACCCTGGGCGAGACCTGCGGCCGACCGGCCATCACGCCCATCCCCCGACATCTGCCAGCCCTGCGCCTTGGCTCAAAAGCTGCCGCCGAAACCGTCTTGGTCAGCCAGCGCGCTATCCCGAGCCGACTGGTGGAGCAGGGATTTGACTTCTTCTACCCCGATTTAAGCACCTCTCTGGCGGTTCACCTGGGCAAGGCCACCTCGTCGCCAAAATCTCTCAGCTATGAGGAGACACCTCAGCGATGAAGCACTTCGACGCCGCAATTATCGGCGCCGGCTTCGGGGGGCTGGGCGCCGCCCTGACCCTGGCCGAAGGGGGCGCCAATGTGGTGGTCTTTGAAACCCTTGTCTACCCCGGGGGCTGCGCCAGCACCTTCAGCCGACAGGGCTACCGCTTTGAATCGGGGGCCACCCTCTTTTCGGGATTCGGCCAGGGACAGCTCTTTCGCCGCTGGATCGATGACCACGATCTAGACGTCCAATTCCAGCCCATCGACCCCGTGGTCACCCTTCGAAGCCAGGAATTTGAACTGCCCATCTCACGTCATCGCGAGCAATTCATCGACCAGTTCTGCGCCCTCCCCCAGGCCCCGGCCGATGACCTGCGGACCTTCTTTAGCTGGCAGAAAAAGGTCGCCGACGCCCTGTGGGAATTATTCGATGATGAGACCCTGCTGCCTCCCCTGAATCCCACCACCCTTTCCCGACATCTATTGCGCAGCCCTCGTTATCTCCCCCTCCTTCCCACCCTCGGCCGTTCCCTTGGTCAGGTGCTGCGTCGCCGGCAGTTGTGGGACTATCGGCCGCTGCGAACCTATGTGGACGCCGTCTGCCAGATCACGGTCCAGACCTCGGCTGACGAGGCAGAAGCCCCCTTTGCGCTGGCGGCGATGGACTATTTTTTTCGCGGTACCGGCCACATCCGTCACGGAATCGGAGAATTCGCCAGGGCTGTGACGGATGCCATCGAGGCCCTGGCCGGCACGGTCTCCTTCGCCGATCCTGTCTTTGCGGCGCGCCCCCACCCAAAGGGGTGGCATCTGGAGACCCGACGCCACCAGATCACCTGTGACAACCTGGTAGCCAATGTCCTGCCCACGGACCTGATGATATTATTGGGAGATACCGACTTCGATCGCCGCCACCTATTGGAGCTTTCCAACGATATTAAGAGCGGCTGGGGGGCGGCCATGCTCTATCTGGGTTTGGATGCCCGCCAACTCGAAGACCCAAAAGCGAGCCACCTGGAACTCATCGACAGGGCGGACCAAAAATTGATCGAGGGCAATCATCTCTTCTGTTCCATCAGCGGCGCCGACGAGACCTGGCGAGCCCCCGAGGGCCAGCGGGTCGCCACCATCTCTACCCACGTCGACATGAATAAGATGTGGCAAGATGATCAAGAGAAACGGGCCGCCTATATCGACGCCATTCACGACCGAATGCGTCAGACTCTGGCCCGCCGCGCCCCGACCATCCATGAGGCCATCTGCTTTGAGATGACCGCCAGCCCCCGCACCTTCCAGAGATTCACCAAGCGCCACCGGGGCTTTGTGGGCGGTGTCCCCCGCCGGGTGGGACTCCATAATTATCGTCATCTCCGACCGGTCTCACCGGCGCCCAATCTCTATCTTGTCGGCGATACGGTCTTTCCCGGCCAGAGTATCCTCGCCGCGGCCTTAGGCGGGGTCAAAGTCGCCCAGATGCTCTTGTAGACACTGCTCCAACGTTGAAAACCACTGGACTACCGACCGGAAACCGATCCCCCTGCTCACCATTCTGCCTCACCGTCGGTGCCCGCCTCAGGAGGCTGCTCGGAGCCGGCAATGGCAGCACCATTTCTGGCCAGCAGCCCCCGAAAGGCCACGTAATTTGCACAGAGATACAGGGGTATGACCGCCGTCGCATAGACCATGGTTCCCACGGCGGCGATGACCGGGTCGTTTTCAGTTGCGAAGAATAACATCCCCATCGGACAGGAGAGGAAGATTCCCACCAGAAATGACACACATAGAACGGCGAATCCAAAGGACCAATTATCGACGCTCGACGTCAACTCAAAGGAGCGTCGAATCCCTTCGATGGGGTTCTTCTCCTCAATGATCACCGACAGATCGGCGACAATGAGAAGACCGAAGGCAATCAGCCCGGGAATGATGAGCAGCACCGCCCCCAACATAGTGGCCGCTCCGGTTAAAAAGCCGACACCCAGCAAGGGCAATAAGCGATCGATTGCCTTCTCGAATTCCCCTCCCACCTCGCGTTCGCCGTAGACATTATGGACCATCAATTGGCCGACGCCCCAGAAATACATCCCGCTCACCGACATGGCCACCAGAGACATGCCGGCCAGGGCATAGCCCTCTCCCTCAAACAGGATGGACTCCACCCCGGTCTCGTAGAAGTGGTTGCTGATCACCATGATCATCGCCCAGGGCACGCTGACGAATAGCAGGGGTACAAACGACTTAAAGTACAGTTTGATCACCGTCGAGATCGCTTCCGAGAACTCTCTGGGGCCCTCGCCATCTCCCCCGGCGGTCGCCGCATCTCCCGATGGACTCAACTCGGCCTCGGGAGCAGCGTAGAGATTTTCTTCGTCAGCCATTGGGGTTTCCTCCCAGTTCAAACCATGAAACGTCACCAAATTAATAACCATGACCATATCACGTCTGCCCTCGACGTGCAGTGATCAGATCCGTTCGACTTCACATCCCATAACGGTTATCCTTCTCGCCGAATATGAGCTTTGTGTTTTACCTACTCCAATGGAGGTCTGCCGATGGGCTGTCGATCGAGACATCTTTTCCTATGCGCCATTTTTCTCCTCGCCGTCGCCTGTGGAAGTGAAGATACAGGGGAAAACGAGGGAAATGACTGGGATCTCAGCGATGATGCTGGTCTCAACGACGTCGACGATAATTTGGGCGACCCCGACGCCGACGAGGACGTCGACGAGGATACGGACGAACCGATCGACGACCCCGTCGGCGTGGTCCCCGAGGCCTTCGTCGGACAGACCTGGTACGCCGTGGTTCGAATCACCGACGACCCCGCCATTGCGGGACTCTATACGGGTGTTGAATTTGTGGACGACGAGAATATTCGCGTTCACTCGAATATCGTGCGCGATGGAAAGTGGACGATATTGGGCAACGATGACCTTCATCTCTATGATATCGAGCCCGCACCGGGTCAAAGCGAACCGGAACAGTGGGTTCTCCAACCTCAACTAGAGGATGAAAAGGTCGTGGCTATTGAAGCTGCGCTTCCGGAAACTCATATCGCCCCCTATCGCCTTCGCTTCGAACCACCGGGGGATGCCTCGATCGACTATTCCGAACTCGAAGGACGCTGGCAGGCCACTCAAACCGTGACCAACGAAGATGGCGCCACCTTTTATCTGGCCTCCAGATTCAACGACAATGGAATCGTCGAATACGGAATCGTCGGCGAAGAGGATAACTTCATTGGATTCCTCAACGGCTCCGGTGATACCCATACCTACGGCACTGGCGAAACCTTCTGGACATTGATCCCCGGTTCGGCCTCCGACGGCCATCCCATCGCCGGTGAAGTTCGTGAGATTGACGGCGAATATCGGATCTACTTTTTCGCCGAAACTGTGGTAGATCATGGCGACGATGATCAAAACGGCCAGAATGGACCTGGTGACAATCCGGGCCAAACTCCCGGAGATGATCCCGAGACCGAGCTGATCGTCATCGAGTTTGAGCCGGTGGACCAATTTACCAGCAACCCCTCCGACGACTGAGCAACAACCCGGCCCTCGCCAGTATGCGGGGCCGGGCCTATATCCAAGACACAAGGGTGGTATTGTGAGCGTAACCGTAGTGGTGGGCACCCAATGGGGTGATGAGGGAAAGGGAAAGACCGTGGACGTGCTGGCCGAACAGGCCGACGCCGTGGTTCGGTATCAGGGCGGCAATAACGCCGGTCATACTCTGGTGGTCAACGGCGAAAAGACGGTGCTCCACCTCATCCCGTCTGGTGCGCTTTATCCCGACCTCGAGTGTTATCTGGCCCGTGGGGTCGTGGTTCACCCCGAGACTTTTCTGGAGGAGATCGACAACCTCCAGGCCCGCGGTTTCTCTCTCGATGGACGACTCTTCATCTCTCAACGGGCACCGGTCATCATGCCCTGGCATCTCGAGATCGATGCCCTGCGCGAAGGCAGCGACGGCTCCATCGGCACCACCAAAAAGGGCATCGGCCCCTGCTATGAGCAATTCGTGGCTCGCCAGGGAATCCTGGCCGGCGACCTCGTCGAACCAGATCTGGCCATCGAAAAGATTCGCCTCTTCTATCGCGAGCGCTACGCCGTCATCAGCCGCCTCAAAGACAGAGATTCCACCAACGATCTCGACGCCGCCGTGGAACGGGCTGTTGAGAAATTCAGAGAAAACCACGAGAAGATCTATTCCCGGCTTGTCCCCTTCGTGGCCGACGTAGAGAGCAAAATCCAACGCCGCCTCGACGCCGGCGACCACCTCTTATTCGAGGGCGCCCAGGGAACTTTCCTCGACGTCGGTATGGGCACCTATCCCTTCGTGACCTCGAGCCATACCACGGCCTCCGGCGCCTGCACGGGTGCCGGCATCGCTCCGCGCGACATCGACCGCGTCGTCGGCATCTGCAAAGCCTATACGACCCGCGTCGGCGACGGCCCCTTCCCCACCGAATTGTCTGAGGACTCCGAAGCCGGCGCCCACCTTCGCTCTAAAGGCCACGAATTCGGCGCCACCACCGGCCGCCCCCGCCGCTGCGGCTGGCTCGACCTGGAGGTGCTCACCGAGGCCATCCGCATCAACGGCTGCGACGGCATCGTCCTCACCAAGCTCGACGTCTTGAGCGGCCTCGACGAAATCCCCGTCGCCCTCGGCCGCGACGACAATGGCGAGCTCGTCTACGAGACCCTGCCGGGCTGGCAGGAAGATATCACCGGCGCCCGCTCCATGAGCGACTTACCCAAAGCCGCCGCCGACTACGTGCGCTTTATCGACGAAAAAATAAAGCCCCTGCGCTCCACCATCAGCCAGGTCAGCGTCGGCCCCGGCCGCGCCCAGATCTTTCCGCTGGATTGAGCGCTGTTCGGTATCGGATCACCGCGAACCACCCAACCTCCATCGAAGGCAATGTCGTGTCGTTGCGAGGCGCGGTCTTGGCCCGCCGAGCATCCTCACGGGAGCGTCTTTTGCGACCGTGACACGAGCAGCCGCGCGGTCTTGGCCCGTCGGACACCACGGCCCGCATTTCTCCCACGATCCGATACCCACCGATCCGTTCAACCCCGCCCACCGATACCCACCGACATCAACGTCGCCGTTCCGATACCGAACGTTTCCATTAACCCCGGCATTGATTCGATCCAAAACGGTTAAACCGAGGACCGATACCGAACACCGCGATTGCCCCACCGCCACCGACGGGCCAAGGCCTCATCCTTCAACAGATCTCCGAATATTACGCTGTGCCATTGGTTCTTTGAGTATCGACCTAAAAGAGACCGGCGCAGACATG
>SLJM01000501.1 GCA_007135085.1 Myxococcales bacterium
CGATGGCGATCGCCGTTGAAGCAGATTGTAATTTTACTTGAAGGACGGGAATTTTTTCGCTACCCGGTTCGCCGAGCTGTGCGCCTGGCGTCAGTTCACGATCTGTTACCCTGGTTTGAGAGCACCCTATGTCACTTGCTGAATGGACCCTTATTTTTGCGATGTATTCGCACTTCGCCGCCGGCGGAGAAGCAGACTTTCCCGAACTCGACCTGCCCCCCATCCAGCAAACCGGGGTGGCCTCCTGGTATGGTGACGGCTCCTGGCACGGAGATATCACGGCCAACGGCGAAGATTTCGACCCCTACGATTATACCTGTGCTCACCGACGTCTGCCCTTCGATACGATGATTCTCATCGAGAACCCGGCCAACGGCCGCCGCGCATGGTGCCGTATCAATGATCGCGGACCTTATGGTATCATCACCGAAGACGGGTCCTGGGATTATATCGTCTCCAGCTCTCCCGACGAAAATTGGCGCGGCATCCTGGATATGTCCATCGCCACCGCCGAAGCATTGGGCACCACGGAAGTGGGATTGCAGAGCGTCCATATTCGCTACTGGTCACAATCGCTGCCCTCGAGCTTTCATCTGGCAAGCCTCAATCCCTGAGCAGGTTCCCCCCGAGGGGCCTGCCCTGCACTCTATGCGAATTCTATTTTCCACTCTCATCCTGGGGCTGTTGACGACCATTGGTTGTGCCCCCACTCAGGCATGGCTTCAGGGATCGGTCTGCAAATGCGAGACCGAGTCCGCCTGTGATGCTTCTTCCACCGAAGTAGCTCACGCCGTGGCGCTCCATCAGATCGACGTCGCCCATTATCGCGCCGAATTTGATGGCGATCGAGCGGGCGCTCAGGTCTTACGAGAAAAAGAAGAGGCCGAAAAATCAGAGAATGGTGAAGCAGACGAAAGGGAAGCAGCCTACCGAAGTATGGAGGAGTTGGCTCTGGAGCCAATCGATCCCACCCTGCCCCAGAGTCGAATCTCACTTGACGGCGAGGCCGATCGGGAGAGCTTCGCCAATACCTTCGGCATCGCTCCTCCCGAAGAGGGACAGATCTTTCAGGCCGCGTTTAAGCGCCACGATCGGTCGGTCCTCGCTATTCATCGCCCTGGACAGGCCCTCGACCTCTACCGTGGCGGCAGCGCCCTGGCCTCCCTGGACTTGAGCAATTACGACGACCTCCCCGTGCCCGACGATCTGATCTCATTGCCCACGGGTGCAATCGAATTGGTGCGAAACGGAAGCGTTCAAATCAAGTTGATCCACGCCCGACAAAACGAAGATGGTGAGATCTCCTACTCCCTCGCAATCTATAAGCTCATTGGCAATGAGATCGGCACGATTTTTCACCACCCCATCGCCTATATCGACCAATCTGGTGAGCTGACCCGTCAGGGCGACCTTCGATATCTGCACGGCATGGATCACCGCACCATCGAATGGATTCCCCTCGACGAAGAGGGCAAACCCGAAGGGGAACCGCTGCGCTTTGAGTGGAATCGATGGGAAGGGGTCTACCGAGTCCCGGGCCCCCCGCCCACGGCGCCACGTCAGCCCCAGTCACTCACGATCCCGCAAATACCGCAAATCGGGGTTGCCTCCGTCTGGGCTCGTGCGCTACTTTAAGCAGTAGAGACAAACCCACTTCGTATCATTTTGTTATACGGGAGGACTCGCGTGGTCTTTAACGTTCGTTGCTTCAAATGTGGAGAACAAGCGGTGCGCCTGATACTCGGGGGCCGTGCGATTATCCACGCCCGATGCCACGCATGTGATTCAAATCTGCTCGCCGAGATCATGGCCCTCCAGGAAGAGGCGGAGGCTGCGGCGATGGCAAAAAAAGAGGAATCCCAATCGGGTTGTCAGGACGCCCCGGCGACGACGAATATTGCCTTCCCTGCGGCCAAGCGAAATACCGACGAAGGGCTCCAGACGGGAAGCTGAACCGGCCTGCCTCTCCCACCCTAAATCATTAAAAAAGCTATTGGTCACCGCCGTCTTGCGCACCGCCGTCGACGGAGACCGACTGCTCGTCTTCACTCCAGTCCAGGACCATTTTCTTGGTCATCTGACCGTCGAGCAGGACCTTCGCCGAAGGCTCTACCAGCAGGCGATCGACCGTATCCTGCACTTCCCGAGCTCGGCCCAACCGACGGACATCATCTCGGAGTCTACTGAATAACCCGTCGCTAAGGGTGACCTCGACCTGGTATTCTCGCGCCATATTCTCAACGAATCGATTCACCATGGCGTCGAGCAGGGTCAACGCACCGTGCTCGGCATTTTGCGAGAGATCGGAGAAGGCGACGACTCCATCGACCCGTCCGCTGAGTCGATTGGCCAGCGCTCGATCGTCGAGGCTCTCCAGCGCCCGCTCTTCTCCTCCGCCGGTGGCGCCAAAACCGATGGGCCCCGCTTTGGACGAAGCCGACGTGTTTAGAGTGAGTACGAAGACTGCATTTCTGGCGTCGGCGCAGTGACCGCGCGTATCCTGGAGCTCCCCTTCCTCGATCAAGCGAAGCAGGCGGTCCTGAATGCGCGGGTGAGCCCGATCGAAATCCTCCAAAAGGACGACGCTGCTCGGACGGCGCCGAAGGGGGGTCACCAGCATATCGGCGTCTTCATAGCCCACATAGCCGGGAGGAGAGCCGATAAGCCGGCTCAGGGCATGGGCCTCCTGGTAGTCGGTCATATCGAGGCGGATCAGAGCCCGCTCGTCATAGAAAATCTCAGTGGCCAACGCCCTGGCCGCCGTGGCTTTGCCCACGCCGGGAGGGCCGATAAAGGCCAGGACCGACAATGGGCGCTGGCGATCGGCATTCTTCAAGCGGCTGGACACCAGTGTTCGCGCCACCCGCTCCATGGCCCGGTCCTGGCCGATGATCGATCTTCGCAATCGCTCCTCGAGCCCCACCCACCAGGTGATCTCTCCCGTGAGGAGTCGGTCCAGGGGGATCGAGGTCTTCATATGGACCTGGTAGGCCACGGCGCTGCGATCGACGACGGGCAGACCGTCGGCATCGTCGCAGCGCTCCGCTCCTTCTTCTTGTTCATCGATGCCTTCATCACCGCCTTCGTCGTCGTCGATGACGCTGAGGGGGTTGGCCCGGGCGATACAGGCATCCATGAGCAGCTTCTTTGCCTTGTCGGGCAAGCGCTGCTCCGGGAGATAGTGAATCGACAATTCGATGGCGCTCTCGATGGCTTCATTCGAGACGTCGACCTCGTATTCCTCCTCCAGCTCCGGGGCCAGTGAGGTCAGGATATGGCGGGCCAATTTCTCGGAGGGCTCGTCGACCTCGATACGCTCGAAGCGGCGCTTGAGGGCCGGGTCTTGCTCAAACCACCGGTGGTATTCGGCGGCCGTGGTCGCGCCGACGACGGCGATCGTCCCCGACGCCAATGCGCTCTTGAAGTGATTGGGCACCTCTGCAGGCGTATTGCTCCCCGAGCGGGGAGCGAAGACGGCGTGAGCCTCGTCGATAAAGAGGATCACCTTCTCGCTGGCCTCTTCGACCAGCCCCTTGATTCGGGCCTCCAGATCGCCGCGATAACTGGTCCCGCTCATCAGGCTGGCGCCGTTGATCTCGATGACCCGATAGCCCCGCAGCTTCTGCGGTCCCTGGCCGTCGGCGATATATTGAGCCAGGCCAATTGCCAGGGCCGTCTTACCCACCCCGGCCTCGCCGGTGAGCAGGGGATTTCGCTGCTCCCGGCGCATCAAGACGTTAAATACGCGCTGAAGCTCTTTTTTTCGGCCCACGATCTTGGGCAATCGCCCGGCCAGGGCCTCTTCGGTCAGATCGCGTCCCAGCATATCGAGGGTGGGCGATGCCCGGCGCTGGGAGGCATATTGAATGGCCGCCTCCACCGGCTCGGTCCCGGCCAGCACGCGGGGCTCGCCAAGGGCGTTGCGGATCTCGCTCTCCAGGCCCAGTGCCTGCACCAGCTCCAGGGACGAGCCGCCGTCGGCCAAAAAAGCCTCGACCAGATCGCTTTCGTGAACCCTCTCGCCGTCCTTATTGTTGACCGAAAATTGGAGCATCCGGATCATGCGCGGCGTCAACGTCTTTCGGCCGATCAGGAAATCGGGGATCCCGTCGGGCTTGGTGCCGATGAGGCGAATCAACTCCTCGCGAAGCCGACTGGGTTCCAGGCCACGGGCCCGGGCCGATCGCCACATCACGGACTCCCTGATGGAGGCCATCATCGCCACCAGATGAGGGGTGCCCAGAAAGGAGGTCCCGTGGGAAGCTGCCAGGGTCATCGCCCCCTCGAGAATTCCCTTGCAGGTCTTGTCGAAGGAGTCCATTCGAAGGAGGCCGCGCTCGTCGAATAGTGCGTCGCCCTTGCCCTCACTGAGGCGCCGAATCGCCCATCGAATCGAGGCCGACTCCACGGCCTCCGCCCGCCATAGCACGCTTCGCACCAGATCGGCTTCGCTGAGTTTCTCCGCCCCTCTGGCCTCGGCTTGATGCCAGGCCTCTTCGAGAATCCGGGTGAATCCCCGTGAGAAACTGCTTCGTTTCAGCGGCGGGGGCGCCGAGGCCTGCGCTCCCTCTTCCTCGTCGATCTCGGCGGCCAGCACCTGCAGCCGGGGAGCCACCTGGTCGCGGGCCACTACCCCTTCGGTTCCGTAAGCGACCACGCGGGCCAGATCGTCATTGCCCCGTTCCAGGAGCAGGATCAACAAGTCGAGGGGAAGAAACATACGCCGCCCCAACGTGCTGAGGCGTTCGCTCAATCCAGTCATCACCTGGCAGGCGCCTTCATCGAGACGCTCCAGACAGAGAGCGCCTCGTTCATCAAAAAGGGGATCCTTGAAGACGCTTTCCATTCCTAAATCCAAAGGGAAACCAAGATGACCATGCCCCAACGCCAAGCCACTACTGGGACCAAACTTAATTAATTCTACCTAATCGGCAGGTAGTTCCAAAATTGAAATCAGATTTTCCCTCATCCCCGCTTTTCGGCACAGGCGACGAGGAAGCCGCCGAAGCGACCGAGCGGGGTGTCTCTGCTCACGAATTCCAATCGGCGCAACGCCGAGCCCACCACGGGGAGGCGATGAAAGAAGGCGGCCGGCGTAAAGATCCTCACCCCGGCCCACCCCTGCAATTGCAGCTCCTCCGGGAAATAGCGCACCGCCTCGTGGGGCTTATCCCAGCGGGTAAAGACGGCGGATTCCCGGGTGGAACGAGAGATCTTCTTGGGGCCTCCCACCACCCGGGCCAGATAGCGCAGGCTATAGGGGTTGTAGAATTCCAAGAAGAGCTTTCCTCCGGGGCGGACGACCCGACTGCACTCGGAGAGAGCGCGGTCGATATCCTCGACGTGGGCCAGCACTTTGAAGCTGTAGACCACGTCGAATTGCTCTTCCTCAAAGGGCAGCTCCGTGGCGCATCCCTCGACCACGTCCAGCCCCCGCTCCCGGGCCTGTTCGAGCATTCCCGGACTGATATCGATGCCCCGCGTCGACCGCGCCGACTGGGCCACCCGATGCATGAGCAACCCCGTTCCACACCCCACCTCCAGGACGTCTTTGCCCTCCACATGGGGGGCCAGTAAATCGACCTGAAGATCGTCGATGAGGCGAT
Source organism: Myxococcales bacterium (assembly GCA_007135085.1). Taxonomy (GTDB): domain Bacteria; phylum Myxococcota_A; class Bradymonadia; order Bradymonadales; family Bradymonadaceae; genus SLJM01. The sequence goes on from SLJM01000501.1 coordinate 5,607, forward strand.
GGTATCCAGCGTGGCGATCGCGCTCGTACCAGGCGGCGAATTCGTCGTAATAGCTGCGGTTGTCTCGAGGGGCAGTAGAGATCGACATAGAAGACTCGATGGCACATAAAAAGGGTTGGGTGATTTACCCTATCTTTGTACCTTCAGCCCCCAAAACTTGCAATGTCGCGCCCCGGTGCAGGGGCTATTTGCCTCGGCGAATCAACTATCGGGCACGGCCAGCGGGCCTGTTCCCTCGATCTGACGTCGCAGCGCCTCCAGCTCCTCATCCTGCTCTTCGATGCCCTCACCGTCATCTCGAAACCGCAGTTCATGCCACCGCGAGGCGGCACGATGCATTTCAGCCAGGCCCCGATCGTCCCACTGGCTGCCCTGGCGATCCATATAGAGCCATAATCTGTCTTCATGGAGCCGGGCCAATGTACGGTGGCGTCGCATCAGGCGTCGATGCAGACGGTGCTCCTCATGGTCGTGCTTGACCTGCCCAGGCGGCGCCTGGCGCACCCGATCATATTCAGAATAGGCCAGCTCCAACTGCCGGTACTGGGTCTCCAGCTCCCTCTCGAACCCGGCGATTTGCTCCTCCGTGAGCGGTCCGAACTCGGCCTCGACCTGACTTCGCACGTCATCGTCGCCGTAATGATTATTCTGCCCAGACGTAGCCATACACCCGACCCCACAGAAAATGGCGAATATACCAATGGCCCATACCCACAGCATTCGCGCCATGTATTGCATTACTCTCCCCCTTATTTTTAAAGCTCATCTACTGCTCTACTTACTTCCCTTCATCGAATCTAGTCACGAGCGCCCTCTTTGCCTGCCCAAATTCAATGACAACCGCCTCGGGATGCGCTATTTTCGGCTCTGACGACCCCCACTTGCTCTTGGAGAGTCACGATATGGGACGTACCCATCGCCTGGCCCAACCCGAAAAATTTGGCAAATATCATCTGGTGGCCCGACTGGCCCACGGCCGCATGGCCGACGTCTACAAGGCAAAGAGCCATGGCGTGGAGGGCTTTGAGAAGATCCTGTGCATCAAGATCATGCACCCCGGCCTGGCGGCGAACGAGCAATTTGTGGAGACCCTCATCGACGAGGCCAAGCGCTCGGTCGCTCTTTCCCACGCCAATATCGCCCAGGTGTTGGACCTGGGTCATGAAGAAGCTCAACAAAAATATTATGTGGCCATGGAGTATATCTCGGGCCTCGATCTGGCTCGGGCGCTGAAGCTGGCCGACCGCTTCGACCATCCCTGGCCTCAGGAGATGTCGACCTTTATCGCCGCCGAAGTGGCCAAAGCCCTGGACTACGCCCACCGCCGCAAGGACTTCAATTTCAACAACCTCAATATTCTCCACCGCTCCCTTCGCCCGGAGAATATCATGCTCTCCTACGATGGAGAGGTAAAACTGACCGACTTCGGTATCTCCCGGGCGATCGAGCAGGTGGAGGTGATCGACGATGACGACGAGATCTACCGACTGTTATACGCCGCCCCGGAGGTGGCCCGGGGAGGGCAGTATACGCGCCAATGCGACATCTTCAGCGTGGGCCTGGTCCTCTATGAAATGCTCTCCGGCACCCATCCCTACCGCCACCACGATCTCGATGAAGTGCGGCGCCGGGCCAGTCAGGCGGCGATCCCGCCGATCTCGGATTTTTGCGAAGTGCCGCGCCAGCTCCACCAGATATTGGAATCCATGCTGGTCGCCGATCCCGCCGGCCGGGCTCAGAGCGCGGGTCAACTCTACGAAGAGCTCATCGGCTACCTCTTCGGAAATTCCCTGCAGGCCGACAACCGAATGCTGGCCCTGACCATGCAGGAGCTTCGACGGCGCGAGCAGGACTCCCCCGATCCGGATATGTCGGCCGAGGCCGGCCTCGAGGAGATCAGCCGCGGTGATTTCGACAGCGCCTTTGCCGAAGGCGGCGCCTTCCACGACGAGGTCTCCGAGGCCCACGTCAGCGCTCCTGCCGCTCTGCCCAGCAGCAAGATCGGACCCCGCTCCCAGCCCGCCTCCGGCGACCGCAGAGCCCTGCCGGGACCGCTGGAGAAATTATATCAATCCGTGGCCAAGGGACGTGGAAAGGCCGCTCTATTGTCGGGACGGATGGGACGAGGCCGGCAGGTCTTAGTCGATCGCCTGGTCGACGCCGTGGACCATCGCCCCGATGCGAGCTCGCGCCTCATCCACACCTGCGCCGACGATCGTTTCAGGCCCTTCGGAGTCTTCGGCGATCTCATCTTGCATTCGCTGCACAATACGATGGCCAATACCCTCGATCACCGCCGTCAGGCCCTGGAGGTGCTCGCACAATGGGGAGCCTCCGAGCAGGCACGCCATACCATGGCCACCCTCTGGGAGCTCAACGACGCCGACCTGGTCGAGCAATCGGTGCGCAAACGCCACCTCCTCGAGATCGTCTGGGTCATGCTCCGCCATTTCTCCAAAGACGGGCCCTTCGCCCTGGTCGTCGATCGAGTGGAGCTGATGGACCAGGTCTCGCTCGACGTGCTGCGCGATGTGATCGCCTCCATCGGCGAGCTACAGGTTTTGCTCGTATTGGGTACCCGCGCCGAGGACTCGGTTAGAAATCTCTTCGACGCCGGACAGCCCCGCGATCTGGAGGCCATTCACGTCAGCGGTGACACCCCGCCGACCCCTGAAGATCTGGTCCACATCTCGCCGC
>SLJM01000304.1 GCA_007135085.1 Myxococcales bacterium
CGCCATATGCTTCAGTTGCTCACTCTTAGCTGTCCAATCTTTGCTCCCCAATGGCACAAGGCACATTGGGGCCGCCATATGCTTCAGTTGCTCACTCTTAGCTGTCCAATCTTTGCTCCCCTGTGCCGCAAGGACACAGGGGCCGCTTAAGAATCACCAGCTTATCTTACCGGCATTGGACGCGAGGTCGCCGGGCTCTTCAAAAGTCAGAACCCCCGGTGGTTGGGGGGCACCGGGGGTTCTGATTTCTAACTACTGATTTCTGACTTCTGTCTCGTCAGCCCGAGGCACCTTTGGATTTGTCGATGTCGGACTTGGCGAATTTGATCTTCTCCGTGAGCTTTTCGAGATGGTCGACGTGCTCTTGTTCTTCGGCGATATGCTCTTCGATCCAGAAGAGGGTGCCCTTATTGACGTCGCCGGCCACTTCGTGGGCGTCTTCCCAGGCTTTGAGGGCGTCCTTCTCCAGCTCGAGAGCCGCTTCCAGCATGCCGTCGATGTCGGCGGCCTGGCGGATCATGGCGGGCTCCACGGTGGGCACGCCGCCGAGGGCGGTGATCTTCTGGCCCACCACTTCGGCGTGCTCGTGGGCTTCTTCGCTCGATTCGTGGAAGAATTCGTAATAGATCTCGCGGGCGTCGCCGGTGACCATCACGGCGGCCTGCATATATTGGATGACGCCCGCCAATTCCCAGGCCATCGCGTCGTTGAGTCGGTCAATCAATTTTTGTTTTGCGCTCATGGGGCACTCCTCTAAAAAATCATACCACTATCGAAAGGTCAGATTGCTGGCCCCAAAGGTATAGGGGCTCGATCGGGATCGTCAATAGGGGGAGTGGGGAGGAGCGAAGAGCGAAGTGGTGATCGGTGGGGGGGCCGGAATCGGGATTTCGAGGATATTAGTTTCTTCTATACCATAAAAATGTAGTATTTTCGCCGATCCGCCCTCAGTCCCTGTCGCTGCCCTGGTATTTCGAAGAATAGGAAGTCTATGTCGCGAGTCGCCCTGAATATCGAGCTCGATAAAAGTGACAAGTGCTACCTGCCCGGAGAGGAGGTGAGCGGCTATATCGAGGTGCAGGTCGACAAGGGATGTCGGTGCAAGGCGCTGGAGGTGTCCTGGGGCTGGGAGACCAGGGGCAAGGGCAATAAGGTCTCCAGTTCGAGGCCGTCGGTGACGATCTTCGAGGGAAGATGGAGTGACGGCGGGGAATATCGCTATCCCTTTTCGTTTCGGTTGCCCGACGGGCCGGCCAGTTATCAGGGGATGAATTTGAGCGTCGGCTGGCGGCTTCGCGTCCGTGCGCGGTTGGCCATGGCCCGCGATTGCAAGGTGGAAACCCCGATCTTCGTCGAGCCCCTCCAGCCCGAGGAAGCCGTCGATTATCTGACCGGCGATCCCGAGAAGAGTCATCATCGCGGCTTCAGCGAGCGTCAACCAGAGGGAGGTATGTTCTTCGGCCTCCTGGCAGGCGCCGCCCTTTTGCTGCTGGGAGTATTGTGGACGGCCTACGAACTTCTTAACCAGATTCAGCCAGAGGCCTTATTTATATCCTCGTTATCGATCGCCGCGGGGTTGATCGTTCTCTTTTTTGTGACTCGAAACCGCCTGGCCACCCTTCAACTGGGCTCTCTGGAGGTCGACGTAAGCCCCCGGCAGCTTCGGGCCGGCGAGAAGTTGAGGGTCTCCGTGGCGATCCCTCCCGAGTCGGAAGTGTTGCTCAATAGGGTCAGCGCTCATCTGATCGGGGAGGAGAAGACGGTCAAGGGAGGCGGCAAGCACGCCACCCACTACCGGCACAATTTATTCGATGACGAGCACCTTTTCCATGGCAGTATCAATCGCCAGTTGAGCGCCGGGGAGTCCGAGCATTTCCATCATCGCTTCGAGATTCCCACCACGGTGCCGCCCTCGTTTTATGCCGGGCAGAGTCAGATCGATTGGAGCCTGAAGGTCCACGTCGACATCGCCGGCTGGCCCGACTGGGTCAAGACCTATCCCCTCGAGATATGGCCGCAGCGACAGGAGGCGAAGCGATTGGAAGAGCCGCCGACGGCGGTGGAAGAGGATCGGAGCGTGCCAGCGCTGACGGGCGACGCCCTCTGGTAATGAAGGAGCCTGGGCGATGAGAGAAGTGATCTATTCCACGGCAGCTCTTTGCCTGTCGTTTTTTTTTGCGGTGATAGCAGGGCAAAATATGAGATCAAATTTCGAAAGCTGTGACAGTGGGTATCGGAGTTGGGAGATGATTATGGGACGAGGGCAAATGAACTGGATGATCGGTGTTGTATTGATGCTGGTCGTCGCCGGATGCGCCACGGGATCGCCGCCGACGGAGACCGAGGTGGGACAGGGCGAGGTTCTTCGGAAGATGGAGCCCTATGAGTTCGAGGCGTTTGACGATCCCGACAATATTCTGGTGCGGCCTGCGACGGAGCGGGTTCCGGCGGATGCTGTGCGGGGCGGCACCCTTCGGCGGGTGATAACCAGCCAGCCCGGAGGTTTTAATTGGCTGATAGAGAATTCCGTCGACGCCAAGGAGATCCAGAATTATATCCACGAATCATTTGCCGAACACGATCGCTTTAACCCGGGCCAATATATTCCGTCCCTCGCCTATAAGGTGACGACCAACGAGGCCAATACGGAGTATACGATCCATTTGAGAGAAGGTGTGTATTGGCATCAGCCTCAATTGGATTACGGCGATTTTCGATTCTCTTATCTGGAGTGGCTCGACAAGCCTCGAGAGATGACCGCTGATGACGGTGCGTTTTATTTCGAGATGGTTATGAATCCCCGCGTGGGGCCGGCCCATCTTCAAAGATATTTCGAGGATATCGAATCCGTAGAGGTCCTCGATCGCTACACCCTGCGGGTGACCTGGAAACGGCCGGTCTATCACTCCCGACCGATGACATTATTGTCCTATCCGCTTCCCAGGTGGCTTTATGAACGGGATCACACGGGCGACCTGCTGTCGCCGGAAGAGATGGAGATGCAATTTGCCCGTCATTGGTCCAATAACCATCCCTTCGGGACCGGTCCCTATCAATTTGATCGGTGGGACTCCAACGGGGACATCCAGCTGGTGCGAAATGAGAATTATTGGGGAGAAGCTGCGCCGATTGATGCCGTGCATTATCTCCATATTCCAGATCCGGCACAGGCATTCTCAAAGTTGGTGGACGGCACGATTGATTTTATGCACTCCCTGGGGGGGCAATATTATCGAGACTTTGTGTTGGAGGGCGGCCATGAGAGCCCCTTTCACTCGGGGGAGCTGGAATTCGAGATCGTCGATCAATTCGCCTACTTTTATCTGGGATGGAACTCAGAGACACCCTATTTCGAAGACCGCCGAGTGCGTAAGGCCATGACGCTGGCGCTGGACAGGCAGCGAATTATCGACGAGGTCTTCAGCGGGTTGGGCGAAGTACAGACGGGCCCCTATTATTATCGACATACGGCAAATGCGCCCGATGTAAAGGCCCACCCCTTTGATCTGGAGCGAGCTGCTGAATTGCTCGATGAGGCCGGCTGGGCTGAGACCAACGATGAGGGAGTACGAATTCGGGAGATCGATGGCGAAGAGTTAAGGTTCGAATTTGAGTTGATCGCCTATGACCGACCCGAGACCAGAGAGTGGGTGCCCCGTTATCAGCGGGCGCTCGAAGAGATCGGTGTCATCCTGAACCCGATCCATGTGGACTGGAGGTCGATGCAAAATGCGATGGAGTCACGTCAATTCCAGGCCTTTACTGGAGGCTGGGGCCTGAGCTGGGAGATCGATCTCTTTCAGATCTGGCATTCATCGCAGATCGACGTGCCGGGCGGGGCCAATCGAGTGGGCTTTCGTCACGAACGGGCCGACGAGATCATCGAAAAATTGCGAGTGGTCTTCGACGAGGAAGAGCGCCTCGAATTAAAAAATGAATTTCATCGCATCCTTCATGAAGAGCAGCCCTATACGTTCTTCTATGCCCCAAAACAGGTGGCGGCGTGGAACCGAGCCTTGAAAAATGTGATATTTTCACCACTTCGCCCCCAATCGCTGTCGCTGCCCTGGCATTTCGCCGAGTGACGTCCTGGTGCTTTTTTCCGGGGTGTCAGAAAAGAACGAAGGATATTGAAATATGAGACCATGGACGGCGATGATCGCCCTGACGGTGGTGAGCATATGGAGCGCCGGGTGTGGCGAAACAGAGCTGGACCACACTATCGACGTCGAGCGGGTTCACACCCTGTGGGAGTGTGGCCAGTGGCATACGGTCGACGCCGACGGCCATCAGGGCACCCGCGATGTGTGGACGCTAGAAGAGCTGGAGGCGGGGGCGGCATTCGACTTTCGATTCGACGCCTATACGCTGCCCAACCGCTTTGAGATCGACTACCCCAGGGGGACGACCGTGGTGGATACGGGCTGGCGGGGATCGAGCTGGTATGATGAGGACGACGATTATCCGGGAGGGATCTCCGGGCCCGGACACGGCGATTTTCAGAATCTCTTCGAGTTGAGCGGCGCCGATGAATTCGAGGTGCGGGTCTTCGGCGCCGCCCCGGGTACGAGTTGGACCTACAGCGTGCGCTGTAGGTCCTAGATTTCGACTACCGTCGGTGATCTTTGAGCTTGCCCAACTCGCTGTCCAGGGCGCGCTCCAATTTTCCTGCCGCGCCTTGCAGGGCGTCTTCCACGTTGCCGGCATTATGGGTCACCGCCGTGGGCTTTCGGCCCTGGATGCGGGCTTCCATGGTGCATTGTTTGTCGTCGCTGCCACCTTTTTGGCGATTGACGTCGCGCAGGTGGACCTCGACGCGGGTGACGTCGTTGCGAAATCGCTCCAGCGTGTCTTTGACTATGCCCTGGGCGATCTCTTCGAGGCGCTGGTCGCCTTTGACGCTGCTATTGGTATTGATCTGAATCTTCATAGAGGGAACTCCGGGTTCTTTCGGGAGATCGGGAATCGATATTTTCGTTATTCGTGCCCCCAGCTCTGCGAGGCACTGTTGGCCGACACAATAGCAACGGCCTGTATCAAAGCAATGTGAAAAGGGAGGAAATCTCGATTTGTTCGCTCACCATGGCGTTTAAGATCTTGAAGCGTCACGTGCTCTGATCGGTCTATGAACGAGGAAACGCCATGGGTATTCCCATAAGACGGTGGGCGACAGCTCTATTTGCTGCAGCTTTAATGGCTCCGTTCGTGCTCCACGCCGGCGAGCTCTGGGAGCATGTGATGAGCTCCGAAGGGGTCGACGTCTATCAGCGGGACGCCGAGGAGATCGGGGCGATCGCCTTTCGCGGAGAGATGGTGGCCGACGTCCATATTGGGCAGCTCATCACGATCTTCATCGATCCCGATGAGCGACCCCACTGGGTCTATCGCTACGGTGAAGACGAGATGCTCCATCGCGACGAGACGCGCGAGATGGCCTGGTCGGAGAGTTATTGGGTGCGGGTGGATATGCCCTTTCCCACCACGGATCGGGACTATGTCTTTCATACGGAATATGAATTCGACGAGGACGAGCGAGTGGTCTACGCCACCATCGAGTCCGTGGAAGACGAGCGGATGCCGGAGCGCGATTGCTGTGTGCGAGCTCAGTCGGTGACCCATTATACCGTGGAGCCCGTCATTGGCGAGGAAAAGACGCGGATCACCGTGGAGGTGGAGACCGACCTGGGCGGGGCCCTTCCCGATTGGATAACCAGGCGGGCCGAGCGGGAGTGGCCCGTGGAAACTCTGACCAATCTGGTCGATAGAGCTCAGGCCGAGGGCGTCGAGATCGACGAGCGGGTCAGCGACTGGCATCAGGAGTGATGGGAACTCAGTCGGTGGGCCAGGTGATGGGGCCGGCGTCGTTCCAGCAGCGAATGGCCGAGGTGGCCGTGGCGGCGCATAGGAGTTCCTCGCCGGCGTCGATCATCTGCGCCGACTGGACCTGATCGTCAAATTGCGGTGCTCCCGAACCCACACATTCGATGACCCCCTGGGGATCGAGGGTGCAGGCAAAATCGCGTCCGGCGGCGATATCACTGGCACGGGTGGTGGGCATTCGCGGGCGGCGGGGCGCGGCGTCGTGGAACAGACAGACCGGGCGGTTATGATGGTCGATGGCGCAGGTGACGTCGCTGCTCATGGCCAGCTTTCCCACGGGCTGGTCGAAGGGTTTGGTCGACGAGGTGGAGTCTTCCCAGCAGCGGCTGGTCTCTCGGGCCCCGAAGGCGCAGCTGCGGTCGCCGGCGGCTTCAATAAAGGCAAAGGGCCCCCGCAGTGTCGAAGAGGGCTGGCGATCGGCGTCGCCCCAGCAGCGAGGTTTGCCCGAGCTGTCGATGGCGCAGCTATGGTTGGCTCCGGCAGCTACGGCGAGCATGGCTTCATCTTCTGGCGCCGCCGTGGCGCCTGGGCTCTGACCCCAGCAAACCACGTGGGAGCGCTGATCGAGGCCGCAATAATGGGCGTCTCCGGCGCTGAGGCTCAATAAGGGTACGGTTGGCGAGTTCTGGCGCTGTCCGTTGAGGTCAAAGCAGCGGCTGACGCCCCCGTAATATAGAACACAAAACCCCTGGTTGGAGGTGGCCAGAGTTCGGATCCGACTGGGTGGTTCGATGGTGGGAAGATGCAAATAGGCTTCGATTTCGTCGCCCACCTCGGGAAGCTGCAAAAGGATCTCCGGATCGTCGACCGGCTCCGGGGCAGGCGGCGGTGTCTGAGCGGCGGCGACGGTCCAGCCGATAATGATCAGACTCGTCGCGCAGAGGAGGAGAAGAAGTCGGGCCGCCATCGCATACCTCATCCAGAAATAGTGCCGGTTCCCTATCAATGATAACCGCCGATGGCTCGGGCGCCAGCCTCATCAGCCTTGTCCGAAGGTCTCGGCCCCGTCGGCCAGATATTCAGCCTCCGCCGGGGTAGAGGGCCGCCCCAAAATGGCGTTGCGGTGAGGAAAACGCCCGAATTTGGCGATGATGTCCCGGTGTTTGACGGCATAGTCGAAGAAGGCATCGAAGAGCTCCGATTTTTCGTCCGGGACCTCCTGGCGCAGCTCATCCATCAGTTGTACGCATCGCTCCTGATGACCCAACTCCTCGGAATGCTCCAGGGGCAGATAGAAGAAGGAGCGGGCCACCGGGGCCAGGGCCATATCATGGCCGGCGTCGATGCCGTCGAGCGCTACCTCCAAGGCCTGTTCGTCATAGGCGAAGGCTCGAGGGCTGCGGCGGTGGATATTTCGGCTGAATTGGTCGAGGAGGATGACCATGGCCAGTCGGCCCCGGGGCTGATCGTTCCAGTGGTCGTAATCCCCGTTGGCGGCGCTCTCCAGGTCTTTACCGAAGCGCTCCCGGATCTCCTGGTCAACCAGGTTATCACCCCCAAACCAGAGGTCGATTTTCTCGGATGGAATATTGTCGTCCTCCAACGCCGAAAGAGAGCCGAACCAATATTCGAGAATCCTATTTCGTACTTCCATAAGACAACTGACCTGGTGTGGGAGGAGTGAGGGGAAATGAGGCAATGAAAAGGTGCGTAACGTTGGGCTGGGCCCCTCTATCTGGTAGACACGGGGATGAGAATGGCAAGTAGACCCAGAATTGGCTTAACCCCGAATAGAGGAGAATCACCTATGCTTTCGAAAAAACTAATCACCACGGCAGCCCTGTTGGCGTTAACTCTGGCCTGTTCGAGCGCCGAACCCGTCGACGATGATGCGCCTACGGAAGCGGAGATGGCCGATTACGGCGATGACTTCGATATGAGCGAACCCGTCGAAGAGATCGAATTGTCGACGGAGGACCTGTTGATGGAGGCCGCCGAAGGGGAGCATCGCTCCGAAGAGGATCGGCAGCGAAATCTATATCGAAACCCGGTGGACACCCTCCAATTCTTCGGCTTCGAGCCCGGTCAGCAGGTCGTCGAGATCTGGCCTGGACGGGGCTGGTATTCCAGCATCCTCGCCCCGGCGACGGGAGCAGATACGCCCCTTCGGGTGGCCCTCTTTGCCATCGATGAAGAGGATCCCGAGGATTATCGCACCCGCATTACCGGGGAGTATCTGGGGTGGGTCGACCATCATCGAGCCGTGCTCGGTCCTATCGAAAAGGGCACTCTGGCGCCTCCGGAAGTGGTCGATCTTGGCGAGCCGGAGTCCGCCGATCTGGTGGTGACCTTCCGAAATATGCACAATATGTACAATAACGGCGTGCTCGACGACGTCCTCGCCGGCATTCACAACGTCCTCAAGACGGGAGGCACCCTCGGTGTGGTTCAGCACCGCGCTCC
>SLJM01000033.1 GCA_007135085.1 Myxococcales bacterium
AGATTGCACATTTAGATCGGGATTCGTGGGAGAAGAAATCCAGGAAGGAAAAACGCTCGTTTAGTAGTCGTCTTTCGTTACCTCAATACTATCTCCAAATTTCTCGAAATACGCATCAGAATTATTGGCCCGGTCGCCGCCAAAGTCTGCCAGAACAATCGTGGCTCACTATGGTGATTCCGTATGAGACTGCATTCAATGTATCACATGGTGGCTTCGGACTTCGCTGGAGTATCTTGCATGGTGGTTGGCGAATTCTGGGCTTTAACTTCATCAATGGCGGGGTTGACCTTGGACGTGAGAGTGGCTCTTGGCAACTCCGGAACCACCTTAGCCCGATCGAATTCGCGTTGCGGTTGGATCGCTATCATACCCTCCTTCCTGAAATTGGAGTGCAGCCTGTCGCAATTTACAGATGGGGTGGCGACAAATGGCTTCACCGAACCAGCGACGATGATCTCCAATGGCGCTTCGGATTAGATTTTTCGGCATGTTTTTTCCAGCACCTCGGTCTTGGACTACGATGGCATATGCTCGGTCGAAGTCAGGAACATGGAATCCTATCCGAAAGTGAATTGCCTAACTTAGAAGTCTTCCTCACGATAAGTAACATCAACGGCCTGCTCCCTGCCATCTTTGGAGGCGGAATCAAGCGGCAACTGAATCGCGCGGCCAGCGATTAGACTATAAATGACTTTCTCACCCCCCTTGAGCCCACGGCCCAGCCCTGATTCACGCTTTGAGATTTTCGACTTCCGATTGAACTTTCTTGATTCCTGTTTTTAGAAAGGCAGGAGTCAGAAATTTAGAAATGCAGTCGGAAATCGGAAATCGGAAATCGCTCAACTGGCCCCCCTTACAACTGCTCGCAATGGCCCACGCCCTGCCCTTCTGCTTTGACGCAGATCTGGCTGTCCGTGCAATTATATTCGGAGACGCATCCCAGCGAGCACTCGCCCCAATATTGGCTGCTGCAATAGTGATTGGGGTGGCAGGTGATGGTCTTACGGGAATCCGGATCGTCACCGCAGACCGTATAGCCCGGCAGGAGTTCGCGCGCCTCTTCGTCGACGACATCCTTTGACTGGCAGGTGCCCACATTGCGATCGCCGCGCTTTACGCAGAGCTGATCTCCCGTGCAATTATCGTCGGAGAGGCATCCCGAACTGCACCAGGCCATGCTGTGGCTCAGACAATATTGATTGGGGTGACAGATCACGCCGTTGGTCTGGTCCGGATAATCTCCACAGGGTGTGTAGCCCGGCGCGAGCCGCTTAGGGGCGTCATCGTGGTAGAGCATCTCCCCACAACCCATAGAAAAAACCAGGGTGGCGATTAAGAAAACCTTTAAGAGAAAGGTCCACATTTTCGAATTCCGTTAATTTCCAGTCATTCCAGGCGGACTCAAGAGTGGTACGCCCGCTTATGTCCGGATATTCATCGGAACTCATAGAAATTTCGCCCCCAACAAATAGGAAGGGAGGCGAACCCGGCGCGCCTTCTCTGCGCCGGGTCGCCAAAAGGCACCGTCCTCAATCGATACGCTCGGCCAACCCATTCTCCTGACGGGTGAGATTGATCGCATCAAGCTCGGGGATGCGTCCATCTGACACCAATGCGTCACAGGTGTCACCAGACAGAGAAGTGATCAGGTTCGCTGTCTGAGGGTCATCCATATTTCCCGCACTGTCGAAACAGGCCGAGAGAATCGAAACCGAATCGATATCACAGTCCTCAAAGGTGGCGCTCGAGTCGTTGTAGAGAGTAAAGCAATCACCTTCACCGGAGATAAAACTGGAAGTACCGGCCCCCTCTAAATCACAGTTCGGTGAGTCGGCAGTCGCATCGTAAACGTCGTCGACGTCACTCGCCGTATACGTCACCTCCTCATGGCACCAAACATCCACATTTCCCGGCCAACTGGGATCGCTCGAATAGATGACCTCGACATCACCAAAAAAGAAGGTCCCGGCGATATCAGGCGGAGCGCTACCACCGTAAACTTCAGCACCGATATCCAAAAATTCGTCTAGCTGAGCATCGGAGACTACGTCTTTTGAGCCCTCGGGCCGATCGATATCCTCGGCACTCTCATCGACACAACCGACGAGCAAAACCAGGCAGGCGATACAAATAGAAAAAAACAAACCTCTAGTATTCAAACTCATTATCTCTCCATTGATGAGCGCAGAGTATGCGCGCTTATTGGCTATATGCCGATTGAACAAAACTATCTGCCGATTGAACAAAAAAGGAACAATAGACAAGAAGACGAAGCGTATCCAATATTTTCTCAACTCTCTCGAGCATTCACCGACTCTTTCGGCCCCCCCCAATTTTTATTTACGAATACTGAGCTACGAGCTCTTCCACCCTGGCGAGGACCTCGTCGATGTCCATCTCGGAGGTGTCGATCCTCACCGCGTCTTCGGCCTGTCTAAGTGGCGCTACGTCGCGCTCGGAGTCGCGGCGATCGCGGTCGACGATCTCGTTGTAGACTTCGTCGAAATCGGCCTCCAACCCCTGATCGCGCATCTGCTCGACTCGCCGTTGGGCCCGCACCTTTGCTGAAGCAGTGATATAGAGTTTTACGTCGGCGTCGGGGAAGACCACGGTGCCGATATCGCGCCCCTCGAGGACGCTGTCTCGCTCACGTCCTACCTGTTGCTGCAATTCGACGAGCACGTCGCGAACCTTCGGGTGTGCCGAGACGATGCTGGCGTCGTGGCTCACCTGGGCGGTGCGGATCTCCTGGCGCAGGGGTCGACCGTCGCAATAGGTGACGTTTTCACCCTCCTCGAAGCGAAATTCGAAGTCCAGCGATCGGGCCACTTTCGCCACTGCATCGGCATCGCCCAGATCGACGTCGCGGCGGGCTGCTTCAAAGGCCACCGTGCGGTACATGGCCCCTGTATCGACCAATTGAAATCCCTGACGACGGGCGATCTCATTGGAAATCGTGGATTTTCCTGCCCCGGCGGGGCCGTCGATGGCGATAATCACGATGCCACCTCGGTGAGAACTTCTCGCAGGCTGTCGACGCAGCGCTCCATCTTTTCTCGTTCCGCAAGCGAGATCCGCAGCCATTTGGGCAGGCCGTAGCCTGCCATGGGCCTCAAGATCACCCCTTTTCGAAGCATGGCATCGTAGATCTGCCGTCCATCGACGGGCATTTTGACCAATAGGAAATTAGTCTGGCTGGGAATCCACTCCAGACCAAGATCGGCCAGGCCCGACTCCAGGACCGCCCTTCCCTCCCGATTGACCGCCACGGAACGCTCCACGAACTCACGGTCCGCCAGCGCTTCAGACAGCGCTACCTGGGCGAGGCTATTGGAGTTAAAGGGTTCGCGCACGCGGTTCATTCGGTTGATGATCTCCTCGTTGGCGATTCCATACCCGATGCGAGCTCCCGCCATGCCGTAGCATTTGCTGAGCGTACGAGTGACGATGAGCCGCTCGTGAATATCTCGCATCTCCAGCGCCGAGGCGTAATCATCGGCCTCCACATAGTCGTGATAGGCCTCGTCGACCAACACCACCACATGATCGGGAATGGCCTTCAAGAACCGGCGCAGCTCGTCGGCGTTTACATAAGTGCCGGTGGGATTGTTGGGGTTTGCAATAAAGGTGATCTTCGTCGTCTCGTCGATGGCCTCGGCCATGGCCTGGAGATCGTATTTTAGCCCCTCGTCGGTGGCCACCCATTTGATATTGAGGTTGTGGCTCTGGCAGCGGATCCCGTAGGCCGCAAAGCTATGCTTTGAGATCACGGCGCTGTCCTGGCCAAATTCACAAAAAGTGCGCACCGCGATGGTCAGTAATTCATCGGAGCCGTTGCCGTTGATGACCTCCTGGGGCGTCACGTCGTGATACTCACTGACGGCGCCGACCATATGGTGAGCTGCCCCGTCGGGATAGATATGAAGATCGGGCAACGCCGCTTCGATGGCGGCCATGGCCCTCGGGCTCGGCCCCAGCGGATTTTCGTTGCTCGCCAATTTGATGGGGTTTTCCACACCGAGCTCTCGTTTGAGCTCCTCGATGGGTTTGCCCGGCACATAGGGCTTCAACGTCTCGATGTGGTTGCCCACCAGATCCTTGGCCGTCATGATAGCTGCCTATTTTCGAAGGGAATTCATTCGTCGCTTTCAGCGCCGGTGACGTTATACGAATCGATCTGCGCCCATTCAAGCCCGGGCTTCTCACCGGCCAAAAATGCCTCCATATCGCCCAGGACCTCCGCCGGCACCTGACCGTCTCTGAGCACCGGAGCGAGGGCCCAATTTGTCTGGGGTTCGCCGCGAAACCAGGAGATCTGTTGTTTGGCATAGCGCCGCGTGGCCTGTTTGATATCTGCCACGGCCTCAGCCAGGGGCAAGCCGTCGAAGAGATACTCACCGATCTGCCGATATCCCAGGCTGGTCAGCGGTTTGAGCGAACGATCATAGCCGCGTTCCATGAGGCTGCGATATTCCTGCTCCAACCCGAGCTCCAACATCTGGTCCACCCGCCGGTTGATCCGATCGTAGAGTTGCTCCCGGGGCCGAATCAGGGCGATCTTAAGGGCGTGATAATTGGGCCGAGAAAACCGATGTTCTCGTTGATGAACGCTCAGCGGCTTTCCCGTCTGATCGTAGATCTCGAGTCCCCGCGAGACCCTGACGAAATCATTGGGGTGGAATTTGGCGGCCAATTCGGGATCGACCTCTTTGAGTCGATCGTGGAGAAATTCTCGACCATACTCCTCGGCCTGGCGAGCGTATTTTGCCCGCAACTCTTCGCTCGGTGGCGGTGCGTCGAATAGCCCGTGGACCAAAAGGCGCACATACAAACCAGTCCCGCCGACCAACAACACCGCCTTTCCCCGGCTGTGGATATCGCGGATCGCCTCGTTGGCGTGACGCTTAAACGCCGCGGCGTTGAAGTCCTCGTCGGGGTCGACCACATCGATGAGATGGTGCGGGATCTGCTCCCTTTCCTCAGGGCTTACCTTGGCGGTGCCAATATCGAGATAGCGATAGACCTGAAGGCTGTCGACGCTCACGATCTCTGCGTCCAGCTCCTTCGCCAGCTCCAGGGACAGCGCCGTCTTTCCCACCCCCGTGGGCCCGGCGATGACGATGATGCGCTCCAGCCCCTCGAGATCGACTCTGTCGTAATCGAATTCCACTGCGTCTCTCTACAATGCGACCAAGCTGGCCGCGCTCCATTGTACTATCGCCTGTCGAATGCCTTCTCCAACTCCATCAGGGGAATGCGGTAATAGACGGGCCGACCATGGGGACAATTTCCCTTGAAGTCGATGGTGTCCATCTCGCGAAGCAGCCCCTCACATTCCTCGATGGTCAGGTTCGTCGGCCCGCGCACCACGGAGTGGCAGGCCATACGGCTCAAAATATCGTCCAGGGCCTCTTCGACGCGTGACGACGTGCCCAGGTTGGAGAGATCGTCGAGGGCGTCGGTGATCAACTTCTCGTGGGGCGCCCCCTCCAGCACGGCGGGGATCTCTTTGAGCACGTAGGTGTCGGCGCCGAAATGCTCGATCTCAAAGCCGGCGTCCAGGAAAAAGTCGAGCTGTTCCTGCATCACGTCCGATCTCAACGCGTCGAGCTCCAACCGCAGGGGAAAGAGCATGGGCTGCTTTTCCTGATGATCTTCTGCATAGGTCTGGCGCAAATATTCGAAGGCGATCCGCTCGTGGGCGGCGTGTTGGTCAATGATCACCAGCCCCGACGCGTCTTCGCAGACGATATAGGCACGCCGATATTGTCCGATAACTTTCAGAGTCGAGAAATAGTTGCCCTCATCACCGTCGGCGGGCACCTCGTCGCCGACCTGGCCCAGATCGATACGCGGCGGCTCTCGCAGCGGTGATAATCCGGGATCGGAGAAACCGACCTGGGAGTTGCCCTCCCGGTGGCGCTCGAAAAACGGCGAGTTGAGCTCGCCAGGGTCGAGGCGCTGTTGCTGGGAGAGCTTGCGATGGCGCACGTTCAACGGCTCGACGTGGACCTGGCCGGGCTGGATCATCGTCGAAGCGCCCTGCCCGTCACCGCCGCCAAAAGTTCGCCGTTCACCGAGTGAATAGGTCTTATCCTGGTCGTCGAGCCAGGGCGCCTCGGCCAGGGCGTCGGCGATCGCATGATAGACGGCGCGAAAGATGGGCTGCGTATCGTCGAAGCGCACCTCCGTTTTGGCGGGGTGGACGTTGACGTCGACCAACGAAAAGGGCACCTCCACAAAGAGCACCACGCTAGGATGTCGTCCTCGTTCGAGCATCCGCTTATAGGATTTTCGAATCGCCGCTCGAATCGTCCGATCCTGAACGAAGCGGCCGTTGACGAAGGTATAGACGTTTCGCGCCGAGCGCTGAGAATGGCCGGGTTTGGAAAAATACCCCCGCGCCACCACCCCATGGATCGCCGGATACTCGAAGGTTGGATAGAGATCGTCGTAGACCTCGCGGCCCATCACGGCCAAGATCCGATCCTTTAGATTGTCCACTTCGGGAAGATCGAGTCGAACTTTCCCATCCTTTCGCAGCTTGAATCGCACGTCGGGCCGGCTCAGCGCCATTCGAGTGAGCATCTCCGTAATATAGCGAGTCTCCGTGGCCGGGGTCTTCAAAAATTTCAGCCGCGCCGGCGTATTGAAGAACAGCTCTTCGACGATCACCGTCGTCCCCGCCGCCTTGCCCACGTCTTCGACCTCGCGGATCACCCCGCCCTCGACGAAGATTCGCGTCCCGCCAATATCGTCGTGAGGTTTGGTCTGAAGCTCCAATCGAGACACAGACGCGATCGACGGCAGCGCTTCGCCGCGAAAACCGAGGCTCCCGATGGCGAAGAGATCGTCTACTTTGGTGATCTTACTCGTGGCGTGGCGCTCGAAAGCCCGCAGCGCGTCTTCGCGGCGCATCCCACAGCCGTCGTCTTCCACGCGGATCAGATCGCGCCCCCCCTCCTCGATGACCACCTCGATACGCCGCGCCCCGGCGTCCAGGCTATTCTCCACAAGCTCTTTGACCACCGATGCCGGACGCTCCACGACCTCCCCGGCGGCGATCTGATTGGCCAACTCCGGCGGCAATACCGCCACCGACCTCGGTTCGGAGGCAATATGCTGGGCCGCCGTATTTCGCCACCTCAATTCTGTTGCGTCACTCATGGTTTTGCCGTTTACGTCCATCACCTACCAGCACTACCGAGAGGCGATCTCCGCTGGAAAGGGCGATCGTTTTATTCTAAAAGCGCAGGCGCCGCCTAAAAGCATTAGCGGACCCTCCGAGTCAGGGCAATGGCTCCAGCAGTTTCGCAGTCTCGACGAGTAGTTCGCCACGATGCGTCAAAAACTTCGCACCATCTATATCAAATTCCTTCAGGCGCTGGCTTTCCACGAGCAGACCAGCCGCCACGCCCAGCTCTCGAAGCCGCCGGGGCATATCGACTGGCGAGTGGTGATCATCTTCGTTTTGGCCTGCGTCATCCTGTCGCTGCTCAATTATTACGGCGGCTCCGGTGACTGGGAAGCACTCCATATCTTCTTGCAGCCCTTCGTCGAAGATCCGGAGGAGACACTTCGAGAGTGGTTTTTGAGCCACGATTTTTCCCGACTGGCACGCCTGACCTATTGGAGCGGCACCACGGTCATCGGCTATTTCCTCATCCCGGCGATCCTGATCCGCTATATCTGGAAGGAACACCTGTCGGACTACGGCCTTCCCTCTCCGGGTAAATCACCGGGATACGGCCTCTTCCTGGCCCTGTTCTTCATCATGTTCCCCGTGGTCCTCATTGCCTCTTTGACCGAGGACTTCCAATCTTCTTACCCCTTCTATCAATACGCCGATCGCAGCGCCTTTGATTTTCTGGCCTGGCAATTGGTCTACGCCGCTCAATTCTTCGCCCTCGAATTCTTCTATCGAGGCTTTTTGATCCACGGCTTAAAACACCGCTTCGGGGTCTACTCGATCTTCATCTCCACCATCCCCTACGTGATGATCCACTTCGGAAAGCCCCTGCCGGAGACGCTGGGCTCCATCATCGCCGGCATCGTCCTTGGCGCCATGTCCTACCACTACAAGTCGATCTGGCCGGGAGTATTACTCCACATCGCCATCGCCATGTCGATGGACGTCTTCTCTCTGTCGGCACAAGGCCGGCTCTTTTGAGCTCCGCTCAAAAAAAGCGGGATGGAGCGCCTTCGGCGCGGGGTGGAGCGCCTTCGGCGCGGGGTGGAGCG
>SLJM01000454.1 GCA_007135085.1 Myxococcales bacterium
GGACCTGCCGCATGGGCAGTGATCCCCAGACCAGCGTGGTGGGCCCGAATTTCGAACACCACCATATCGGCGGGCTCTTCGTGGCCGACTCCAGCGCCTTCCCCTCCAATACGGGGGTCAATCCCCAGACCTCGATCATCGCTCTGGCCACCCTCTGTGGTCGGCGTATCACCGCCGTGGGCGATTGATCGCTTCCGCTGATCTATTCGCTCTGCCACTTCAGGATGGGGCGAGTCTCTCCGTCCGAGGTCTGTCCCAGGATCCAGGTGTCGGTGAAATCCCAGGTGGTGAAGTGTTGGTCCAGATCGGAGAACTCATAGGAGATCAGACCAATAAGTTCGTGGCTCTCGTTTGATGAGCCGCTTGTGCGGATCGAGGTTTCGATATCCCAATAGGAGGCGTTGATTTCGGCGTTCTCTCCCAATCCGATAAAGCCACGATGGGAATGATTCATGGATTGGCCCGTGACCTTTCCAGTCGAGTAGGAGTTTTGGATGAGCGGGAGCGTCATATTGTCGTCGGGAGCTCCGAAAAAACCGGAAAGGCCCACGAAGCCTCCCGTTTCACTATTTCCGGCCACGTCACCGGTGGCATAGCAGTCCAGGATCTGGTGAGGATAGGGCGGCGCGCTCCCATCTTCGGGCACCCGACTATGGGCACCGACCAGGCCGCCGACGACAAAGTTTCCGCTCTCGATCATTCCAGTGGCAAAGGAGCGTTGAATGCTCCCCGAATTGGTCCCCACCAGGCCGCCGATTCGATAGCCGCCGGAGAGGTCGATGGAGACGTGAGCATGGGACTCTACGATGGTGCCCGAAGGATGGTTGAGCCCCACCAGCCCGCCCGCATCATGAGCGATGCCTTCTTCGATGTGGCCGATGACGGAGGCGGAGGAGATCTCCCCCCGGTTTTGCCCGGCCAGTCCGCCCACATGCTCCGGGTCATCGATGATGTCGACAACGCTCAACATCAGATCCGTGATCGCCACCGACTCAATTTTCGCCAATTCACCGGCCTCGCCGACCAGCCCGCCCACGCTGTTGGTGCCGATGATATGAATGTTTTGAAGGCTTATATTATTGATCGTCCCAGAATATTCGCCGACCAATCCACCGAAATGACCGACGTCCGGACCATTGGGAGCTTCCAGCGCGTTCGATTGGACGACGACGTCGGTCATTTCGATGTTTTCCATCGTCGTCCCCTGGCTCTCGCCGATGAGTCCGCCGCCGTATCGGAAGGTGTTGACCCTGGCTCCGTTGACGGTAATGTCCGAAATAAATGCATTATACGCGGAGCCGGCCAGAGCGCCGGCCCGTTGATGAAAATGAGAGTCCACTTCGAAATTCAGGAGCCGGAGGTTGCTCACCTCTGCGTTCGCGTCAAGACGTCGGAATAAGCCGGCCGAGGGGTTTTGGCTGTGGTCGATCCTCAGGTTTGACAGGGATAAACCGTTGCCGTCGAAGGTGCCTGAAAAGCCGGAGGCGACGCCGCCAATTCCCTCGAAGTCGGTCAGCTCTGCCAGATCGAGATCGGCGTAGAGCTTAAAATGAGCCCCCCAGAATGAGGAGTCCCCGTCGATGTCGGCAAGCTGCGTGGGAGAGCAGATCAAAAATGGATCGCTCGCGGTTCCGGAGCCGCCACCAAACGAATAATCCTGGGGATCTGCTGTGGAGGCCAGGAAATTATCGGGATTACAGGCGTGGCACTGACCGTCGATGCAGGCATGGCCGTCGCAGACTTCATGGCAGCCGCCGCAGTGTTGGATATCGGTCTCGATGTCGACGCATTTATCGTCGCATCGCTGAAGTTCGCCAAGGCATTCAAAGCTGCAGACCCCGTCGGTGCAGACGGCGACGGAGTGTTCCGGTGATTCGGTGCACTCCTCATCGATAGTGCAGCGCGGGAGGCATCGGCCCTCAGTGCAGCTCTCGCTTGAATTACAGCGAATTCCGCAGCCCCCGCAATTATCGTCGTCCGTATTGAGGTCGACGCAATCGAGGTCGCAAGCATCAAAGTCGGCCTGACATTGAACGACGCATTGGCCGGCCAAACAGGACCGGCTGCCGAACTCCGGGTTCGGGCAGGAGGTGTCGCAATCACCGCAATAGTCGGCGTCTTCCTCGAGGTTGACACAACTTCCGTGACAAAAGGTCTGGCCTTCGTCACAGCTTATCTGGTTGTGATTTTCGTGCTGAGAGGGATCGAAGTCCAGATGGTCCAGATCTTCGAAGAGGCCGGAACATCCGGCGCCGAACAGAATAAGTGAGACCAGGAGGGAGAGAAGGAAAAAAGACGCGTTGTCGGTCATCGCTATGTCCGGTGATGTATTTCAGCGCAACCGGGAAAGTATCAAGTGTATGATAACCCCATGTCAATTCAGAGATTGACCAGGCGGTGAATTAAAGCAGTTGGCGCAACATTTGCCGGCTGAGCAGGGGGCGGTCGACGAGCTGGTCGATGGCGTTGGCCAGCACGCGGCCGGCCTGGGCCATCGCCGAGTGGAGGTCGTCGTCGGGGAGGGGACAATCGGGGTCAGCCAGATGATGGAGGACGGCCAGGGTGGGCTGGGAGATGACGCCCATGGCGTCGCCGGTGTGGCGACAATCTGCGCAGACCAACCCCTCGCCGCGGCGGCTCAAGCGAAGGCTGTTCATGGCCTCCGGAGTTTTGCCGCAACGGGCGCAGCCCTCCAGGGCCGGCGCCAGGCCGTAGAGGCGCAGCAGTTGGAATTCGAATTGATGGGTCAGTCGCTCGATGGACGAGTTGGTCGAACAGGCTGGCAGGTGGGCGAAGAAGCGGCGCAATAATTCGAAGATGGGCTGTGCTTCCTCGCCCTCGCGCCAGGTCTCGCGGACCAATTCGGTGGCGTAGCTGGCGGCGGTGATGGTCTCGATGCGCTCGTCGATGCCGGTGAAGCTCTCGATGACCTCGAGCTCGTCGAGGCGCCACAGATCGCTTCCCCGACGCTGAGTCAGGGAGGCCTCGACGACCCGCAGGGGCTCGAGGGCCCCGCCGAAGCGCTTGCGGCTCTTCTGGGCACCGTGGGCGATCGCCGATAGACGCCCCGTGTCGCGGCCCAGAAGGTCGACGATGACGTGGTTATCCCCGTAATCGACGGTGCGCAAGATCAGGGCTGCAGTCTGCAAATTCTGGCTCATTCCTTGGGGGCGTGGCGGTCGATGAGTCGGCCCACCCCGGGCAGGGCTTCACGGACGTGTTTTTCGGCCTGGCCGCGAAGGCGTCCGTAGGTTTTTTTGAGCACCTTATGGTCCGTCTTCTCGGCGCGCCGATCGGTGATGCCCAGCAAATCGTTGGCCGCCTGCTTGTCGTGGTCTGCCAGGTAGGCCTCAAAGGTGGTGGCTCCGTCGTCGGCCACATAGTCCTGGTAGAGCGGGTCCAGGGCCTGTGAGAAGTCGTCGAGGAGGTTGTCGATGGCCTCTTCGATCATATTGGGCTTGAGCTTTTTGACGACCTTATAGCCTCCCTTGATGGCCATGCCGGAGAGGCCCGATTTATTGGCCACTTCGTTGTCGATGAGGGTCGCCGTATCGTCGATGACGATCTGTCGGTCCACCGTGTCGAGTCGCTGTGTCAGGGTGGTCATAAAATAAAACCTCACTTAAAAATGTCGGGTTGTGATTGGTCAAAAAAGTGGTGATTGAGGGAGTAAAGGACTGCCACTGGAGCCCAAAAAAAGATACGGCCCATCGTAAATTGACAAGATAGAGTCAAAAACGGCCCGATAAAGAAGCGCCCAGATTCTGACCGTCTGCCATCGGTGTCAGTTGGAGGCCTTCACGGGCTTGTGGGTTGGCGTCGCCGCGGTCGAAGAGCAACAACCCCACGCCGGTGGCGGTGGCGGCAAAGCCCGCCGACAGGAGGACGACGCTGATGATGCGGTGGGTGTTTAAGACGGAGACGTCGGCTTCGTGACTGAATTCGTCGGAGTCTTCGTATTCGACGCTGGTATATTGGTTTAGACGTTCCATCTCGTCGGCGATGAGGATTCCCGATGCGACGAACCCGCCGCCGCCGAGCAACGCCGCGCCGGTGCCCACCAGGGTCCAGGCCAAAATATTGGGGCTATCAGCGACTTCTTCTTGAGGCTCCAGCTCCGGTGGTTGTTCTACGACCAGCGGTTCTTCCTCTTCGGGGGCTTCGTCTTCGCCGTCGGTCTCGGCGGCGGCGATGGCCTCTTTTAATTCGGCCTCCAATTCGTCGAGGTCCGTAAACCGGCCGTCGGCCTCCATGGGTTCGCCGAAGGTGTCGAGCAGGCGCAGGGCTTGCTCGTAGTCGCCCATGCCCATCAAGGCCAAGATCTCGTTATATTTGTAGATCAGGTTTGGGTCGTGGGCGAAAGCTCGCTGTAGGAGCTCGGCGGCGCGCTCGAAGTTGCCCTCTCCGTAGGCCTGTGCCGCTTCTTCATAATGCTCGGCGGCGCGAGCGGCCGGATCGTAGCCCGGTTGCTCGGCCTCTTCGGTGGCCTCTTGTTGTTGGGCCTGAACGGTGGTTGGAGCCGCCAGTACCAGAGAAGCAAGACCGGCCAACAGAAAAGGCATCAGGGTGAATGGGATTTTCGGTGATGGTGCCACGATGAATTCCACAGCGAAGATGGGTGGGCCGGCGCCGACTGATTTGTTTTACTGTCATCGAGAGGGACGGTCAAATTTGGTGGGCTCTGAGGGGCGCTGGAACATGGCCGGGCCCTCCTCTTCGGGGGCTGGCTCTGGTTCCGGTTCCGTCTCCGGCATCGGTTCCGGCTCCGGCGACCGTTCCGTCTCCGGCATCGGTTCCGGCTCCGGCGACCGTTCCGTCTCCGGCGACCGTTCCGTCTCCGGCGACCGTTCCGTCTCCGGCGACCGTTCCGTCTCCGGCGACCGTTCCGGTTCCGTCTCCGGCGACCGTTCCGGTTCCGTCTCCGGCGACCGTTCCGGTTCCGTCTCCGGCCCCGTCTCCGTCTCCGGCACCGGTTCCGGCACCGGTTCCGGCGACCGTTGCGGCTCCGGCTCGGCGGCGGCCAGGATCGTCTCGGCCGGAGCTTCGTCGACGGGCTCGTCGGTGTCGGAGGAGATGACGACGGTCACGGCGGCGATCACACCAAGGACACCGAAAAGTACGGCGACCATAAGCGTCCTGTTGGGTCCCCGTCGCTCCATCTCTTCGGTGGCCTCTCCGCCTTTGTTGCTCGCCACCAGGGGGATGACCTCCGTGCGTCGGTCGCCGGGGCCATCGGGGTCGGCGTCGCGCTCCATGGGACCCGGGGTCAGCAGGTCGGTTCGCCCCCGGTGGTTGGAGTGGACCCTGGGGGCGATCTCGGCCGTATCCGGCACCTTGGCCCGCGGGCCCGTCTCGGCGGGGGCGGCGACGAAATGGCCGGAGTGACGCAGGCCCAGAGCCTCGTCGAAAGCGGCCAACATCTGCCCGGCGTCGGCGTAGCGATCGTGGGGAGCCTTTTCGGTGGCCCCGGCGATGATCGGGGCAATGCCTTCGGGAAGGTGTAGACCGGATCGCGGGTTCAGGTCGGGCATTTCGTCGTGGATATGCATGAACAGCACCGCCAGCGGTGTGTCGGCGTCGAAGGGCGGGGTGCCCGAAAAAAATTCGTAGAGCATGATCCCCATGGCGTAGACATCGGAGGCGGGGCCGATAGCCTTTTTGCCCTGAGATTGTTCGGGCGACATATAATGGGGAGTGCCGAAGACCTCGCCATCGCGGGTCAATCCCTGGGTGGCCTCCTTATTGATCAGGCGGGCGATGCCAAAATCGAGGAGCTTGACGTAATCCCGGTCCCCACCGGCGCGGGTGATGATCACATTTTCCGGTTTGAGATCGCGATGGACTACGTCATTTTCGTGGGCTTCGGCCAGAGCAGATAGGATCTGGCGAAAGACGTGGAGCAGGCGCTCCGTGGTCATATCCTCAGCCCACAGCCAGTCCGTCAACTCCTGGCCCGGGGCGTATTCCATGACCATATAGGGCTGGTCGTGCTCGGTGAAGCCAAAGTCATGGAGGGTGATGATATTGGGATGGGTCAGCCGCGAGACCGCCCGGGCTTCGCGGACGAAGCGCTTTCGCACCTGAGGAGAATGCTCCATCTCGGTACGCAGCATCTTCAGGGCCACCTCCCGTTCCACGGGGAGCTGCAGCGCCCGATAGACCGCGCCCATGCCGCCTTCGCCGATGACGTCGACGATGACGTATTTGTCAGCCGCTTTGCGGCCGATGAGGGGATCGTATTTGGCTTGCTCCAGGGCCCCTTCGTCGATGAAATAATAATCGTCATGCGGGCAGTTGGCACCGAGGACGTCATTCTTTGTCTGGCATTTGGGACAGATGGGCATCGTAACGACGTCGGCGACGGTAGCTTGGAGCGGCAAAGGAGCTGGATCCACGATAACAAGGCCCACCCAACAGGGACAAGCACCTTGTCTGGCTAAGAGCCGGTCTGGTACAGCAGGATGTGGCAATGAGGCGACCGGGTTATGCCGGCAATATGACGTAGGGCAACGACGATGAGTGAACAGAGCGTAGACGGGCCGCGCGGGTTATACGAAAAGCTCAAAAGCGATGACGATCGCTGGGAGTTGTGGGCGAAATTGGGGGTGGCCGCCCTGATCATCCAGGTCGTGGCCTACGCGGTGGCCTTTGGGAGGCTTGGCGAGCCCAGCGTGTGGGCCCACTCGGTGGTGATCTCCTTTGTGGGGATTTTGACCATGCCCCTGATGTTCTGGGGGCTGATTCGAACCCTCTTCCGCCCGCCCGTGTGGCGAATGTCGCGGACCATCGCCTTTGCCTGTCTGTTGGCCGTGGGTTATCTGGGCAAGGTCAACCTCTTTACGGCCCCCGTCTCCACCGCCGATTGGACATCGGCCAACGAATATCGGCTGCCCTTCGATGGTGAGTGGGTCACCCTGGCCGGCGGCGACGATCGCAGCCGCAATTATCACGCCACCACCATGGCTCATCGCTGGGGATATGATTTTGCCCCCGTGGTCGACGGCAAGCGCTACGAGGGCGACGGCTCCAGGCTAGAGGATCACCATTGCTACGGGGCCCCTGTACGCGCCCCCGTCGACGGTCGCGTGGTCTCGGTCTACGGCGCCGAGCCCGATCAGCAGCCCGGCGAATATGAGCCCAATCAGATTCTGGGCAATCACGTGGTGATCCGCGTGGCCGAAGAGGAATATCTATTCATGGCTCATTTTCGAGAGGGGTCGCTGCAGGTGGGCGCCGGCGATGACGTGGTGGCGGGACAGAAGGTGGCTCAATGCGGCAACTCCGGCCGCTCCCATACGCCCCATCTCCATATTCACCTCCAGAAGAGCAGCTCCTTTCCCCTGGCCGAGGGGTTGCCCCTGCGTTTTGTCGATTATCTGGCCGACGGGGAGCTCGTCGACGAGGGGATGCCCGTTGGAAGTGAGGATTACGAGGAAGCCGACGGTCAGGTGGTTCAAAATCGAGTCCCCTGGGCCGGTGAGCCCGATCGTTGAGGCTCTTTTAGCGCAAGAAATCAAGGGGGAAGCAACAACTCTTCACGTCGGTCCCTTAGAAGTCCGCTTGTGGTTTTGTTACCATTATAAAGAAGCGAGATTTCTTTACGTATAACAGACCACGGTAATTTTGGTGAGATATTCTCATGGGTAGACCAGAGACGAAATCCCGGGCCTTGATTCTGGTGGGTTGTCTTCTGTTGGCCATCGCCGCGATCGGTGCCTGCGGGGAGAGCAATGGTGGGGATAATCACAATATCCTCAGCAACGCGCCCACCAACGACGATCCCAACGACGACGAGAATAACCAGAACAAGAACAACCAGAATAAGAATAATCAAGAGGATCCCTGCGCCGATGTGGAGTGCGCCGACGACGAGATCTGTTTTGAGGGCCAATGCGAGCCCGCCGCCGATCCGGGCTATAGCTGCCATGAGCCCACCGATATCGGCGAGCTGAGCGCCGACGACAGTCAGGAGGTCACCGCCGACGCCACGGGCCAGCCCAACGTGGTGAGCACCACCTGTGGCAGCGAGCACGAAGATAGCCCGCAGGCAGTCTTCTCATTTACCGTCGACGAGCCGATGGAGATCGACATCTCCATCGAGGACAGCACAGATCCGCTGGTGATTGAGATTCGCGAGGACTCCTGCCGCGACGAAGAGGCGGCCACCTCCTGCGACAACGCCTTTGAGCAGACCCACTACGCCGTTCCCGGGGTGACCTATTACGTGGTCGTCGAGCCC
>SLJM01000008.1 GCA_007135085.1 Myxococcales bacterium
CAGCTATACGGACCGAAGTTGGGAGACGTCGTGGATGAAATATTTCCAGGCCACCAACCTGTCGCCGCGAGTGGCCGTGGGTCCGCCCTGGGATGTGCCCGACGACGATAGCGCCGAGGTCATTCTCGTCATCGAGCCCGGAATGGCCTTCGGGACGGGCACCCATGAGACGACGAAACTCTGCGCTATCCTCGTCGATGAGATTGTCGGCGACCGAAATATCTCGACCATGCTCGATGTGGGCTGTGGCTCGGCGATCTTGTCGATGGCCGCCGCTGGCCTCGGCGTCTCCCGGGTCGTCGGCATCGACGTCGACGACACCGCCGTCGGGGTCGCCATCGAAAATATCGAGAAAAACCAGTTCAGCAGCGAAGAGATCGAGCTCTCCACCACAGCTCTTGCCGATATCGACGAGACCTTTGAGCTCGTCGTCGCCAATATCCTGGCCAATATTCTGCTCGAACTTCGAGACGATCTATTTCGAGTGGTCGCCCCCGGTGGAGAGCTTCTGCTCAGCGGCATCGCCGACCACCAGATCGACGATATGAAAGCCGCCTTCGAACACCCCGACTTCGAGATTATCGAGAGCCGTCAAGACGGCGAATGGATCGCCCTTCATCTGAAGCGACGTGAGGAGAATTGATGCGACGCGTACACGTGGCGCCTACCGTTCTGGAGAATCGCTCGGTGAGCCAGACCATCGACCTCGACGGCGACCGGGCTCATTATCTGCGAGACGTCTTGCGCCTCCAGCCCGGCGACGCCGTCGAACTCTTCGACGGTCAGGGCACGATCGCCCGCACAGAGGTCGTCGACGTCGGAGATAAAGTCCGACTCAGAATCGAGGTGCTAAAAAGCACCGAGCGCGGCGAAAGCCCCCTCGATATTGTGTTGTACCAGGGAGTTCCGAAGGGAAAACGCTGGGAATGGCTTATGGAAAAGGTCACCGAATTGGGGGTGACCACCATCGTCCCACTGGAGACGGAGCGCACGGTGGTCAGCATCGCCGCCGACAGGCTCGATCACAAGATGGCGCGGTGGAATAAGAAACTGGCCGCCGCCTCTCGCCAATGTGGGCGCACGGTCATTCCCGATCTGGAGCGTCCGCGCTCGCTGACGGAGGCGATGGAACAATCCAATTGCGACGTCCACCTGGTGGCCCATCCCATCGATGATGCACCTTCAGCGCAATCGGCGCTGGCTCAATTGGACGGGGAAATCTCTTCTGTGGGGCTGTGGATTGGACCGGAAGGGGGCTTTAGCGACGACGAGGTCAATAACCTGGTCGACCACGGCGCGGTGGCCATTGCCCTGGGTCCGAGAATCTTGCGCACTGATACGGCGGCCATCGCTGCGGTGGCGCTCGTACAGGCCGCCGCAGGCGATCTTCGCTCGGCCTGATCAGTGGAACTCAGACCACTCCGCTCGACATCTGAGAGGCCCTTCCCTGGCGGCCCAACAATTCGGCCGCCGCCCGCCCCACCTCGGGGCGGATATCGATATCATTCGTATCGTGGGCCACCGTATTACAGGTCACCAACTCGGCTATGCCCGCCCCCTCCAGCTGGGCACGGGCGTCTTCGACGAAAAGGCCGTGAATGCCCACGCAGATGGGCGGCCTGAATTGAAGCTCCGACAGGTGGCGCACCGCTTCGAGCATGGTCCTCCCCGTGGAGATGATATCGTCGATGAGCACCGGTTGCTGATTAACGCGGCCCCCCAGATCGCTTCCTCCCACCTCGACGTCGTAGTCGCCGTGACGGATCTTTTCGAGGATGATCGACGGGAAACTTCCCGCCTCGGCCACGGCGTGCACCCACTGGGCGCTCTCCTCGTCGGGGCCCACCAGCAAGGGATCGTCGACCCGCTCCGCGATCCACCTGGCGATGGGACGAGCCGCTTCCACGATGCGGGTGGGAATAGAATAGATATCATCGAGCCCGGAGTGGCGATGCAGATGGGGGTCGACGGTAATCATCCAATCGAAGACGCCTGACAGAAGTCGACCGAAATAATGACTGGTCACCCCCTCACCGGGACGAAAACGGGCGTCCTGACGCATATAAGCCAGATATGGCGAGACCAGCCCGATTCGGGCGGCCCGAAGATCGCGGACCGTATCGGCCACATACAACAGGGGCATCGCCTTTTGATTCGGCTCATCGAGACTGCAGGCGACGATTACCTCTCGTCCTTCCACCGGCGAATCGATGCGAATATAACTCTCTCCGTCGGGGAAGGAGCGGATCTCCCTGTCTGCCAGGTCGCCATCGACGGAGCGGGCCAACGCCTGGCCCAGCTCGGTCTCCCCCGGCATTGCGATGACGAGTGGTTTCATAGAAAGCAACTCCGTTGAAATAATTCTCTCCTATGCACAACGCTCGACTCTACCACCAACACCGGACGCTCTCCAAGGCTTTGTCCGCCCCTTCTCGGGGAGAGACTGCCACTGTTTTCTGCGGACGTCGTCGCCTATAGTTAAACTCGGCACTTGTCAGGTGCCGATGTCGGCCAACATTGTCAGGGACCTGTGCCAATGGCGACACTGTCGATTCTTGATGCCCCATGTAGATTTGATGTTCTGCCTCGATATGCCATCCCCATGTCAACTATGAGCGCCCCATGCCCAGATTGAAGGATTTTTCCAAGGCTGTATTGCAACTGGCACTCTTTGCCCTGTGCACAGTGATGGTGCTTACCTCCTTTCCCTGGCCGGTAGACGCCCAGATCTACGTCTATCCTCGGCGGCCCAACCAGTCGAACGTGCGCTACTTCGATTTTGAGTGGCACTATAAAGATATCGAGATCGGTCCCGAAGCCGACAGCTCCGATATCGACGGCTTCAATCCGGGACAGGCCCTGGAGGCCATGGCCCGTTCGCTGCGAAAAGACGGCGAAGCGACGACCACCGAATCGACGGCCTCGCCGATTCGCCGTCACGGCCAGGTTGATTTTCACAGCTCGTCGCCGCCCATGGGCTATGTGGACTTTCCCGATCCTGCCGAGGACACGGGCACGGACCCGCCGGAACCGGAATTGAGGGCCAACGACGAAGAGGACACCGACGGTGAAGAGATTGAACCGGCCTTCGAAGCCACCGATCTCAGCGATCGCCAGGGAGGAGTTCGCCTCTATTTCTACGAGCGGGAACGAGAGATCGCCGAGCGGGCCGCCGCCTTTATCGAGGAGAGCTACCGCGAATTGGTGGAGGACTTCCAACACGTCCCACGGCGCACTCTGCCCTATATTCTGTACAATACGTACCAGGAGTTTTTGCAGACCAATATCTTCCCCATTCAGGAGGGCGTCCTCGGGGTGACCGGTCGGGCAGACCTGGAATTGGTGCTCCCCTATTTCGGTGATCACCGCCTCTTCCAGCATATCTCGACCCATGAGATGGTCCACCAATTTCAGATCCAGAAGGCCCGCGACGTCGTCCGCGACGCCGGCCTCTCCGGCGATCCCCTGGACCGCATGCCCCTGTGGTTTATCGAGGGGATGGCCGAATTTTACGCTCTGGGGGGACTCGATCCGGAAGCGGAGATGCTCACCCGCGATCTTTTGCTCAACCCCGATCCCACACAGGGCTATGTGATCCTCGATTTTTTCGAGGATCGGCCGTTCAGCCAATTGTGGACCTATAAGATCGGACAGGCCCGGGTGGCCTTTTTGGAAGACCATTACGGAGAGGGGACGATCCAGGAGGTCTTCAATCGCTCCTACCGACTCGTGGGAGCCCGGGAGGGACAGACCGACACCAAGACCTTTCGTTCTCTGCTGGCCGATATCACGGGCGACCCGGCGCGCAAGATCTCCGCTGAATTCGAGGCCTGGATCAAGCGGCGTTCCTACGAGACCTACCTCGACTCCAGCCAGGATGCCCAGGATCTGACCTTCTTCAACGATACCCGTGGGTACCTGCAGACCATGGCATCGTCGCCCAACGGCCACCTGATCATGTATCGGTCCATCCAGCGCTCCACCGGTCAGGTGCGCCTCTTTTTGACCGACAGTCGCGCCCCCCGTCGACACCACCGGGTGGCCAGCGACGGTCAGCCCGGCGCGGAGTCCCTCCACCCGGTGGGGCCGAGAAATTTCGACGTTCACAATGACCAGGCCGTCTATTTCGCCCGTTCCAAAGGGCGGGATCTTCTCTACCTCAAAGAGGTCCGCCACCGGGCCGAAGAGGACGGTGACGGGAGCTGGAACGTGCGAATCCGCACCCGCTCGCGAGGGACCTACGATCTGAGCGAACACGGCCTGGTCACCGCCGAGTCTCCCGCCTTTTCCCCCGACGGCCGACGCATCGCCTTTCTGGGCCTCGACGAAGAGGGCCAAAAAGATCTCTATATCTTCCAAGCTCTGGAGGGCGATGATTTTATGGTCACCCGCCTGACCGACGACGCCTATGCCGAACGGGGCGTCAGTTGGGGCCCCGACGGCGTGGTCTACGCCTCGGATGCCACCGGTCACGGCCGATATAATCTCTTTCGAATCGATCCGGACAGCGGTGACGGGACGCCTGAACGCCTGACCTTCGAGGCCCGCGATCACTTCGATCCGCGAGCCATGGCTGACGGCCGGATTTTCTTCTCCGCTTTTACGGGCTCTCGGGCAAATATCTACGAGTGGACCGGCGAGGATCTGGCCCGACGCACCGATATGGTCACCGGCGTATTTGATGTCTCTCCCGGCCCGAATGATTCGCTCTGGACCACCTTTCACTACCGGGGCCAGCGCCGCGTGGTGCGTATTTCCGCCGACAACCTCGTCCAGGACGAACAACTGGCACAGGAGGACGATCCGGACCAGGCCGCCCCATTCCCCACCCTGTCGCTGGACACGGCATCTCCCTATCGGGCCACCGAACTCGGCAACTGGCAGGTGAGCAATATCTTTGGCCTCCTCGGTGCCAGCAGCGCCGGTGTCTTCGGCCAGCTCATGTTTCTGGCAAACGACCGCCTGAGAAATCACGCCCTCTTCATCAACGTGCTGGCCTTCGGTGATCTCAACAACACCCTGGCCGACGTGCTCTACCTCAACCAGGAGAGCCGCCTTATCTGGGGCACCGGCCTCTTCCAGGACGTGCGCTACCGAATCGATGACACCCTGGAGCCCACCGAAGAGCTCTTCGGTCGCCCCTTTTCTGGCGAACGCTTCTACGGTGGCCGCGGGACCGTGCGCTATCCCTTCGATCGCTTCACCTTCATCCAGGCCGATCTGGCCGTGGGGGGAGTGGCCTTTTTTCTACAGGACCGGGTTCGCGACAACGTCACCTCCGACTCCCTCCAACAATGGGAGCAGACCTTTGACTCCCACCGCTTCCAGGCCTCACCATCGGTGAGCCTTGGCTATAATACGATCCGCCTCCACCCGGGCACGGGCCCCATCGACGGATCTTCGGCGTTGCTGGAATCCACCGTGGACGTCCAACCCTTTGACGACGAAGTCCACGGCACGGTCCGACTCGACGCTGAACGCTACTTCCCGATCTACGATCGGATAAACTTCTCGCTGCGCATGGGCGCCGGCAGCACCTTCGGCGGCGAATTGGCCCGTCAGTTCTTCCTGTCCAGCTTCGACACCCTGCGAGGCGTGGAATTTGCCGACACCCGCTTTTTGCTGGGCAGCCGCTTCTTCTTCTCCAAAGCAGAGCTTCGCTTTCCCCTCAACTTCCTACTTCGGGTGCCCCTCATCGATATCGAGGGCATGGTGGGCGCCGACTTCGGCGGCGTCGGAGAAGACCTGAGCGACCTCTGGGAATGGCGTGTGTTCTCGCCGGTGGCGGGCTTTAATTTCGGCCTCGGCCCCCTGGTCTTTCGCCTCCACTTTGCCAGGCCCATCGACATCGGCGCCCCGGAGGTGCCCAACAACGGTAATTGGGTGACCAACTTCTCCCTGGGCTGGCGGTATTGGTAGAAACCATGGTTCGTCCCGTCCTGCCATCCCCCGTTCGGGGTAT
Organism: Myxococcales bacterium; assembly: GCA_007135085.1. Lineage (GTDB taxonomy): Bacteria > Myxococcota_A > Bradymonadia > Bradymonadales > Bradymonadaceae > SLJM01. The sequence goes on from SLJM01000008.1 coordinate 5,963, forward strand.
GGTCCTCCATAGAAAGTGGAGTTACACTCTATCAAAATGCAATCTACCTCGCGCCCAGATCCACTGGACGCTATTATTTCTCCGCCGGTCCATTTCGTTGCCGACCTTGACGGTAAAACATGCTTGGTACTAAAACTTGACAAGCATGTCTCATCCATCCCCGGTCGGAGGTTAATCCGTGTCAGACCCCATCGAGATCTTGGAGCGTAGACTCAAGGCGGTCCTAGGTCGTGAGTCGACAACCCAGAGTTTACATTTCTTCTGCCAGCTCGGGGGCTTTGACGATGAACTGGGGATCATCACCCTGCAGGTCTCCGGTTCTGGAAAAGTGCTGCTCAGCTGGAGGACCTCCCCGGAGGACGTGGAGTTATGGAGTCTCCAGTTCACCGAAGAGGATTATCGTCAGTTCATCAGGCTCTTTCTGACTTATCCCTATTGGAATCACGCCCCACCTCGACGTGGGCGCGACGATGACGAGACCAATATCCACCTGCGCATCTCCGCTCAGGACGTGGGCACCTACCAGGGAGCCCAATTCTGGAGCGGTGACCTCGAGCAAAACCGAATGCTGCGCATGTTGGTCACTCCCCTGTGCAAGCTCATTCAAAATATCAGCCGCGACACCATTTCGGAGGCCGAACTCGGCCCCCTGATGCACGAATGATCTCTCCACGGACCAGCACCATCGCCCTGAGCCTGGGAGTGGTTCTCTTGGCCCTGTTAGCCTGTGAAGATGAAGCTCCCCGCCAATTTGATGATGAGCAAAGGCGTCAGGCCATCGAAGCGGAGCATCAGAGCATCGAGGATCAGGCCCGCCGACGGGCCGCTGAGATTGGCGAGCCTATCGAACAGGCCCGGCAGACGATCAACAATGCCGCCGACGGCGCTCTAGAGGCAGCTGAGATTGAATCAGAGCCCTGATCCGCAACACTGGATCAACGGCGCAGACAGACCAGAGCCTCCAGGTGGGAGGTTCGGGGAAACATATCGAAAAACCGGAGGGAATCCACCGACCAGCCGCCGCCGACCAGGGTCTTGAGATCCCGGGCCAGGCAGGCCGGATCGCAGGAGACATACACGATCTGATTGAGCTCCGGCGAGGCCTGCTCGTCGGCCATCTGTCGGGCCACCTGGGCCGCTCCCTCTCTGGGCGGGTCGAGGAGCAGCACGTCGAAAGATAACTCGCCGATACCGGCGACGATCTCCTCGTCGAAAAGATCGGCGATGTGAAAATTGAGCCGCCCGCCGTGCTCGGCGAGCTCCGCCATCTGATGGGCCGCCTCGATGGCTCCCTCGCTGGCTTCATAACCGACCAACCCCTCGACATGGGGAGCCAGGGCGAAGGAAAAATTTCCGGCTCCACAAAATAACTCCACCACCCGCGGCCGATCATTTGCGGCGGCAATCTCTGTGACGACCTGCTCCACGAGAAGCTTATTGATCGCCTGATTGGCCTGGCGAAACCGCCCCGGTTTGACCCTCATCGACTCCACCGGAGATTGAGCCAGGACCTCGGCAGCGTCGACGGTGGTGTCGCCGATGATGAAATATTTGCCGCGATAGTCGACGACCTCCACCCCGGAGACCACCATCCCCTGCTCCACGATTCGCGATAACTCCTCGAGTTGATCGTGGCGAATTCGCTCCTTTCGTCCCAGCTCCACCAAGATCACGGCCTGACCGTCGCCACAGGTCTCCCCCGTAATATCGGCCCGGCCCAACATGGCCAGGGCGCCGCCGATCTCGGCCATCGCCTCGTCGATCTCGGGCCGGGCCACGGGACAGCCGTCGACGGCGACGACCTCACGGCTGCCGGCGGCATAAAAACCACATTTGATATCTTCCCCGTCACGGCGCTGATGAAAGGTCACCCGGCTTCGATAATCCCTTATCGACGGAGCGGCAATGACTTCCGGCTCCGGCAGATCCAACTTACTGATCCGCGCCATGGCCTCCCGAGCGGCCTCGACCTTCCAGCCCAACTCATCCTCGTAGCCCACGCCCCAGAATTGGCAGCCCCCACAACCGCGTTCAAAGGCGTCGCAACCCACCCTATCGGTGCGGGCCTGCGACGGTTCGTGGACCTCGACGACCTGCCCGCGAGCCCAGGTCTTCTTGTCCTTCTCCAGTTCTACGTCCACCAGATCACCGGGTACGCCGCCGCGTACGAAGACCACTCTCCCGTCGGGCAGATGGGATAGTCCATCGCCTCCCTGCGCCAATTTCTCGATACGCAGCTTCCTGATAATTCTGCCCTTCACGTAATTTCTCCCAAGATTTGATATGGAAAAATGATGGTGCCGCTCAAAAGGTGCGCTCCAGCGCCTCCCGCACACGTGCTTCATCGTCGGCCGAGCCCCCACCACCGCCCTCGCCGGTGCCGCCATAGAGGAAATCCAACTCCTCCTCGAAATCCTCATCCAGGCCGTCCGGTTCGATATCGCGGACCACTTCGTAGGCCCGGATCATCACCGACAACGCCTGGGCGGTGGCGCTCACTGCTACCCCCGAAGAATCCACGGTATCTGCGATTTCTTCCCCAGGCGGGTCCGGTGACTCCCGATCCTGAGCGTCCTGCTCATCGGTCTCGACGGCCACCGCTAGTTCCTCTGATTCATCGTCGTCATCGGTCATGAGCATCAAGCTAACTCCCCCCAAACCGGCGACGATAAAGATCACCAGCGCACCGACGACGAGCCGTTTGTCCACTGCCCATTCGTTATCGCTCAGTTCGACCGCCGAATCCCCGCCAAGTCTCTCCTCCTCCTGGGAGGACGCCGCCGGCTTGCCCAGGGCAGCCGTTTCGACGAAATCCCTGGGTGCCCCATCCAACTCGTCCCGCTCATTCGCCGAAAATACGGAGGTCTCTCGCAGCGCCGGGTCGATGTCGACGTTGGCCAATCCCCCCTGGGCCACGGCGGTGGCCGCCAATTGCTCGGGGGTCAACTCCTTGCCATTGCCTTTGGCTGCGGGCATCTCCTGGGAGACCTCGGGAGCCTCGTTGATCCAGCCCTGAAGGCCAATGGGGTCGACCTCCTGAGCGGGCACCGAATCCAGGAGTTCATCGTCGAAATAGTCGTCGCGAATTCGCGCCAGCGTGGTGGCCACCACCTCCATGGACTCCGGCCGCTCCGACGGATCTTTGGCCAGCATGGCGCCGATGAATTGATCCAACTCCTCGGGCACGCTCTCCAGGCCGGGGATCGACGACAGGGGTCGGACCTGCTCGTGGATATGGCGCACGGCATAACCCATCTGGGTCGAGGCGTGGAACGGGAGGTTGCCGCTGATCAACTCGAAGAGCATGATCCCGATGCCGTAGATATCGGCCGGCGCCCCCACGCTATCTCCCCGTGCCTGCTCGGGGCTCATATAGGCCGGCGTCCCCCAGAGGGTGCCGGACTTGGTCATCGTCTCGGCGCGATTGTGCTTGGCGATTCCGAAGTCGAGCAATTTTGGAAATTCTCGATTTTCCTCGACCTCTAGCAGGTAGATATTCTCAGGCTTCAAATCCCGGTGGATCACGTCTCGGGAATGAGCCTCGCCCAACACCCCGCAGATGGGGGGGATGATGTCGAAGACTTCCCGATAGGTGACGAAGCGATAGGACAACCGATCGGCCAGGCTCTCCCCTTCGAGAAGCTCCATGACCATATAGACATGGCCCTCGGCGGTCTGGCCGAAATCGTAGAGCCGAACCGCGTGGGGATGACGCAGGTTGGAGATGACCCGAGCCTCGTACATAAAGCGCTTTCGGATCCCATCGTCGCGGGCGAAATCCATCTTCAATAATTTGAGGGCCACGTCGGTCTCAAAATCGAGACGACGCGCCATATAGACCGCCCCCATGCCCCCTTCGCCCAGCTTTTTTTGAATCTCGAATCGGCCGTCGAAGATCGACCCCACCAGGGGGTCCTCGTCGCTGATCCCGGTCTCAATGAGACGGGCCCCGTCGTCGGGGCAGACTTCCATGGCGGTTACGAAGCTGCGTCCGCATTGCCAGCAGGTCTTTTCCTTCTTCTCCCCTGCCGCAGACTGTGGATTCGAGTCGGCCACTTAACTGTCTCTTAATACCCTGGTTTGATCGCCTGGCGATCCCCCGGAATCGGGGCCTTGAGCATCGACCATCGATCCGCTGCCAATATAGGCCAATCGAGCCGTCCTAGCAATCGACGTACCAGCCATCGCCCCACCGTTGAACGCCGGGCATTTAGTCGCAAAATCCGGCACTTGTCACGGGAGCATCCCAGCACTACAGTACGAAATGAAAATTTCCGTGAAGTTTCCCCGTCGTATTTTTTCCCATGAATTCATACCGCCTCCCCCCGGGGAATCGAAACCAGGAACGACCGCGCCGGCACCTATTGGCCACGGCGGCGATCGCCGCCTTTTTGATCTGCGGGCCCCAGGCGATCGGGACCGCCTGGGCTCAAAAAGACGATGAAGCCACCGCGGAATGTCCCACCTATATCGCCCCCCACCAGAGTGAAGACGCCAACGAATTGACCATGCATGGCGTCAATTGTTTCGAAGACGAGCGCTATGACTGGGCGCTGACCTATTATCGACGGGCCTACGAAGTAGCCCCAGATTCATTCCTGTTGGCCGCCATCGGCCGCAGCCTCCACGAGCTGGGGCTCTACGAGCCGGCCCTTGCCTATTATCACCAATTTTTGGAGCAAGAAGATCCCGATTCGGCCACGGCCCAGCGAATTCGGCAGCGCGTGGCTACCATCGAAGACGCCCTCGACGACGATCCGGCGGTCGTCGAACTGCGAAGCAGCCCCCCCGGAAGTAAAGCTCATATCGTCCTCGACAACGGCCAGTGGTATTCGCTGGGCCATACCCCGGTGGACGTCTCCCTTCGACAGGGCAGCTACCGCTTTGCCTTCGACGGTCCCGGCTTTCGCCCCACCGAAACGCGAGGCCGCGCCGTCGCAGGCCACCAACGCACAGTGGAGACCACCCTGATATCCGAGGACTCCCTATTTAGCTCCACCGAACAGTCGCGCCGCCGCGCCGGGCTGTGGACCATGGCCGGCTCCGGCGTGGTCACCGCCGCCGGGATTACTCTTTTGGTGCTCTCCGCCCAACAGACCTCGGCGGCCCAGACCCTGGAAAATAATTTCGACGACCCCGAGACCTTCGACCAACGCCGCTACGACCACCTCGACCAGGCCGACTCCTACCGCTTCGCCGGCACCATCACCACCGCCGTCGGCGCCACGGGCCTGGCCACGGGAGCTCTTCTCTATTTCCTCACAAAGCCATCGGCGACATCCGAGGACGACCTTGACGCCAGCAACTGGCGAGTCGAACCCCAGGTGGGGTTTAACCAGGTCGGCCTTCGTCTGACTTTTTGATTCCAAACCCACCACCTCCGGGGGTCTCCACCACCAGTCGGTCATCGATCTCGACATCGATGACCTCCCGCGATCCGAGTTCGACAATCTCTCCATCGGCTCGAGTCAACCGGTCCTCCCCGGCTTTTCCGTCCTCACCACCGGCCAGGCCGTAAGGGCCGCGTATACGGCGCTCGGTCATGAGCGTCACCGTCGCCGGCGCCAGAAATCGGTAGGTGCGAATGACGCCATCGCCGCCTCGATAGGTGCCCGCCCCGCCGGATTTGCGTCGCAATGCGTATCGCTCGATCCTCAACGGGTAGGCGTGCTCCAGCGCCTCTACCGGTGTGTTGAGGGTATTCGTCATATGGGTGTGGACCGCCGAGGCGCCGTGGTAGTCGGGGCCGGCGCCGCTGCCGCCGGCGATGGTCTCGTAATAAGCAAAGGGCTGTCCCTTTCGGCGAGTGTCGCCGCCACCGATGGCCAAGTTATTCATGGTGCCGGCGGAGGCGGCGGGAATCCTGTGGGGCAGCGCCTTTGCCAGGGCTCCCAAGACGACATCGGTGATCCGCTGGCTTGTCTCCACATTGCCCAGAGCCACCGGCGCCGGATAGCGGGCGTCCACCACCGAGCCCGACCGTGTAATGACATCGATACAGCGCATATACCCACCGTTGGTGGGAAGGTCGGCGCTGGCCAGGCAGCGAAAGACGTAGAGCGTCGCCGACAGGGTCACCGCCCGGGGCACGTTAAACGGCCCGACCACTTCATCGGCGCTCTTCGAAAAATCGACGGTCGCCCTGTCGCCGTCGATGGTCACCTCGGCGCGGATTGAGATCTGCCCCGAGCCAAACCCGTCGCCCTCCAGTATATCTTCAAACTCCCAGCTTCCGTCGGCCATCTCGTCGAGGGTCGCTGCCATAAAGCGCTGACTATGATCCTGGAGCGAACGGGCCGCCTCCAACAGTTTCTCCCCCCGGCGGTCCAACTCTTCGGCGAGCCTGGCGATGCCGCGGCGATTGGCGGCGACCTGGGCTTTTAGGTCACCCCGGCGCTCCTCGGGAGTACGACTGGCAGAAGCGATTCGCTCCTCTAATTCGTCGCTCCACAATGTGGGCTCGATGCGGATCCCCTCGTCGTCCACACTCTTCGACAGACCGAGACTGCCCGGCGTGCCGCCGCCGACGTCGGCGTGGTGGGCACGATTGGCCACATAGAAGAGCACCTGACCCTCGTCGTCGCATAATGGCGACACAAACGTGATATCCGGCAGGTGGGTGCCCCCCGCATAGGGGTCGTTTAGCACCACATGATCGCCGTCGCTCATGGGCACGGCCTCGCGAGCGGCGTCCACGCTCATCGGCGTCGATCCCAGATGCACCGGGATATGGGCGGCCTGGGCGACCATCTCGCCATCGGCGTCGAAGAGGGCACACGAGAAGTCGCGGCGCTCCTTGATATTCGGAGAAAAAGAGGAGCGCATCAGCACCACCCCCATCTCCTCGGCGATCGAGGCAAAGAGGTGTCGAAAGACCTCGAGTTCGATGGCGTTCATTGCTCCCTCCTGCGCCGCAATACGAGATGGCCCGACTGATTTTCTGCACTCCACCCGGCCAATACGAGAGTAGTCCCGCTATATTCGGTGATCACCGCCGGTCCATCGACGACGTCACCTATGGCGAGCTGGGTTCGCTCAATTATTTCGGTGGGCGCCGGTCCATCACCGAGATCGACCTCCACCGTCTGGGCAGGCGCTGCCTGGCCCTCCTCGTCGTCGTCCACTGGTTGAGCGGTCCAACCTGGCGCGCTGCGTCGAGCCTCGAGCCGCAGGTCGACCAACTCCACTGGTCGCCCCTTTGCTCGATAGCCGTAAAGGCGCTGGTGTTCCTCCTCGAAACGCTCCGTCGGATCGGACCACACCTCGACCCCGGCTGCCCAGTCCACCTCCAGGGCAATTGCAAAACTCTGACCTTCATAGCGAAGAGAGGCTGTCCAACTGAGGCTGCAATCACCGCCTCCCATCTCGCTCTTTGCCCGGTTTTCGAATTGAGCCATCAAGGACTTCAGATTTTCCTGCTCGGCTCCCTTTAGGGCCCCCTCCAACGGCTGGAGTGCAGTCTGTGAGTAGAGGCGTTTAGCGTCGGCGCGCAACATCCCCACCGCCGAGAGCAGGCCGGGGAATCGCGGCACCATCACGCGATCCATCTCCAGCACTTTGGCAAGCCTGCAGGCGTGAAGGCCCCCGGCGCCGCCGAAAGCGACCAGGCTGTAGTTCCGTGGGTCGTGGCCGCGCTCCAGAGAGATGACCTTGATGGCCCGCGCCATCGCCGCATCTGCCACCTCCAATATCCCACGCGCCGTAGACGCCATATCCTCGCCGAGTTCTTCGGCCAGCTCACCGACGACCCGCTGCGCGGCCTCTACATCGAGCTCCATACCTCCACCCAAAAACCGATCGGGACGAAGACTTCCCAACACCACGTGGGCGTCGGTGACCGTCGGCAAATTTCCGCCGTTGCCATAGGCCGCCGGTCCCGGATCGGCGCCGGCGCTTCGCGGCCCCACCCGCAGGGCGCCGCCGGCGTCGATCCAGGCAATCGACCCACCCCCGGCGCCGACGGTGTAGATATCGATGACCGGCACCTGCAAGGGCAGGCTCCCAATAGCTCCCTCTTCGGTCAGCGTCGGCTCCCCGTTGGCGAGGCTGACGTCTGTGGAGGTGCCGCCCATATCGAAGGAGATCACCTGTTCGACACCCACCTCTTTGGCCGCCTCCACTGCCCCCACCACCCCGCCGGCCGGCCCGGACAACACGGTCTGCACCGGCAGCCGCCCGGCCTGTTCGACGTCGGCCCGCCCCCCGTGGGATTGCAATACCTCCAGCCGATCCAACTCGGTGAGCCGTCGCTGCAACTTCGCCAGATAGCGCCCCATCACGGGGCCCACATAGCCGTTAATTGTCGCCGTCGACGCCCTCTCATATTCGCGAAAAGTAGCCGTAATTTCGCAGGCCCCGGTGACGTGCCAGTCCTCTCGATGTCGGCGAAAGGCGTCGACCAGACGCTGCTCATGGGCCTCGTTGGCATAGGCATGAAGCAGGCAGACCACCACCGCTTCCGGTTCGGCGGCGTCGACCTCATCGACGATCTGGGCGATGGCCCGGTCCGTCAATTCCTCGACGACTCCTCCGCGCTCGTCGAGGCGCTCGGCCACGCCGAAACTCATGGATTGTTCCACCAGAGGCGGCTCGACCTCCACCTGCAGAGCGTATAACTCGGGGCGCGTCTGACGTCTTAGCCACAACAGATCTTCGAAGCCCTTCGTGGTCACGAAGGCGATCTTCGCCCCCCGCCGCTCCAACAATGCATTGGTTGCCACCGTCGTGCCGTGAATCACTTCCCGGCGCCCCTCCCCATCAGACTTCAGCGCCCCCACCCCATCGCCGATAGCCTTTGATGGATCGGCCGGCGTGGACAGCAATTTATGCACCGCCAACTCCCCCGAGGGGATGCGACAAATGACATCCGTAAAGGTTCCTCCCGTATCGACGCCGAATCGTGTTGGTTGTCTGGTCATGAGGTGTGGCCTCGATGATAGTTAGATCGAAACGACCCCTCCGTCTCGATAGGAGACTGAGGGGCCGACACATCAATGGCGCCGCAACACGACGCCGCAGATCAGGGAAATACTCCGCGCTCCACATAGACGGCGTTGATACGCCGCAGGGCCACCGCCAGGCTGGCCGTGCGGTTGTCCACCTCATGCTCCCGCGAGAAGGCCCGCACTTCGTGGTAGGCCCGCTTCATCATGAAATGGAGTCGGCTGTCTACTTCCTGGAGCTGCCAGGACTCAGATCGCTTGTTTTGGACCCACTCGAAATAGGAGACCACTACACCGCCGGCATTGGCCAGTACGTCGGGGATGACGTCGATCTCCCGTTCCCGCAGGACTTTGTCACCTTCCAGCGTGGTCGGCCCGTTGGCCCCCTCGGCGACGACCTTGCATTTGAGCTTTTTGGCGACCTCGGCGTCGATCTGAAGCTCCAGAGCAGCGGGGACACAGATCTCGCTCTCCACGCCCCAGAACTCATCGTTATCGATCGCTTTTGCGCCGTCATATCCCGCGACCCCGCCCGTACGCTCCACCCACTGGCTGAGCTTTCGAGGGTAGATCCCCTCCGGGTTGTAGACCGATCCCGTATGGTCCTGAACGGCCACCAATTCGGCGCCCAATCGATTGAGGATCTGCGCGCAATGGCTTCCCACATTTCCGTATCCCTGCAGGATAAACCGCGCTCCGTCGAGGCGAAGGCCGTTTTCGTTGGCCCATTCCTGGATGCAGTACACCACCCCCTGGCCGGTGGCCTTGGCGCGACCGCGGCTTCCACCGGAGGTCAGGCTCTTGCCGGTGACGATGCGGCGATTGGCGTTCTTGTCGACCGCGCCGTGCATATTCATATAGGTGTCCATCATCCAGACCATGGTCTGGCTGTTGGTCCCCATATCGGGCGCCGGAATATCGTATTCAGGGCCAATATTATTGCCCAGATCGTGGGTGAAACGCCGGGTCAACCGTTCCTGCTCGGTCTTGCTATAATCATGGGGGTTGATGCGGATCCCCCCCTTGGCGCCACCAAAGGGCACCTCCAGCAAGGCGCATTTATAGGTCATCAGCGCCGCCAGCGCCTTGACCTCATCCAAAGTCACGTCGTGGTGATAGCGCATCCCTCCCTTGTAGGGCCCCATCACATTATTGTGCTGAATTCGGTAGCCCGTGAACAACTCATAGGAGCCGTCGTCCATCATGACCGGAAAGTTGACGATCACTTCATTTTTGGGCTCGCTGAGGATGAGCCGCACGTGGTTTTCCAGCTCCACATATTCCAGGGCTTCCTGCAACTGAGTCAGGTGGGCCTTGAAGAAACGCTCTCCCGGTTCGGTGATCTCCGCTCCCGATTGACTGGCGGCCTGAACGACATCGGTGGCTTCCGGATTCTTGCTCATTACCAACCTCAATAGTTGGGCTCTTCTCGGGAGAGCCGCCAGCTCATCGGCCGACGACATCCACTCCGAGATTCACCATTTTCATTGTGGGTCAAAAACATTCCTTCCCGATTTGACTACCAGCGCTTCCACATGGGGGTCAAGTTCCTCACTCACCATCGCTTTCTGCAAGGTCATGATCGCCATCATTGACTTGCCCCTGCGCCTCGTCGGCGTCGCTCTTTTCTGTGTCGCCCTCTTCGTCTAAATCCCGCTGCGAGTGCTCTTCGGGCTCCGGCGCAGGCACCTCGACACCATCGCCATATAGATCGTCCACCTCTTGAGAGGGGCGAAGGGGGGAGACGTCATAGATCCTGTTGTCGGCGGCGACGACCGTATAATCGACCACATAGGTGCTGCCCTGTCCGTCATCGACCACATAGCGCACGATGAGCCGGGTTTGATCGACGGGAATGACCGCCCAGAGCACGCCGGGCTCCAATTGTGCCAGCCGACGCGACAACTCCCCCAGGTGGTCGGCCAGCTCCGCGCTGTCGGGCCAGGGCAATTGGCCGCCGGGATAGACATGATTGGAGAGGCGATCAAAATCGCCGTTTCGCAACCCCTGGTGGAACGTCCGGGCCACCAGCGTATGAGGCTCTTCCTCGATCTCGGCCTCCGTGATGCGCACCTCCCACTCAAAAATTCCCGCCTTGAGCTCCACCCCGTCTTCCCGCTCGTATTCAAGCATCAAATACAGCTCCAGATACTCCTGGCCCCCCGCCGGCACGGCAAACCAGGTCCTGGCAAACCAGCGGCTCGAATCGCCCATGGTGCTAAGATCAAATCCATCTTCATCGAGGCTAAACACAACGGGGAAGGGCTCGCTGGCGTCGAGAAATTCACGCCACTGTTCGAAGTGGGCGCTCAATTCATCGACCGAGATCTCGTCGCCCATCGACTCATCCAGGAATCGATGAGCCCGCTCATAATCCCCCTCGTGAAGCGCCAGGGCGAATTCATAGGCCTCCCCCTCGGCTCGATCGGCGGTCTCTCCCAGGTCCTGGAGTTGAGAGCAGCAGTTGGCGATCTGAAAGACGCCGATCGCCGTCAATACGACGCCCACCAAGATCAGGACCGCACATCCGATCCCCCCCACCTTCAATATCGTGGGCCATACACTCTGGCCGCCTCCGCCCGAATTCATCGTCTCCGCCTCGTCCGCTGGAAATGTGGGACCACGACGAGAAGGCTAACGCCCGCAGAGCCGAAGATCAACGGGATAAAATATTGCGCACTTTTGCGCCCAGTCCCTGATCGGGGCACAGGAAAGTCACCATCGGTCCAGGAGCAATCTGGACCACACCGGGTCGCTCGCTTTCGTGAAGACGCCCGTCGAGCAGCCAGCCCTGGGGCGTGTCGAGGTGGACCACTTCGAAGGGGCGGCCGCGACGGCGCGACGACTCCAGAAGTTCGGGTGTCACCGCTTTTCGCATCAGCGTCGACGCCGCCATCCCCTCCCAGACCATGGGCCCTTGGCCGGCGGTGCCGAGGCCGAAATAGGACCTCTCCAGGGTGGATATCACCATCGAACCCGATCGATTTTCCGAGGGTCGATGATCGACGGCCACCCGCAGAGCCACCGGTCCTCTTTGATCTTCACCAAGGGTCTCGCTCGCCAATTTCCCAAAGGCGCTGACCAGATTCGTCGCCCCTCCTTCGGCGTGCCTTCGGGCCTCAAACGCCCGGTAGACCCAGCCGGAGGCAAAGGAAAAACCATACCAGGCAGCCCCCTCGACCGACGCCGTGACTTTCAACGTTGCCAATTGCTGGCGTCGCCACCGATCCACCCCTCTGCGGACCATTCGCACTGCCCTTGACGTCGAATCCGTCGATCCACATGCCCGGGCCACCAGTCCCCCCTCAACGGCCAGCGGCCAGAAGCAAAGGGGCCGCGCCGCAAGGTCGCTTCGCCTCCAATAGGCGGTGACCACCTCTCCCACCAATTCGTCGCCACCAAAGAGCAGAAAGCCATGGCGACCCTGGTGGGAATGCTGGGCCATCAACTGGGTGCCCTCATCGATCTCATCGGGCCATCGCTCCACGGGAAGAAAGGAATCTCCCCAGGTCTGTCGGGCTTTTTCCAGATGATCTTTGCCGGCGAGCACGACCATTTGTTCTGCGTTCATTGGAGTTCTCGGCTGGAAGGAAACCGTCGATAATTTCCGCCGTTGTAGACGCAATTATCCCATCCTGTCGAGGTTCCCCACTCTTTTTCGAAAGAGATCGAGATTCCTTGGAGCGCGAACTGCTACTCCGCACTGCGGCCAGGCTGGCTGCAGGCCAATGGAATATATTCGGTGAGCTATCGCTCCAGCGTGTCCGCCACCAGATGGAGAAATCGCTTCTCCGACAGGTCGCTGGTCATGGCGTAGGTCACGCCGCTGTCCTGGACCACGGCCACGCCGTAGCCCCGCTGGTTAAGCCACACGATATCTCGGTCGTGGATACGTCGCAGTTTTTCCCGCGGCACTTTGACGCCGTCGCCGTCGAAGAGGATGACGCTCAAACGAGCACCGTCGACCTCGTAGAGCAAAAGCGCCGCGCGCCGGTCCTCGATATGGGCCATCCGCCCGCCCAAAAGATTGACTCGATCGTCGGCAAATTGGGGAAGCCGCACCGAGAAGTCGACCTTATCCTCAAACCAGATGCGCGCTTCTTCGGCATCGGCAGTGGTCACTTCCAGAGGGAAATTACTCTGATGCCAGTCCACGGTGTGGTCGATGACCGGCCCCGAGCTGCTGGCCGCCGGGGCCACCGTCAGATCCAGATTGGGGACGACGATTGCCATGGCCAACATGGCTGCCAGCGGCCCCACCACCCAGCTGATGCGAACGATCTTGGCCTTCTGCTCGCGCTGGACCTGTTCGCGCTCCAGATCCTCGAGGCCGGACATGACTTTCTTGCGCAGTGTTTCCGGCGCCGGCGTAACCTCCAGGTGGCGACGCAGCTCGGCTCGAAAGGCGATCTGTTCCTCCACCATTTTTCGGCAGTCTTCGCAAGTGGCCAGATGGGCCTCCATATCAGCCCGTTCCCGGTCGCCGAATTCCTCATCGATATAGGCATCGATAAAGGGCTCGAAGGCCTCGCAGCTCATCTCGGCAATTCTGACCATAGTACTCACGGTGACACCCTCATCCGAACTGGGTTGACCAGCCAGAGCCTCAAATTAACCGGCCTGGGCCTGCTTCTTCTTGCGATAATCCTCCAGGCTAGTCGGCGACTCTTCCTGCTCTTCCTCGCCGGCCTGGTCAGTATCGATATAGCCCTCGGCCTGCGCATAATCGCGCAGCTGGGCCTGCAGCATCCGCCGTCCCCGATAGAGTCGGCTCATCACCGTCCCGATCGGGCAGTCCATGATCTCGGCGATCTCTTTGTAGGCAAAATCCTGAAGATCGGCCAACAGGACGACCATCCGAAAGTCCACGGGCACTTCGGTGAGCGCCTTTTTGACCTCGTCGCCAAACATCTTGAAGTAGAGCTGCTCCTCCGTCTCGAAAGTCTCATGAAACGGGGTGTGCTCCGGCGCCTCGGCGCGCTCCTGGAGGGGCCGATAATCCTCATCGACCAGATATTCGCGTCGCTTCTGCTTTTTGCGATATCGGTTGATGAAGGTGTTGTGCATGATCTTGAACAACCATGCCTTACAATTGGTGCCATTTTCGTATTTGTCGAAATAACGAAACGCTTTGAGCATCGTCTCCTGGATCAGATCCTCTGCGTCGCTCTCACTTTTGGTCAGCCGAAGGGCCGTCCCGTAGAGCGCGTCAATATGGGGAACGGCTTCCTCGTGAAAGGCTTTCCGTTCATCGGCGTCCATTTTCTTCTGTTTGCTAAACATAGGCATCGGCCCCTATTGGCTCGAGGTTGGCCCGGTCCTGGTCGACTCGGCCTACATGGCTTTGTCGATCGATTGTCGTGCGCCGGGCAATCTCATGACAGCTCGTGTGCTAGAACTTTAAACGAGGCCAAGATTATTTCATTCAAATTAAAATTTTCCGAAAATAACTGCCTACATAAACTCCGTGATCGCCCGGTACTCGATGCCCAAACTCTCAGCAACGGCGGGGTGTACGCAGGCTCCGCGGTAGGTGTTGACCCCCAGTTGCAGGGGCTTGTCTCCAACCAGTGCATCCTCCAATCCCTTGTTGGCGATCGCCAATCCGTAGGGAAGGGTCGTGTTGTTTAGAGCGTAGGTCGAGGTCTGGGCCACGGCGCCGGGCATATTGGCCACGCAATAATGAACTACTCCGTCGATGACGTAGGTGGGATTTTCGTGTGTCGTGGGATGACAGGTGGCAATACAACCACCCTGATCGACGGAGACGTCGACCACCACACTGCCCTCGGACATCTCTTTGATATGGTCTTCCGTGACCAGATGGGGCGCCTTGGCGCCGGGGATGAGCACGGCGCCGACGACCAGATCGGCGTCGAGCACCAGATCGGCGATCGCCTGACGGTTGGAGTGCTGGGTCTGGATGGAGTTGCCGAAGATATCGTCCAGATAACGCAGCCGATACAGGTCGATGTCCACGATCGTGACCTGAGCGCCCATTCCGACGGCGATCTTGGCGGCGTTGGTTCCCACCACGCCGCCGCCGATGATCACCACGTTGGCTCGACGCACCCCGGGCACGCCTCCCAACAGGATACCCTTGCCGCCCTTTTCGCGCTGCAGGCAATGGGAACCCACCTGAATGGACATCCGCCCCGCCACCTCGCTCATGGGCTCCAATAGTGGGAGCCGTCCGTCGTCGAGCTGGATCGTCTCGTAGGCCACGGCCGCGACCTGGCGCTCCAACAACACCTCGGCCAGCTCGGGCACCGCCGCCAGGTGGAAGTAGGTATAGACGATCTGTCCCTGCTGCATTAGATCGTATTCGGGGGCCAGCGGCTCTTTGACCTTGACGATCATCTCCGCCGTCTCCCAGACCTCCTGGGCCGTATCCAGGATGGTCGCCCCCACCTCCACATATTGCTCATCGGAAATCGCCGTGCCCGACCCGGCTCCTTTCTGCACGAAGACCTCATGGCCGTTGCGCACATATTCGCTGACCCCGGCGGGGATTAGACCTACGCGATACTCATTATTTTTGATCTCTGTCGGCACGCCTATCTTCACGGTATCACTCCCGGTTTACCAATCAGGGTTATCACTTCGAAACCAAAATCGCCGCGACTATATCTGATCTCAGAGGCGGTTGCCACATTCCCTCCACGAGGATTGCAATTTTTGTCCGCTATGATTACTGCTTGGCCGATGCACCGCTCCTGTAGACAGAAGTCTTCAAACAGAGATGCTATGGACACCTACACCGCTTTATTGAATCGCCGCACGATCCACGAATACCGAGATGAACCGATCTCCGAGGAGGCCGTACAGCGGGCCCTTCAGGCTGCGCTGCGGGCGCCGAATCACAAGCTGACCAACCCCTGGCGGTTTACTCGGGTGGGCCCCAGAGGTCGCGCCGAATTGGTGCGTCTGGGCGTGGAATTAAAAGCCGCCAAAAAAGGTAGCCTCACCGACGAGCAGCGCGACTATTATCGCCAGAAATTCGCCAACCCCGCTGAATTGGTCGTGGTCAGTCAGGTCTTAGACGCCGATCCCTTCCGCCGCCGCGAGGACTACGCGGCCATCGCCTGCGCCGTTCAGAATTTTCTGCTCTCATTATGGGCCGAGGGGATCGGCTCGAAGTGGAGCACCGGCGGGATCACCACCGACGAAAGGACCTACGAGCTTCTTCAGATCGACGCCGACACAGAGGAAATCGTGGGCTTTTTGTGGGCCGGCGTGCCCGCCGAGACTCCAAACCCGCCGCGACGCCCCCTGGAAGCTGTGCTGCGCACCACGGAATGAGACTCATTCCTCGAAGACCGAGCCCAACCGCTCCGGGTAGATCTCGGCCTCCACGCCGTCGATGAGGCCTTCCACAAATTCGGCATAGCGCTGTTGCCGCGCCTGACGGAGCAATTCGCCCTCCACAAACCTGTGGGCTGACTCCTCGTCGACGGGCCGCTCCAAAAGGACCTCGTCGACCCGGATGAGATGCCAGCCGAAGTTCGTTCGCACAGGCTGGGACAATTGGCCGAAACGATCTTGGCCGGCCATGGCCTCCGCCCCTTCGGAAAATTCATCGACGACGCTGACCCACCCTCGGGGCAGATGATCGGCCTCATAATATTGACCGGGCCTGGGAAAGCGGAGGTGTTCATTGACCACCGCCTGGAAGGGCTCGTCGATCACCTCCGCCTCCAGATACTGCGCCACTTCTCGGAGGGCGTCGTCATCGCTGCGGCCGTCGAGGGCGTCGAGGGCGCTCTCCACAAATCGACGGGCCTCTTCAAAATAGGGCTCCCGATCGTCCCGTCGAAGCCGGGTCACAGTCCCGTCGTCTTCTTCGATCTCCGTGGGCACCAGGATCACCAGGTGGCTTGCCCGCAGACCTTCGGGAGCGCGACGGGCGGCCGTGACCTGCTGATAGAGTCGCTCGCGCCGCGACTCGTCGACATCGGCACTCTCCACTTCCTCTTCGAGCATGGCCGTGATCAATCCCTGTTTTCGCACGAAAGGGATCTCCTGACCCCGGTGGTATCCGGCCTGTTGGGCCTGCTGTGCCACCACCTCCCGTTCCACCAGGCGCTCCAACACCTGGTCGGCCGTCGCGTCGGGGGTGCTCTTCCACTCCACGCGCACGTCTTCGACAGTGATAACCCGACCATTGATCCGGGCCACCACCTCCTCGTCGGCGGCCTCAAAGGAGTGCGCCAGATCCCAGGCTTCATCGCCGGCGGGATGTTCCACCTGTGGAGAAGCATCACAGCCGGTGACCATGGTACCTATCACAAGGGCAATTCCCACCAGACGTCCAAGAATGGCCATCTCCTTCTTCATTGCGACTCCTCGCGGGTCTCCGCCACGGCCAGCCGCGAGATGTCCACCCCGGCGCGGATCACCAAAAAGCCCACGATCAACGCCATCAGGCCGGCCACATAATCGGATCGAGCCAAAAATTCCACGGTTCGGTAGAAGAAATAGGCGCTGCCCAGCAGAAACCCCACCCCCAGAATTTCGTAGACTCGGGCTCGCATCTAACTCCTCACCTTCACAGAACCAACCACAAAAAGGTCGACGTCGTCATCGTCATGAGCAGGGCCAACCAGATCCACACCCGTCGGCGAAGTCGTCCGGGTCGGGCCAGACTCTCTTTCTTAAGCGGCGGCCGACGGCGATGATATTCCCAATTGAGCGAGGGCAGCAGGGCCCCCATATAGACGGCGACCATCCAGGCAAAATACATGACCACCGCCACGAAGGCGTGCTGGGTCTTACGGCCGGCCTCGCCGTCGACGGCGGCCAGCGCCTCCGCCACGCTGGGATCCCAGAAGAGCGCGAAGGTGATCACTGCAAATAGGGCACCCATGACCGCCATCCGGACCCCAACGAAGCGCCGGAAGCTGCGTGAATAGCCGTCGCCCCCTTCCCCGGCTTGAGCGGGCCGGCGCCGCGGCACACCGTAGCTGGCCTCCGGAGGTCGAGCGGCCGAGACCACCAGATAAAGCGCCAGGGTCGACAGTGCCAGGATAAGAGAACCCGCTGTGGTCAACGCCTCCAATTCGGCGTCGGGGAGCATCACCAGTCCAGGAATGAAGCTGATCGGAAAAAGGGTGAGCCGACCTATGGAGTGGTTCCACATCGCCGCCAGCACCAACGCCGCCAGCGGCAATAATTGAAGGGCCAGCACCGACTCCGAGCCGTCTTCACTTCTCACCTCGGCCAGCGCTCCCGGCCCCAGCCATTGAAGCCAGAGGCTGATGGCGACCACGAAAAATAGGAACATCCACTGGCGCTGACCTCGCTCAGCTCGTGCCGCCTGGCGATAGGTCGGATCCATTCTCACTCCACGGGCCAGAGGACATGCCCGTCTTCGCCATCTCGCTTGAAGTCAATGCGAATCTCACTGGCCTCCTCCAGAGTCTCCCAGGCTTCCATATAATCATCGGGCTTTTGCATACGCACCAGGTTGACGTGGGTGATGACGTCGCCGATCTGCAGGTCCGGCTCAGCGTAAACGCCGGCGGCCTCGGAGATGGCCACGATCTCAAAGCCCACAAACCGCCCGTCCTGATGATGGGGCCTGGTCTCCACGTGCTCGAGGACCACCGACGGCCCCCGCTGACGGAGGTAGCGCAGATGCTCACCGGTTATCGCTCCCTCCCCTTCGGCGTCGCCCGTGGGCTGCACCAACTTCTCGTCCCTGGGGCCCGTCTCGGGCATGGCGAATTGATAATCCTCGCTGTCGGCCGACGGAGGCTGACCGACGATCTCATCGGGGCCGGAGTCCTTTTCAGCCCCGGAGTTGCTCCCCGTGGCACATCCGGCGGCAAGGGTCAGCGCCAACACTGCCACCAGGCAGGCCATCGTCGTTTGAATTGATCGATATATGTCTTTCATTTCTTCTCCTGGGACCAGACCACCTTACCCGATCTGTAGACGGCGCAACATCTCGGCCGTACTGGAAAATTTGAATTCCTCCACACCGAGCCGTTGGGCCTCTTCGGCCTCCATTTCGGTCAGCGTCTTGGTTCCCTCGTAATCGACGACGGCCATCTGGCGCTCGTCGAAGAGTTCTTCGAGCTTCGAGAGGAGCTCCTCGGCGTCGGCAGGCTCGCCTGGTCCCCGTTGGAACTCCCCGTTGAGGTAGGCCATGATCTCATCACACCCCTGTACGGCATCGGCCCTGGCCTTTCCGACCAGACCGTCCGAGGCCTTGCGGGCCCAACCGACGACAAAAGTTCCCCACAGAGGCTCACCGGCCTGGGGATTATCCACCATATAGCGCGGCCGATCCGGATTCTCCTCCCAGGCCTGTTTGACCGTGGCAAACGAGCCGGACCACTCCGCCGACAGGGGCAGTCCCAGAGAGGGCTCGATGGCGTCGCCGATGGCAAAGACCACCGTATCGCATGGAATGGTTTCAAACTCGCCGGTCTTCTCCAGCCCCACCCGCCCCGATTCGTCGGGGGGCGTCAATTTGGTCTTCTCGCATACCAGGCCCGTGACCTGGCCTGTGTCGTCGACCTCGATGCGCACAGGGCTTCGCAAAAAGCGCA
>SLJM01000287.1 GCA_007135085.1 Myxococcales bacterium
CCCGCCGGGGTCTGTCCGGCGGCGGGAGATATCGAGTTGGATGAAGGTGAACAACAGGACCTAGAACTGCGCGGTCTCCGGGTCACTCGATTGAGCACGGCCGTCAAGGCGGTAGACGCTTGAAGTCTTCAATTTCTTAATACCTGGCAGATCGTCGATGACCAACGAGCGGACGACCGACAAATGTGGATGAAGGAACGATGATGCAGAGGTTGCGCGAAAATATAAGACGGCCCTGGCGGCGAGGCTTCACCCTGGTGGAGTTGATGATCGCCATGACGCTGGTGGGCGCGCTGACGATCATGATCTACGGTCTATTCGTGCGCACTTCCGACTCTCTGACCGACGTGGAGGGGATGAGCGTGGCCCTCAACCAGGCCCGGTTCGGCATGGAATTTGTGCGCACCGATCTCCAGTCGGCGGGAGCCCAGGCCACGAGCAACGCCGATACCGATCCCTGGGTGGCGCCAAACCCGCCGGGGGGGATGCTGGTCCACGGCGTGATGGGTTATTCGGGGTGGCAAAACGATAGTAGCCTCTATGGAGGCGATTTGAGCGATGTGGGCGATCGCAATCCCCAGTCGGCGTTTAGCGGTGTCGTCGTGATGGGAGCTTATGATGTGCCCAGCAGCTTCTTCGTCAATTTTGCTATCTCTGGCATCGATGAGTTTGTGGACCCAACCGACGTGGAAGTTGTCGTGGAGAGCACGGAACGCGGAATGCTGCGGTTTCTGGGCTACGATCCCTTTGATACGCGGATCTTGGACAGCGTAGATATTGTCGACGAGACCTCGCTGAGCTCCACTCAGGCAGAAGCTCTGAGCGATTATCTGGAGGATATCGCCGAGACCCGCCTGTTGCGGGTGACCGACAACCGGGGCTATTCTCAGTTCACAAGCATCCAAAATGCCACAGTTGGGGCTCATAATAAGGGCGCTGGTGGCATCGGCGGCGGCGATGAGATGCTGCTCGAACTGGAAAATCTGCAATTTGCCGAGGGCGATCAGCCGGCGGGCTTCAATTTGGCAGAAGAAGGGGATGCGTCCTTTGATGCGGCCATGATCGATGCCTATTGGTACCACGTGCAGCCCTCGCTCGATGATCCCTTGAGCTTTCAGCTCGTGCGTCAGCGCGTCGATGCCTCGCAGTTGGCCAACGGCGCTACTGGATTGAGCCGTGCAGATTTGCAGGGGATGACCGTCGGTGTGCCCATGATCGTCGCCGAGAACGTCGTCGACTTCCGAGTATGGTTCGAATGTGCCCCCACAGCCGGCGTCTCCCTCAGCGGCGGGAGCTGGGAAGATGGATGGGACGTCGAAGACAGCGGCGATTGCATCGACGATAACCCGGCGACATCTCAGCCCGAATTGGCGCGGATGGCCCATATCCGCCTGTCGACGCGCACGGAGTCGGAGAACGCCAACCGACCCCATCTGGAGGTGGTCGACGGCGACTCCGGCGACTGGCTGGGTTTCGAAAATGAAAACGGACAGATGAGAAGCTACGAGGTCTATCCTCACGCCGAGGGCTCGGCCGGGGTGGTGACCGTGCAGTCCAGTGTGGAATTAGCGAACTTCGCCCTGCGAGATATCCGATGATGCTCAGGACCAAATCTACCCATCCACGGGCCGAACGGGGCGCCGCACTAGTGCTCGCCCTGTTGGTGATGCTCGTCTTGTCCGGACTGGGACTGGTGGCCATGCACTCCACCTCGGAGGGCACCTCTTTGGCGGGGATGCACCGGTTGCAGAGCCAGACCAAGTCGCTGTCTGATTCGATCAATCAGCTGGGCGTGATGCGAAGCGGGCGGCAGGCTCCGGCCATGGACGCCCAGATGAAACGTCGGGTGGCCATCGAGGCCACTCCCGGGGCGATGCGCCGCGGCGGATACGTCATCTTTACCACTGATTTTGACGTGGACACCGACAACGACGACGCGATCACGGGGATGAACGACGACGAGATCGCCCTGCAGACCGACGGCGGGTTGTTCAGCCGCACCGACTTCGTGGAGACTATCGACGAGGAAAAGGTCATGTTCCGCTATATCGTACGCGATCCCGTGATGGGGCCGCCGGTGCCCGGATTTAGCGACGAATACTGTTTTATCGGCGTCTCCGTGGGCTCCTGGGCCAATATGGACCTGGGACCGGCCGGCAGTGATGATACGGCTCGCGCCCGGGCCAGACGAGCCCAGGCCCTTGGGCGGAATCTTTCCCGGGCCTTTATCGGCCCGATTGAGTGCCAATAGGTCAATGCCAATGGGACGCGGCTTCAGATGGTCGCGGCCAACAATTAGATGGACGGTGCGAAGATGAAGGCAATGAATCGTTTCGAAAAAGCCGAAGGGGCTGGCATGGACGGCAAATCAAGATCGATGGGACCGCTGTGGGCTGCCGGGTTGGCAGTGGCCGTGGTGGCCGGTGCGGGGTTGATGATGCTCCCCGGCGACGCCGAGACGAGCACCATCGAGCTCGGCGTCAGTCAGCCGCCGCTGGTGACGATTATCTTCGACACCTCGGGCAGTATGAACTGGACCCAGGAAGGGGATAATGCCTATCCGAGGTGGCTCCACGGTTCGACCGAAGACAATCAGATCGCGAGCTGGAGCCCCGGCCAGGCGTTGAACCTGCCCGGCTCGGCCCGTCGCGATCCCAGCGCTCCCGGAGGATATTCGGAGGTCGAATATCACAAGGACGATCGCGTCGACTATGTAGGGCCCTGCATGGTCTGGCATCCGGGGGACGGCAAAAATAGCCATATGTGTGAGGAATATCACCGACCCACGCATGTGCCCTGCCAGGCTCAGGAATCGAGTAAGGACGATTATTGCAATAACGGTGAATACGACGGGGTGTTGAACGACTCCGACGCTCACCGTGGAGTCCGGCGTAGATTGAAGACGGCGCGTCAAGACACCCGCTTTCGTCTTAGCTCCGACGCCAATACGCCACGCCATATCCAGGTCAAGCAGATCCTGACCGGCGATATGTATATGGAGGACGACAACCGCAATATCATCGACGGGCCGGGGTGCTGGTTCGTGCCACGGATGCGCCATGTCTACGCCAACGAGCAGGTCTGCTGCTCCGAGATCGACGACGAGGACGGCTGCGTGGGCGACGGCATCGAAGCCTTCTCCAAATTCGTTGATGCCGGTGACCCCACGCCCCATATTCAGGAGGTCTACGACGGGCAACATGCCACGGGCATTTTGGATCGCATGGGCTCGACGGCGATCTTCTCGGTGGCCATGTTCGATCCCTACGCCGACGACGGGGTGCGCAGCGGCGGCTGGCGATTTCCCACCACGGATATCATGGCCGGTGATTCACCCTACCAGGGAGTCAGCTTTGACTGGCAGTCAGCCGATCCGGACTGGCAAAACTCCAGTTGCAGCACCGAAGACGACGCCGCCTGCCATAATATGGGGCTGTTTCGATTCATCGGTCCCGCCAACTTCGATCTCGATGAGGGGGATATGATGAGGGTCTCCCGCTATGTGCAACAGGCCATTTTGGATACGGGCTTTTTGGTTCACCACGACAGTGTCACCGACGCCGAAGCGCTCGGCTCGTCGGGCCTGGAAGACCAGGAGGGCCAGACGGGAAGCATCGACACCTTTACCTATCCCAAGCACCAGACGGCCATCGGTGAGTCCACCCCCTTTGGTCCGGCCTTTCACGACCTGCATCAATTCTATGTGAGCGGTCAATATGACGGCCTCGACGACGGCACGGAAGATTCGTCGGCGACGGCGCGCAACCCCTTTACGACCAATGAAGAGGACCCGGATTATGACCCCTATCTGAGCTGTCGCGGACGGCATGTGGTCATGTTCACTGACGGTGTGCCCGAGCCGGAAGCACCCGGTGGCGCCGGCGCCGGCGCCGGCCACCCCGACGGGCTGGGAAGCGATCGGGTCATCGATCCCTCCCAGGCCTTTGGCTACGAGGCGGGGCGATTCCCTTATTTCACCGCCGAAGAGGCCATCGAGCGAATGATCGCCCACGTGCGAACCATCATGGAGGCCAATACGGATGGCGACGTCGATCCCCGGCATTTTCCAAAGGTCCATATCCTGGGAGTGGGCATCACCGAGACCGACACCGATAATCTCGATTCGTCGGAGAATCTCTACCGCGCTCAGGTGCTCGACAAGGTGGCGCATATGGCCCAGGCCGGCGAGACCTGCGCCCAATATTATCTGCCCGCTGACATGCTCCCTGCCTATGATAACCAGGGCCGAGAGGTCCGAAACGGTCGTGGCGAGCGCGGCTCCTGTGAACCGGATACCGACGTCTGCCTCATGCCCCAGGATCATCCCAGCTATTATGGGGGCTACCCCTACAACCCGCCGGATAATCCGGACGTCAATAGTTGGGATTGTTACCACCCGGCGGTGGTACTCAACCGCGCCGATCGAGCGGCCTTAATTCGGGCCTTCCAGCTCATCTTCAACGAAATCGCCGGTACCTCCGGCCTGGCGTCGCGCTCGCGGCCGGCCATGACAAGCTACCTCGACGACGGCGATCGAATTGGCCAATACCGATTCTATTCCGGCCTGGAGGCCAGAGGGGACAACCCCCACTACCGCGGCTTGTTGCAGCGCCAGCTTCTGGAGTGCACCGCATCGGGCGATATCGAGGTCGACGACGCTGAAGATCCCCTGGCGGTCCATGAGGATATGATTCGATTGTTGGGAACCACGGGCTTGACCGAGGACGATCTAGAGGATGTGATCACCAGCACCAACCGCACCGATCGCCGCCGGGTCTTTACGTCGATCCCTGAATTTTTGCCCCGTTTCGTCGGCGAGGATCCGGGCAACGACATGGCCCTGCTCGGTGGGGATAATACATCGGACGGCGATCTGTTTTCCACCACCTACCGACTGGAAGCGGCGTTCAATAACAACGATCAATTCGGGAATTTCAAAATCGCAGGAGTCAACAGCTCCCAATATCCGGCAAGTCAGGTCAACACGCGGGTGCCCTTCGATACGGGCAACCTCTACGACACCCTCGATGATGTGATCGGTGTGTCGAGCTCGGAGTTCGACGACCTGTTCTATCAATATTGGAGGATCTCCGACGACCTCGATCCGGACCGCGATCGTGAGGACTATTTCCGGGATATGGTCGACGATTATCGGGCGCGGACTAATTATCGCCGTGACCGTGTGCTGGGGGCGATCTACAACTCCGATCCCGCCGTGGTGGGGCCGCCGGATCTGGAATTGCCCATCGAGAGTTATCGCGAATTTCGGCGCAATTACGCCGAGCGCCCCACCATGCTGTACGTGAGCACCGTAGACGGCCAATTGCGGGCCATCCACACCGGCGAGCCCGACGTGATCGTCAAGGCGACCCTGGACGACGAATATACGCAGGACACCAGCACCGGTTCGGGCCCGGCCTCGGATCAGCGTGAAGCCTGGGCCTATATCCCGGCCCTGATTCACCGTAATCTGGCGGCCTCGGCCTTCGGAACCTCGACGGACGGGCTGATGGACGGCACCCCCGTGGTGCGCGACGTGCGTCTTTGCCAGCGTGGAGAGGCTTATAGCTCCAACCTGCGGGCCTGTCCCTCCAATAGCACCGCCTCCCAATGGCGGACCGTATTGGTCCAGGGAATGGGGCTGGCCGGCTCCGGTTATTTCGCCCTCGACATCACCCGCTCCGGCGCCACCGATGACGCCAACGACCCCCAGATGCCGGACCCGATCGTCCTCTGGGAGTTCGGGCCCGACTGGGAGGCCCTGCAGATGCAGAATATGCCGTCCTGGCGCTACCGCAACCCCGGCGAGGATTATGCGGAGGAGATGGATCCCGAAGAAGAATGCGCCGGTCGCCTGGACAATCTTGTCGGTTCGCTCGACGGCGGCCTGCTTGGCGGCGACGGTCCGGCGGATATTTGGGAGTTGCCCTTTTTGGGAACCACCGTGGGCGAACCGGCCGTGGGTTCGGTCAATATGACGGTCAATAGCCGAGCGGTGCAGCGACCAATAGCCCTGGTGGGGGCCGGTACTTCGGCCGGCGCCAATCCGATGATGCCCTTTACGGGCCACGACCTCGGTGATTGCGCCGACCATATCACGGGACGCGCCATCTACGTCATCGACCTCCAGAGTGGGGAGATGATCCGCCGGTTTATCGACTTCCGTAACCTCGACGGACAGCACAAACCCTTCAGCGCCGATATCACGGGCTCTCCCGTACTCAGCGGCGCCAATCCCGGCGATGTGAGTTCCCGTGGATTTGTAGGCGACGAGAAGGGACGGATGTTCCGCATCGATATGACCGACCCCGATCCGGCAAAATGGAAGGTGCAGCTCTTCTTCGATCCCGCCCAGACCACAGAGGTCGTCGGCGGACTCGATGAGGGTGAGACCATGGGCCCCGCCGCCTTCCGACCGGCCGTGACCCGCACGCCGACCCGGCAGTTGGTGTTGATCTACGGGCTGGGGCAGCGCGGTGATTTCGGCGCCCAGATCGATACGGTGCAGGCCATGATCGCCATCGAAGAGGACTTCGAATTGGATAATGACGGCGAGATGACGATCAGCCCCCGTCCCCTGTGGGGTGAGCGCTTCGACGATCTGGAGCGTCTGACCGGGGCGCCCGTGGTCTTTGACAGCGATGTCTATTTCACGACTTATGTAGAAGCAGAGGATCAATGTATGCCCGGCACGTCCAGGATCTATCGACTGGCCTACGACGGCATCGATCCCCTGGATCCCACAGACGACTCCTGTTGCGAGGCCGTGGGCCGCTGGCATCACGACCTGTTGGCGGAGTCACTCAATCAGGGCGATATCCTCATCGAGGGCAATGACCCGGCCAAATGGTT
Organism: Myxococcales bacterium; assembly: GCA_007135085.1. Classification (GTDB taxonomy): domain Bacteria; phylum Myxococcota_A; class Bradymonadia; order Bradymonadales; family Bradymonadaceae; genus SLJM01. Next base: position 6,853 of record SLJM01000287.1, read on the forward strand.
TGGGCCCCGCGATCCGACGGTCATCCGCGGGATGGCCGTGACCATGGGCCCCACCTGTGAGCTCGCCGGTGACGGTAATTCCATGGGCACCGCTCAGCAGTCGCGACGACCTCAAATGGTCGCCCAGACCGGCAGCGCTGAGGTGGGAAGCGCCGATGGTTCCAGCAGTGCTCCGGGAGCGGCCGGCGGCGGTCAGACCGGCGGTATCGGCCATATTGCCGTGGATCTCGAGCGGCCGCGGACCCAGTCCATTCCCTTGAGTTGGTCGGTCATCGAGCATTGACGGTCTTTAGCGAATCGAGATGATGAAGATGACGACTCGAAATTGCCGACTGCCGCGATGGGCGACGATTCTCTTCGCCCTGAGCCTCGTCGTGGGCTGTCGCTCTGCCGAAGAGCCCGAGCCTCAGGTGGAGGTCGAGCCCGAAGAGGAGATCGTCGAAGAGGACGATGAGGATGCCCGCCACAGAGCGGAGGTGTCTGAACTCTACGGGCTTCCCATGCCTCCCGATTATTTCCACGTTCAGCGGCAGAATTATCGTATCCGAGTCTCCACGGAGATCCCCCTGGAAGAGGTGGCCGAATTTTTCGAGGATCACGCCGTGGACGCCGAGGTCTTTCGATCGGGAGTACGTGTCGAGGTCATCCCCCTGCGATCGCAGTCCGGTCGTGCTTCGGCCTATAATTACGGTGGGCGAAACGGCTATACGGTCATCGATTATCGTCGCCCCCCCGATCGGGTGGCGGCCAGGGCGTCGGCAGATGAACAGGACCATCGAATGCAGCGAGATCCGGAGAAGGAGCGCATCGACGCCATGACCCGTGTCGACGCCGATCCTGTGCCCATCACGAAGCCTCAGCTTCCCGTCTGGGTGGCTCAAAAGAAGGGCGAACCCGTGGAGGCGCGAGACGAGCGGGGCAACCTCATCGCCCCCGGCGCCCGCTGGGGTGAGCCCTATATCCCGCCCGAGGGATCGTACCTCCATAACGAGCGTTATCGCCACCTCTGGGGCCGCCCCTACGGCGCCTGGTGATCGCCTGACCCTACGCTCTGTGCGTTACGAGTAGTTAAGAGGTTTACGACCTGCCGGGGGCAACCTATACTCTCGAAGTCCACAAGAGGACTCGAGATGATAGAGCGAAGTAGAAAGTTCGTGGGGCTCCCTGGCGCGTCATTGTTGATCGCGGCGTTGATATTCGTCGCTGTCGGTTCGTCGACGGCCTGGGCTCAGGAGGTCGAGCCCGTGGACGTGGCCGTCTTTGAATTGACCGGACAGGGGGTGGACGAAGAACTTCGCGAGACGCTGACCTCCGTGTTGCGACAGGAGGC
>SLJM01000338.1 GCA_007135085.1 Myxococcales bacterium
CGGGAATCGGAAACCGGGAATCCGAAACCAACTGCCTTATCGGGAAGGCCCGCCAATTGACAGTCTCCGGTGAGGTGTCTACGTTGGCCGGGACCTGAGTAAGTGCGCGCGGGACCGGCCGGCGACGGCGGGTAATACCGACGCGGCTGATATTGCCTCCCATACCAATTCGCTACGAGTCTTATCGAATCACGAGGACCCCACCTATGGCTATGTTTGACGTTGTCGCGAAGGGATTTCGCGACGTTCGCCGTCGCTTCGAAGGCAAACGGGAGATCACCGAAGAAAATATCGAGGATGCCTTAAAAGACATCCGAATGAGCATGCTCGAGGCGGACGTCAACTTCCGTATCGCCAAGCAGTTCATCAAACGAGTCAAAGAAAAAGCACTGGGTGAGGTGGTCAAGGTCACGGCCAAGGGCTCGGAGAAGGTCGAGGTCAGCCCGGGCGATCACTTTATCAAGATCTGCCACGACGAGCTGGAAGCTCTGATGGGGCCGGTGGACAGCACCATCGAGTTTGCCCACGAGCACGGCGGCCCGACCAAGATCATGATGGTCGGCCTCCAGGGCTCTGGTAAGACGACGACCACGGCCAAGCTGGCCAAGCTGGCCATGGAAGTGCACGACAAAAAGCCCCTGCTCGTCGGCGCCGACGTCTATCGCCCGGCGGCCATCGAGCAGCTTCGGGTGCTGGGCAAGCAGCTCGGGGTGCCCGTCCACGCCGTCGAAGGGGGAAATCCCGTCGAGGTCTGTAAGGACGCCATCGAGCTGGCCAAGAGAAAAGAGCGAGATCTGGTCATCTTCGACACCGCCGGTCGCCTGGCCGTCGACGATGTGCTCATGGAAGAGCTGGAGCAGATCATCGACACCACCCAGCCGGAGAACGTCTTCCTCGTGGCGGACGCCATGATCGGTCAGGACGCGGTCAATACGGCCAAGGAGTTCAACGACCGGCTCACCCTGGACGGCTTCATCATGACCAAGCTCGACGGCGACGCCCGCGGTGGTGCCGCCCTGTCGATCAAAGAGGTCACGGGCAAGCCCATCAAATTTATCGGTGTCGGCGAAAAGCTCGACGACCTCGAGGAATTTCGGCCCGAGGGCCTGGCCAGTCGAATCCTCGGATTCGGCGACGTCATGGGCCTGATGAATCGCTTCGAGCGCACCCTGTCGGAAGAGCAGGCCGAGAAGGCCGAAAAAGATGCGATGCGCATGCTCTCCGGGGAGTTCGACTTCAACGACTTCTACAATCAGCTCGAGCAGATCTCGAAGATGGGCTCCATGAGCGAATTGATGGAGATGATGCCCTTCTTCGGCGGCGGCATGCCCCAGAACGTCAATATCGACGACAGCGAATTGGGCAAAATTCGGGCCATCATCCAATCGATGACCCACAAAGAGCGCACCAAGCCCGACGTGCTGACCCGTCAGCCCAATCGGGTGCGCCGCATCGCCAAGGGCTCCGGAACGGAGCAGGAGAAGGTGGAGCAGGTCATCCAGCAATTCAATATGATGCGCGGCATGATGCAGCAATTCAGCGATATGGGCGGCGGCGGATTGATGAGCAAGATCCCGGGGCTCAAGCAACTGGGTCAGCTCAAGCAGATGAAAGATATGGATATGAACTCCCTGCTCGGCGACCTCATGGGCGGCGGCGGCGGCGGGGGAATGGGCGGCCTGCCCGGCATGGGCGGCGGTCCCCAGCTTCCCCCGGGATATACTCCTCCGGGAGGCCATAAAAACCCGCCGGGGAGCAAGTCGAAGTCCATGTCGCGCAGAAAGCGCAAGCGCAAGCGACGCAAGGTCAAGAAGGTGCGTCGCCGGCGACGAGATAAGAACGAAAATAGCGACGATTGATGGGTAAATAGGACTGCCGTGAACCTGTCCGATAGGACCTGCGCGCATCACGAGGGCGTGGCGGCGATTGCCGTATGCACTCAATGCGAGGGGGATATCTGTGGCGAGTGCCACGGCGTCGACCTGCGCGGTCTGGCGGTATGTGCCAAATGTCGGGGCGATCGAATCCCGCTGGGCCCGCCATGGGAGTTGGAATCTGCGGGCCCCACGCCGCGGGGCTTCGCCCAGACCGTCTCCCAGGTATTGATGGCGCCCCGGAGTTTTTTCCAACGCGTCATTCCCCGCAAAGAATGGGGCCCGGCCGCCGTCTTCGGCGTGATCTGTGTGGCCTTCGGGAGCCTCTTTAATACGCTGTGGCAAAAGGCGTTTTCCCCGGAGTATGCAGAGCTTCTGGAGCGCTACCACGACGACTTCGGCATCGCTCCCCAGGGCATCGAACTGCTGCTCTTCGCCTCCATTCCCGTGGGGGCGGTCTTCCTCTATTTCTTCCACACCGCCCTGCTCTACCTGACCCTGAAGGTCTTCGCGGTCAAGGGCACGAATTGGCCTATGGTGGCGAGGATTACGGGCTACTCGCTGGCGGCCTACCTGCTATTGATCTTCCCCCCCATCGGCGAGTTCAGCCTCGGTCATTTTCTGATGATCTTGTGGCTATTCAATCTCGAGGTCACGGCAGTGCGGTGGTATTTCGGCCTGGGATTCTGGAAATCCATGGGCGTGGTTTTGCTGCCGATGATGATGTTTTTGATGGCCGGTGGATAGGGACGTTCTTTCCCAATTTCCGATTTCCGATTTCCGATTTCCGATTCAAATTTAAATTTCGATTCAAATTTAAATTCCGATTCAAATTTAAATTTCGATTGGAAATTCGAAACCCAATTATATTTTTAAAATTCAATCGGAAATCGGAAATCGGAAATCGGAAATCGGAAATCGGAAATCGGAAATCGGAAATCGGAAATCTCATAGACGCTTCTGGGCTGCGATAAACGAGAGGTATCTACCCTCGGGCATGGCCGAGGGTACGGGGTGGTCCGGCGACTGGGTGCCGCGATAGATGGTGTCGATGGACAGCTCGTCGCGGGCACAGCAATTGGCAAACACCCGCTCCAATTCGTCGGGGCCGATGGCCTCGCTGCAGGAGCCCAGGGCAATGATGCCGCCTGGCTCGAGGAGGCGCAGTGCCTGCAGGGTCAGCGATCGGTAGAGTTTGAGCGCTTTTTTGACGTGCTTTTTTCGGGGAGCCAGCTTTGGTGGGTCGAGGACGATGGCGTCGAATTTGAGCTCCCGATCGTAGGCGGAGCGAAGAAAGTCGTCGACCTTCGATTCCACGGCTTCGACGCGATGGGCGATGCCGTTTAGCTCGGCGTTTTTCGCAAGGCGCTCCAGCGCCGGTGCCGAGCTGTCGACGCAGGTCACGGCTTGAGCGCCCTCGAGAGCGGCCAGGAGCCCGAAGGCGCCCGTATAGGAGTATGCATCCAATACACGGCGTCCACGGCAGTGCTCGGCAAACCAGCGACGATGAAGACGCATGTCGGCGTAATGGCCGGTCTTCTGGAAGTCCTCGGTGTGGACCTGGAAGGTCAGGCCGTTTTCCAGAAATTCCACATACTCCGGCTTCTGGTCGCCATGCCAGCCCGACTCCACCGGGATGCCCTCGCGGTCGGCCATGGCCCGTGGCGCTTCGGCTTGAAAGATCGCCGTGCCCTGGCCGAAGACCTCGGCCAGGGCACGGGCAAATTGTTCGCCATGCTTTGCGGGCGCCCTGGTGGTGAGCTGAAAGACGACGAGATCGCCCCATTTGTCGACGGTGACCCCGGGCAGCCCGTCGCCCTCGCTGTTGATAAGCCGAAAGCCCGTGGTCTTTTCGCCGGGCAGGCCAAGGCGGGCGCGGCGATCGACGGCGCCTTCGATGCGCTTTTTGAAGAACGCCACGTCTATGGGCTCCAGTTCGGTGCGATCAGTGCGCTCATAGAGACGCACCCGGATCTCGCTCTTTGGAGAGTAGAAGCCGTGGCCCATGACCTCGCCGCCGGGGCCTTTGACCAGGACCTGATCGCATTGATCGTCGAGGCCCTCCGACTTGTAGATCGCCCCGGAGAAGATCCAGGGGTGGCCACAGGCGATGGGGCGAACGCGGTTTTTCTTCAGCGTAATCGAGGGCATGGGGTCTTGGGTCTTGAGCCCCCCGGCGACCTTGTGTCGCCGGAGGCAGAGACTGGGTGAGCTAGAAGCACGACGAGCCCGCCCCCTATGGGCAGGCTCACCGGCAAAGAATAAGGCCTCGGTCCAGTGCTGGACTCGGCGCTCAGCGCTTGGAGAACTGGAAGCTGGCGCGAGCTCCGCGACGGCCGTATTTCTTACGCTCTTTGACGCGGGCGTCGCGGGTCAGGAAGCCGCCTTCCTTGAGGACCGGACGCAGGTCGGGGTGAGCGAGCTCGATGGCGCGGGCAATACCGAGCTTGATAGCGTCGGCCTGGCCACTCTTTCCGCCGCCCTTGGTGGTGCAGACGAAGTCGTATTGGTCACTCTTTTCAGTGGCCACCAGGGGCTGGCGCAAGATCATCATCAGCGTGTCGCGGCCGAAATACTCGTCCGCCACTTCGCCGTTGACGGTGATGTCACCCTTGCCGGGGCGCATGAAGACTCGAGCGCTCGCTTCTTTACGTCGCCCGATCGCGTGAAATTGTTCTGGTTGTGCCATGGAAAACTATCTCCGGTCAGTTCCGTGCGTTCGAGGTTCTCAGAGTTCGAACGTTTCTGGTTGTTGGGCCTGGTGAGGATGCTCGTCGCCGGCGTAGACCTTGAGCTTTTTGAGCATCTTGCGGCCCAGCTTATTCTTGGGGAGCATGCCCTGAACGGCGTAGGTGATAACCTGCTCGGGTGCTTTGTCGAGCAACTCGGCGGCGCCGATGGACTTGAGTCCGCCGGGGTAGCCCGAGTGTCGGTTATATTCCTTTTGCTCGAGCTTGCGTCCCGTAAACTCGACTTTGTCGGCGTTGACGCAAACCACGTAATCCCCGGTGTCCACATGGGGGGTATAGGTGGGCTTGTGCTTGCCGCGCAGCAGGGTGGCGATTTGAGTGGCGGCCCGTCCGACGGTCTGACCTTCCAGGTCGACGACATACCAGGCTCGCTTCACTTCCGATTCTTTGGCGCTGAAGGTTTTCATCTCAATTCCGTACCAAGAGCCCGGCGCGGACGCCGGGGCAGGGTTATGATCTAGCGTCCCTCAAAAGGGGGCTTGATATAGCGACGTGGTCAACGCCTGTCAAGATGACTCGTCGTCAGAAGTTGGTGAAATTTGCTCTAAGTGGCGCTGGGCCTGCCGGGCGCGGGCGTGATCGGGGTGGTTGTTGACCAGATCGCGAAAGGCCGTGGCCGCACGATCGTCGTCCTCCAACTCCAGATAGGCCCGGCCGAGCATAAAGAGGGCTTCGGCGTCGAGGCCCAGGCCCGAATAATTCTGGAGCAAGAAGCGAAGGCGCTGCACGGCGGCTGTGGGGTTGTCGCGATCCATATAATAGTCGGCCACATAATATTCGTGGTTGGCCAACCGCCGCATGGAGTAGCGCCATTTCTGGCGGGCGTCATCGGCGTATTCGGACTCCGGATAATTGCGCACGAAGAGGTGAAGTTCGCGCACGGCGTCGCGGGTGGTGCTCAGATCGCGCTCGTGGGGAGGGGGCAAGATGAAGAAATCAGAGGGCATCTGCTCGTAGAACGCCAGGGCCACCCGCCAGCGGGCGTATTCGACGCGCTCGTGGCGAGGATAGAGGTTGATAAACCCCCGATATTGCTGGACGGCGCTGGCGTATTGTTCCTGCTCGAAATAGGCGTCGCCGATTCCCAGATTGGCCTCGGCGGCCCATCGGCTATAGGGAAATTCGTTGCGCACCGTATTAAAGCGGTTGATGGCGTCCAGATAATTTCCCCGCTCCAGGGCCTCCTGACCGGTACGGTAGAGATATTCGGCCTGGTCGGAGTAATCCATCTCCTCCGTGGGCTGAGCCGTACCGCAGGCCACTGGGCCAATAAAAGCCAGGGCCAATAGGAGAACCACAGCCAAGATCGGGAATTTTAAAAATACTCTGTGCATGCTTCCACACCTCTTCGGGGAATTCGAACGCGGCGGCCACCATAAACACACAAATGGGCTTCGTAAATCCCAGTTCATCCGAATCGAGGAGGATTCACTGACGGTCCACTATTGAAATTCTGGCCCGTGATCTGCATATGTGTAGGATGGAACGGCCGGAGATGCTGGACGGCAGAAGTGATCTTCGGCGGATCGATTGACCACAAGTGGAATAATATTGCTCCACTTTTGGCGGTCGAGCCAATCAGGAAATAGATATGATGACCGGAAAGATAAAATTTCTCGCCCTGACGGTGCTCCTATTTGTGGTGGCCTTATCCACGGGGGGCTGCGGTGACGCTCTGATGATCCCCGAGTGCGGCTACGACTCCGACTGCTTGGACGGGGAGTATTGCGTGGCCGGCCAGTGCTCCATGGAGTGCTCCCACGACGACGAATGCCCGGCGGGAACCCATTGCGAGGTCTACCAGCGCTCTGGAGAGGTCAATCCCGTACAGGTCTGCCTGGACGTCAACACCATGGACAACGACGGGCTGAGCTGTGAAAGCGACGAGCAATGCCAGGCCATGCTGGACGCCGAAAACGCTCGCTGCGGAATGCATAATCGCTGTGTTCTCATCAGCAATTCCGACGACAACGGCCACAACGGAGCCAATCAGCAAAACAACTCGAACCAGGAAAATACGAATAACAACGATGCCCTGCCGACAGAGCGGGTGGTGATCATCGTCGAACAATTGGACGAAAAGGGAGAGCCCCTACCAGCCGGAAACGGCGATGACGGCGATGACGGCGATGACGGCTATAATGGTGACGAGGGCGACAACAGCGACGGTGGCGAAGGCGATCTCGACGACGAGGGCGATGAGGAAGAAGATCCGGATTACGATAACGCCGGCGAAGACGACATAAATAGCGACGATGGCGACAACGGCGACGAGGAACCCCTGGTACGCCCCGTTCGCCTCGGCGCCGTGGTGGTCCGTGCTCATGACGGTCGGGCCATCGGATATGGCCGCCTGCTGGCGGCGGAGCCGGCCGGTGTCGTCGACGAGCAAGAGCCAGACCTGGCCAGGCCCGACCCCAGGCTCCCTCTCGACGAGTCGGAGACCTGCGTCGACGAGCCGAACGACGCTGTCTATACCTCGCTGGGAGGCCCCGGCGGCCGGGCCTATATCGAACTCGTCGACGAAGATGTCCTCGTCCTGGCTACCGACTCCCTTCGATGGGTTCAGGTCATCGGCGACGGCCCGGAATGTCGAATCGGTCCCCAGTCCACGGAGACCGATCCACTACCTGATGGTGAATATCGAGTTCTTATCTGCGTCACTGATAATGACGGTACGCTCCCGGACGACGAGAGCTGTAACGTTGAGTATAGCGGGCCATTTGGCGGTTTTGCCGATCTGGAAGTGACTTTTTAAATCTGATCGGTTATACGTCGGCTAGCTACCATCGCAACTGGCCACGGGAGGTATGACCAAACACCTACCTTCCCCCTATTGCCCCTGGTAGTGGTGAAAAAATTGCTTCATTGACGCCAAGGTGGCAAGAAGGTTGCAAGCACCAATTGTGGTACGTAGGCACCGGCAAGGCGTTTTAGCTATCCCGGTTAACTCCAACGAGAAGAGGAAGGAACAAATGAACATGATACGAAAAGTAGTTGGCCTCATGTTCGTCGCCATCGGCAGCGCGGCCCTATTTGCCGCTTGTAATGGCCTCGATGTGGCGGATTGCGAATCCGATATCGATTGCCTGTCCAGCGAAGCCTGTGTCAATCAGCAGTGCCTCGAGCTGTGTGAGAGCGACGAAGATTGCTTCGACGACGAAGAATGTGTGGATCGCCCCGACGGCGTAGAAGGCAAGGTCTGTATGGGCGACGACGACCCGGGCCAGGATTGTGTATTTGACGACGACTGCGCCGAGGGCGAAGTCTGCTATGGCGGTGACGTCTGTGTCGCCACCTGTGACGGTGATGGAGACTGCGTAGCCGGCGAAGAATTCTGCGCCGAGCGCGACGACAGCGCCTCCGACCAGCAGATCTGCTACGCCCTGGCCGGCCCAGGCGATGCCTGCGAAACCCACGAAGACTGCCAGTCCCACCTGATCTGTGACGACGAAGACAATGTCTGCGTCGATCCGGACAGCCAGGTCTTCTACCACACCGTGCTCATCGCCGACGTGACCGCCTTTGAGGCCGACCCGGACGC
>SLJM01000321.1 GCA_007135085.1 Myxococcales bacterium
CGCCGGTCGCGGAAGAATTGCCAGGTCTTTCTGACCTCGTCGATCAAGTCCAGGTCCAGGTCGGCGACGACGATCTCGTCGTCATCGGTGCTTCCCTTGGCCAGAAATTCGCCACGGGGATCGCAGAAATAGCTCTTTCCGTAGAAGCGACCGATATTCCAGGGTTCCTCGGTACCCACGCGGTTGATGGCGCCCACGTAGTAGCCGTTGGCCACGGCATGGGCCGGCTGCTCGAGCTCCCACAGATATTCGCTCAGCCCGGCGACGGTGGCCGAGGGGTTAAAGACGATCTCGGCGCCGTTGAGGCCCAGGGCTCGTGCTCCTTCCGGGAAGTGGCGGTCATAGCAGATATAGACGCCCACTTTTGCATAGCGGGTCTCGAAGACGGGATAGCCGCCGTCGCCGGGCTTGAAGAAGAATTTCTCCCAGAACCCCGAGGTGTGGGGGATATGCTGCTTGCGGTATTTGCCCATATAGGAGCCGTCGGCGTCGATGACGGCCGCCGAGTTATAATAGACGCCGCGCATGGCCTCTTCGTAGAGGGGGACGACCATGACCATCTGGTGCTTTCGGGCGTATTGCTGCATGATCTCCGTGGTCGGACCCGGGATGGGTTCGGCGGCGTCGTACCAACGCTTGTCCTGGCTTGGGCAAAAATAGGGGCCGTTGAAGATCTCTTGAAGGCATAGGATCTGAACTCCCTTATTGCCTGCCTCATCGATCATGGGCAGGTGTTTTTCCAGGGCTGCCTTCTGAATGTCGGAGACCGGCACGGCCTCGTCGTTGATGGGGTTGCTGGCTTGAATAAGGCCGCAGCGTACGGTGGTCATGAGCTTCTCCGGGGTGTGGGACAGGGCAGTGGGTGATGGAGCAAGTGATGGTTATTGATGCTCTGGACGCGGAGCCAGTTGGCCACCGCGTTCGGTATAGTCCTCCCAACTGCAGGGCTCGAAGTCGTTGGGGATTTCGACCATGTCGATACAGCCGTCGACGGGGCAGACCAGACTGCACAGGTTGCAGCCGACGCAATCCTGGGGCCTGACCTCGACGTAGGTGCGGCCGTCGACGCGGGGTTCGGCTTGAATGGCCTGGTGAGCGCCGTCCTCACAGGCCGTATAGCAGAGGCCGCAGCCGATACATTTGTCCTGGTTGATGCGGGCGTTGACCGCGTAGTTGAGGTCCAGCTCCTTCCAATTATGAATCTTGTGAAGGCTGTGGCCCTTTAACTCCTGGAGGGTCATGCCTTTTTGATCCAGATAATTGGAGAGGCCCTCTTTGAGGTCCTCAACAATTCGAAACCCGTAGTGCATCACGGCTGTGCAGACCTGAACCGTATCGGAGCCCAGGGCGATGAATTCCACGGCGTCTCTCCAGGTGGAGATGCCGCCGATCCCGCTGATGGGAAGCCCCGCCGTCTGGGGGTCGGCGCCGATCTGGGAGACCATATTGAGGGCGATCGGTTTGACCGCCGGGCCACAATAGCCGCCGTGGGAGGACTTGCCGTTGACCGCCGGAGTGGGGGTCAAGGTGTCGATGTCGAGGCCGATGATGCTATTGATGGTATTGATCAGGCTCACCCCGTCGGCGCCGCCTTCTTTGGCGGCCCGGGCGGCGTAGCGAATATCGCTGATATTGGGCGTCAATTTGACCAATACGGGAACGGTGGCCACCTCTTTGACCCATTCCGTAATCTGACAGGTATATTGGGGGACCTGACCGACGGCAGAGCCCATGCCGCGCTCACTCATGCCGTGGGGGCAGCCAAAATTTAGCTCCAGGCCGTCGGCGCCGGCGTCTTGCGCTTTTTTGACGATGTCGTGCCAGGCCTGGCGGTCGGACTCGACCATCAGGCTGACCACCAGGGCGTGGTCGGGATAGCGCTTTTTGACCTCCCGGATCTCGCGCAGGTTGACCTCCAGGGGGCGGTCGGTGATGAGCTCGATATTGTTGAGGCCCATCATCTTGGTGCCCTCGATGTCGACCGCCCCATAGCGGGACCAGACGTTGACGATGGGCTCGCCAAGGGTCTTCCAAACGGCGCCGCCCCACCCGGCGTCGAAGGCTCGCATGACCTGGTCGCCCGTATTGGTGGGCGGCGCCGAGGCCAGCCAGAAGGGGTTGGGGGACTCGATACCGGCCACGTTGCATCTTAGATCGGCCATCAGCGCTCTCCTTGCAGGGTCTTATGAATGCTACGGGCAGCTCGTTTTCCCTCGGCCACGGCGTTGACCACTTCCTGGCCGCCGCTGACGCAGTCGCCGCCGGCCCAGACGTCTTTGAGCGAGGTGCGGCCGTCGATATCGGCGATGACTGTGCCCCAATCTTCGATGGCCAATCCTGGAAATTCTTCAAATAGATCGGTCAATTTGGACTGGCCCGTGGCGCGCAGGACGTAGTCGACGTGAAGCACGAATTCAGAGTCCTCCACGGTCTGGAGTTTTCCCTTTCGGTGTTCCGTTCGGATGCATTTGAGTCCGGCCACCTTATTTCCCCGTCCAAGGATCTCTACCGGCTGGGAGTGGTAGACGAAGACACCGCCGTCTTTTCGGGCCAGTTCTTGTTCGTGTTTGTAGGCGCCCATCTGTTGAGGGCCGCGGCGGTAGACGAGATAGACTCGCTCGGCGCCGAGTCGCGCCGACTGGGTCACGGCGTCAATGGCCGTGTTTCCTCCGCCGATGACGGCCACCTTCTTGCCCGATAGAGCGACCTCTTCTTTGGGATGGGTCTTTAACTCGGCGATAAATTCCAGGGAGTCGCGCACCCCTTCCAGATCTTCACCGTCGATGCCGATGGGGTCCACGCCGCCGAGTCCGACGCCGATGAAGATGGCGTCGAACTCTTGGCGCAACTGCTCCACCGAGATATCTCGGCCCACCTGTTGGCCGCAGCGAATCTCGACCCCCAGTTGCCGAATCCACTCGATCTCCTTGAGGGCCGTATGGAAGGTCATTTTATAATCGGCGATGCCAAAGGTGTTTAACCCGCCAGGCTTGTCGGCCTTTTCGAAACAGACCGTCTCATAACCGAGCTGGGCCAACTCGGCAGCGCAGCCAAGGCTCGCCGGTCCAGCGCCGATAAGAGCGACCCGTCTGCCGTTTTCGGGAGCTGCTTCGAAGAGGGGAGGGGAGTCGTCGTCTTCGTAGACCACGGGATCAGTGGCGTAGCGCTGGAGCCGGCCGATATCGATGGGTCTTTCGTGGAGATCGTGGAGGACACAGGCTCCCTCACATAATTCCTCGGTGGGGCAGACCCTGGCGCAGGAGGCGCCCAGGATATTGGCCTCCAGGATGGTCCGTGCCGAGCCACGCATATTTCCGGTGGCGATCTTCTTGATAAACCCCGGCACGTCGATGCCCGTGGGGCAAGCACGGGTGCAGGGGGCGTCATAGCAATTGAGACACCGATTGGCCTCGGCCACGGCCGCGTTGGAACCCAGACCGGGTTTATAGTCCGAAAAATTGCACCACAACTTCACGCCAGGATCGCTCATCGTCGACTCCAGGGGAGGAAAAGCTGGATACATCTTGGGGATTTCTTGTGGAGCGACGAGGATAGGCAGTAAGCAAGGAGTCTGTCAACGGAGGGGAGAACAGTGTTTTTAATTGCTTGACAGTATCGGATGCGCGACCACACATTAGGCCGTTGCAGAATTATTTCTCTACGATGGATTTTTGGAGGTCACCGCCGATGGACATCACTTCCCCCGTTTTCGGGATTTTCTTGGCCCTCGGCATCGGTGTCCTGGTGGGAGTCGGCACGTTTACTTTCTACTACGGTGAGGGACATTCTTATTTCCGCGATGACCCGGAGGTCTGCGCCAACTGTCATATCATGCAGCCTCAATACGACTCGTGGATCAATAGCAGCCACAGCCACGTGGCCACCTGCAATGATTGTCACACTCCCAAGGGGACGATTCCCAAATATATCTCGAAGGCCGATAACGGCTTTCGCCACGCCTGGGCGTTTACGATGGACAATTTCTACGAGCCCATCCAGATTATCCCCCGCAACGAGCGGGTCCTCAAACAACGCTGTATAGACTGTCACGGCGATTTTCTGCATCAGACGGTACCCACCGTCGAAGATGCACAATGTGTCACCTGTCACGCCAATGTGGGCCATGCCCTCACGCGCTGAAATAACTGGTTGCTTCAACATCAAATGGATGAGCGATGAGCACTGACGAGCCGACTGATTCACCTGAGCCAACTGAGTCCACCGAGCCCGGCGAGCCGGCCGAGTACGACGTACCGGAGGGAGGGGGCGAAGAGGGGCGAAGTGACAAAAATGATAAACGTCAGCGACGCCTTTTATGGAGCTATGTGCTCGCCGTGGTGGTCACCGCCGTGGCCACGGTGGTGGTGGTCGCGCTGTTGACGAATATCTTCGAGCGCCGGCACGAAGCGCTCGTCCCCACCCAGCGGGTGGTCGACGTCGATGAGGACACCATCGAGCCTGCCATCTGGGGCCAGAATTTTCCGCGCCAATACGAGACCTATGCCCGAACAGTGGATTACGAGCGGACCCGATATGGTGGAAGTGACGCCATTCCCGAGCAGAAGCTCGATAAGGATCCCTGGTTGAGGGTGATGTGGTCGGGATATGCCTTCTCATTGGATTATCGCGAGGCCAGGGGACACGCCTATATGCTTCTCGATCAGGAGGAGACGGAGCGTATCCTCCAGGTCGAGCAGCCCGGGGCCTGTCTGCATTGTCATGCCTCGGTGATGCCCGCCTATCGCTACGTGGGCGACGGTGACGTGATGGCCGGGTTTCGAGAGATCAACTCCATGGGCTATACGGAGGCGCGAAACCTCACCGATGAGCACGGCGAATTGCTCATCGATCATCCCATCTCCTGCGTGGACTGCCATAACCCGGACACCATGGCCCTGCGGATTACGCGGCCAGCCTTCATCGAGGGCATCGCCGCTTATAAGGAGCATGTGGAGGGGATAGAGGATTACGACGTCAATCGGGATTCGACGCGACAGGAAAAGCGCACCTATGTCTGCGCTCAATGCCACGTGGAGTATTATTTTACGCCCGAGGACAATCAGCTCGTCTACCCCTGGACCCACGGACTGGATGTGGACGCTCAGGAGGCCTATTACGACGAGATCGGCTTCTCCGACTGGACCCATGGATATACGGGGGCGCCCATGCTCAAAGCTCAGCACCCCGAATTTGAGCTCTACAGCCAGGGGCCTCACGCCCAGGCGGGCGTGGCCTGCGCCGATTGCCATATGCCTTACCAACGAGATGGGGCGCTCAAATATAGCAATCACCACGTACGCTCTCCGCTGCTCGACATCGCCTCCTCGTGCATGACCTGTCACGGCGGTACGGAGAGCCAGATGATGGAGCGGGTCAATACCATTCAGGACCGCACCCAGAATCTCACGGACCGAGCCGCTGACGCCCTGGTGGACCTGATGGACGAGATCGTGGCCGCTCGAGAGAGCGGCGCCACCGACGAAGAGCTGGAAGAGGCGCTCCAATACCACCGCAAAGCCCAGTGGCGTCTGGACTGGATCTATTCGGAGAACTCTCACGGCATGCATGCCCCCCAGGAGTCGGCCCGCATCCTGGGTGATTCCATCGACTATTCTCGCCGCGGCTTTGCGATTGCCCGCCAGTTGGCGCTGATCTCGCCGGAAGACATCGAGACTGAACCGCCGCCCCCCCGTGGCGTCACGCCTGCCGAGGAGGCCCCGCCCGGGGTCTATGAGTGATCATCTGGTCGATCTCGACCAGGAGGCCACAGATTGGAGCGGGGCTGCTCGGGCTTTATAGCCTCGCTCCATGGTCGGGTTCTACGTCCCACTACCAGCACACGTAATGGACGCACTTTTTTCTTGGGGTCTCGGTCTTTACTGAGATGCAGCGGTGTCAAGTATGGTTGACGGCCGTCAGGTAGGCTTTGCTTTGCGCACGGTGGCGACGCTATTATTCTGCGCCGCATAGTCAATCGGCCTTCTGTTATTCCAAGGGATATAGGCGTGAGCGACGAGCTGCAAAATGATCTTAGCCGGTGGCGGCACAAGGCGGAATTGACGCAACAGGAGCTCGCAGAACGCGTCGGCATCTCTCGCCAGGCCTTGAGCGCTATCGAGTCCGGGCGTTCTGCACCGTCGACGACATTGGCGTTGAAATTAGCTCGGGAATTGGAGTGTCCTGTGGACGAGCTATTCTGGCTCGATAACCCCCATCCCGATCCAGGTCTGATGGCGACCCTGGCGGCAAATGGGGCGGGGCAAGAGGCTGTGACGCAGACTGCGCCGGTTATCCTGGGGCGTGTGGCGGCGAAGTGGGTTGCACATCCGGTAAATCCATACGAACGATGCCTGAAAAATGTCTCCGGTGATGGCCAGCTTTGTGGGGAGAGCAACCAAAATACGGCCCGCTTCGGAAGAGATGTGTCGGTCAACAATTGGCTGCCCCGTGAGGAGCTCGCGCAAAATATATTGGTCGCCGGTTGCGCGCCGCCGCTGGCGATGTTGGAGCGTCAAATTGCGCAGCAAGGGGCAGGGGGGATGCGCTGGATTCCCCGATCGAGCATGGATGCCCTCGACTTGTTGGCTCGCCAGGAGGTTCATATGGCGGGACTTCATGTCACGAATCGAGCTGGCGACGGCTATAACGACGAGATCGTAAGTGAGAGATTCGACGCCGGCGAGATGCGCCTGGTCACGTTGACCCGGTGGCAGTTGGGGCTGGTGGTGGCCCCGGGCAATCCCCTTGGAGTCCATGAGATCGATGATCTGCTCCGCAGCGACCTCCGGTTCGTGGGCCGAGAAGAGGAGTCAGGGGCTCACCTGGCGCTGGTTCAATACCTGGAGGAACACCGGCTGAATCCGGAAGAACTCTCGATTTTCGATCGCGTGAGAAGCCACCTGGAGGCAGGCCTGGCCGTGGCCTATGGGAAGGGGGACGTGGGGCTTTCCGTGGAAGGTATCGCCAGAGGGTTGGGGTTGGACTTCATTCCTCTCGTAGAGGAGCGCTTCGAACTTGTCTTTCCCAGCCAATGGGAAGGGTTTGGACCATTGAGACCGGTGCTGGACGTGTTGGTCTCCGGGCGTTTTCGCCGACAGTTGGCGGCGATGCCCGGTTATGACGCTGAATCGACCGGAGCATCCAGGACGTCATGAAGAAGTGGAGTCAACATTCTGGGTGGTCAATTGTCTCTGTGGTGGCCGTGATGCTCATGGGGCTCGTCCTGACGACGGCCTGTGAAGGAGAGGCCGGTCAAGGCGCGACCTCGGGAACAGTGCTCACCATCGCCGCTGCTTCGGATCTGCGCTTCGCCATGGAAGAGCTGATCGATGATTTTCAGTCCCGGCGACCATCCGAGAAGGACCGAGCCGAGATTCGCGTCACCTATGGCTCATCGGGAAATTTCTTTGCCCAGATAGCTCATCGGGCCCCCTTCGATCTCTATCTGTCGGCGGACGTGATGTATCCACAAAAGCTGATCGAGCAAGAAGCGGCCCTGCCAGAAAGCCTCTTTGAATACGCCATCGGGCGCATCGTGATCTGGGTCCCCGAAGGCTCGCCGATCGACGTGGAGCAGGAGCGCTGGGATGCGCTGAAATCACCCCATACGAGACGAGTAGCCATCGCCAACCCGGACCACGCTCCTTACGGTCAGGCGGCAGTGGCGGCGATGAAAAATGCCAATATTTTCGACGAGGTTAAGGATAAATTCGTGGTCGGTGAAAATATCGCCCAGACGGCGCAATTTATTGACAGCAGGGGGGCCGAGATTGGCATCATTGCTCTGGCCCTGGCCGTAGCGCCTGCCATGGAAGGGCGGGGGCAGTATTGGGAGATTCCCGTCGACTATTTTCCAACCATGGTTCAAGGGGGAGTGATCACCAAGTCGGCTCGAGATGTCGAATTGGCCGAGGAATTTCGCGCATATCTGCTAAGCGATCCGGGGCAGTCGATCCTGGAGGACTACGGATTTTTTCTGCCCTGAGGTTGGTCGAAGATGGATTGGAACGCGATCATTTTGACCGCTCACGTGGCAGCCTGGACGACGGGAATCCTGTTGATCATTGGATTTCCCCTGTCCTATTGGCTGGCCTATACAAAGTGGCGAGCAAAATTTATGGCCGAGGCCCTGGTGGCGCTGCCTCTGGTGCTGCCGCCGACGGTGCTCGGCTTCTATGTGCTCATCGCCATCGGACCCAACAGCCCGATCGGCCAACTCTATGAGGGGATGAGCGGGAAGTTATTGCCCTTTTCTTTCCAGGGGCTGGTGATCGCCTCGGTGATTTACAGCCTTCCCTTTGCCATTCAGCCCATGACCAATGCCTTTGCCTCCGTTGATCGAAGTCTGATCGAGGCCAGCCAGTGCCTTGGGGCATCGAGATGGCGCACCTTCTGGAAGGTCATCTTGCCCCAATCAGTGGGAGGGGTGGTCATGGGAGTGGTGCTGAGCTTCGCTCATACCCTGGGAGAATTCGGTGTGGTGCTCATGGTGGGGGGCAATATCCCCAATGAGACTCGGACGGTGGCGATCTCAATCTATGACGAGGTGCAGGCCTTAAATTACGAAGCAGCAGCACAGACATCGCTCTTTTTGCTAGCCGTATCGTTTGTCGTCCTGGCGACGATGTATGGACTCCAACACAAGGTCTGGACGCCGTGGACGGTTCGCTCCACATAGATTTCGAGATGATCTATCGTCAGGGGCCGGCGGTGAGGGCCGAACTGCGGATGTCATTTGAGGATCCCCAGATCTGGGTGCTCTTTGGCCGCTCCGGATCGGGAAAGACCACCATCTTGCGTGCCCTGGCCGGGTTGGAGCGCCCCCAGAAAGGGGAGATCCGCGCCGGCCCTCAGATCTGGCTCAATTCCAATGCCGGGGTCTTTGTTCCGCCGAAAGACCGCAACGTGGGGTTTTTACACCAGGATTACGCCCTATTTCCTCATATGACGGTTGACGACAATATTGCCTACGGCTTGCATGCCCGGGGCATGAAGAACTGCGCAGCCAGGGTGGGGCGCCTGAAGTCAATTCTTCAGATCGACGAGCTTGGACAGCGCTATCCCGGTCAGATTTCAGGGGGACAAAAACAGAGGGTGGCCCTGGCCCGGGCGCTGGCTCCTCAACCCTGTCTGCTTCTGTTGGACGAGCCCCTATCAGCGCTGGACGGCCCGGCCCGCGGCCAGGTGCGAAGTGAGCTGCGCAGCTGGCTAAAACAGCTCGGGATCCTCACCGTCGTCGTCACCCATGATCGGGCCGAGGCGATGACTCTGGGAGACAAGATAATCGTCCAGGAGGAGGGAGAGATCAGACAGGTCGGTTCCGTCGACGAGGTCTTTCGACGTCCCGCTGACCTGCCCACCGCGCGCTGCCTGGGAGTGGAAAACCTGGTTTCCGTACGGGTTGTCTCCTCATCGGCTGGACGCACCGTGGTGGCCGTCGGTGATACGCAGTTGGTGTCGACGTCGCCGCCACCGGCAGATGAGCGGCAGATATGGGCGGCCATTCGGGCCGAAGCGATTCGGCTTGCTTCCCATGAGACAGTAGAGGACCAGGCCAATCTCATCGATGCCCAGGTCACCGGGGTCTATCCGGAAGGGGCGGTGACTCGCGTCACCTTAGGCGGTGAGCCGTCGCTGGTCTGCTCTGTGCTGGCCAGGTCCTCCCTATCCAGAGGGCAGATGGTGCGCGCTGTCATTCCTGCCGAAGAGGTTCATCTGGTGGGACGGCCAGTGCCCGTAGAGCCAATAAAAAAGCCGGGCTAAAGAGCCCGGCTCGACCTGAAATCAGGCGGTGGCGAGAGGCGATCAGTCGATGGGGATGACATTGACGGCCTGAAGGCCCTTGGGACCTTGCTCGACCTCGAACTCCACGCGCTGATCTTCGCGGAGAGTTTTATATCCGGGCATCTGGATGGCGCTGAAGTGGCAGAACACGTCTTCACCATCGGGTTGGCTGATGAAGCCATAGCCCTTTTGTTCACTGAACCATTTGACGGAACCAACAAGGCGCTGAGACATAATGCATTTCTCCTAACCACGGCGGTGCATGGGCCGCCGGTATGCGCGCATCCTCTGGCCGCGCGTGCCCAGATTGCGGGCAAAGAGCGTTATCGAGCGAGCATGTTCCGGGGCCGTGGCACAATTCAGCAGACGGACCCCTCCAGAGGTGGGACGCCGCCGACAAAGGCGCATCGTGGGCGGGACCGGGAACATCATATAAAAAATTTAGGTGAACCCTCCAAAATTTGCAAGGTAGGCCCGGTTGAGCCTGAAATGGCGGTGAATTTGCTGCGTTGCCAGCGACCTCCTATGATGCTCCGTAGGTGTGGCGAAATGCCTCGAAAAATGAGACAACAAGGCCGATCAGGTTTCTCTGACCCGAGAAAAACGTCGTGAAATTCAGAAGTTATAGCACCGCCCTCGTGGTCGTCGCCCTGTCGTTATCAGCCTGTGTAGAGACGCCATCGGCTCAGCCCAATAGCGACTTCGGCCACCTTTTTGTGGACGTAGAAGAGGCCTTCGCCGTGGACTGGGAGGCCAATATCCTGGTCCGTGGACCGGCCACGGGGGGCACGGTGTGCGACGATACGCAGTGCATGCCCGCTCACCGAGTGGTGGATGTGGAGGAAGTCGTCTCCACTGAGCCCGAGGTCGCCGAGGTGACGGGATTTGAAACGGTGAGTTTTGGGGAGGTGCAATTTCTGTCGGTGGCGCTCGACGTGGTAGGCGCCGGCGAGGCCACCATCGAGCTGGCGTTTACCGTCGAGGGCTATGAGCCGGAGGATGCCGAAAGAGACGATGAGGATAGGCTCATCGACTCGTTTAGCATCGAGGCCAGAGATGTGGCCTCCGTCGACCTCAGTCGCGTGGTCAGCAGTGACGGGAAGAGCCCCTATAGAAGCTGTCCGGCCACTGGAAGCGGCATCCATCTCCTCGATGATCTGAGCTCCCAGAAGACGCTTCTTCGACTGGAAAAGCGCGATGATGAGGGCGAATTGCTTCGAGGTTCCGGAAAGTTTCCCTTTGATATCGAGCCCGAAGAGGCGGCGGTGGTCGAGGACTACGACGAGGTTCGCGCTCTGATCACTCTCGAGCCCAGGCAGTGGGGTGACATCGTGCTTCAGCCTCAGGGTGAGGGCAGCGCCCTCCAGATGCGATATGCACGGTTTTCCGAAGTCTTGAGCACGGACACTCGCCTCTACGCCATCGATGAGCTGGGAGGCCGCATGGGGGAAGTCAGCGAGCTTGTCGTGGATTATGTCTACGAAGTGGAGACCCGGCCCAATCTGCCGGCTGACCAGGCCTTATGCCAGGGGGCAGGAGCGGTCAGAGTGCAGACCCTGACCCCGGCCATATGCGACGTAGTGGGCTGGCTGGAGACGACGGGCAACCCGGCGGTGGTGGGGTTTTACGGCGGAGAGTGTCATTTGGAGGTGGAGCTATTCAGTCCCGGAGGTACGTCGACGGTCGTCGAAAACTGGGCCTATCTGGTCGTTTACTGAGTCTTGTTAAAGTGTTGCTTTTGGTTTATTTGAACGAGAACTCCAGGTTTTCATGGAGCGGTTCGTGGTCGGGTCCAAACCAACTGGCCGCCTCCTGGTCGCCGAAGAGGTGGAGCCGCAAAAATTCCAGTGAATAGGTATTATGGATGGGGTGAATTTCCTGTGGCGACATAAACTCTTCGCCACATCCCTCGTTTGCTATGTCGTCGATACTCGAAAAATAATCGCACATATTGGAAAACGTAAAGTGGGCGGCCTGGGCCACGTCGATGCGTACGTCATCGACGCCGTTCAGGCCCTCCCAGATGGGATCGCCGTCTTCTTCGTTGGAGGTCATCCCGTCATCGCGAGCAGTCCACAGGAGGATGGGGATTTCAATTTCGGCCACGCCCTCGGCGAGGATGGAACCACCGCCCGGGCTCTGCGGGATGGCCGCTGAGATGCGCGGATCGAGGAACCGCTCTCGAAATAGCTCGGCGTGCTCTTCGGAGATGAGATCGCAATATCGGTCGGAGAGCTCACCGCTCTCGCATTGGGCCAGGAGTTCATCGACGGGAAAGGATGACCCGGCAATGCTAAGAGAAGTGGTGCCGCCGAAGCTGTGGCCCGAGACGGCCACGTCGTCGGAAGCCCACCCGTGGAGTGGGTCGTCGGCGGGCAGGTCGATGAGATAATCAAGGGCTGCCGACAGATCTTGCGGGCGGTAGACGGCGCTGCCCAGGTTGATCGCCCCTTCGGTGTCGACGAAGGTATTGCCCGTATGATCGGGCGCCAATACGATCCAGCCGTGGCTGGCTAAAAATTCGGTCCAGAAATAGCTCTGAACGCTGAGCGCCGAGTTTCCATGGGAAAAGAGCATGATCGGCGCCGGCTCACGCAGCGCGGGGTCGGCGTCTTCCCAGACTCCGAACCGATTGATGAGACCGAAATAACGGGCCGAATCGCCATCATCCTCAAAGGTGGGATACCAGATCGACAGATCGAAGGAGCGTGGCTCCTCATTATCACCACGAGGCTGGTAGGTGACGTGATCGTAGCGGTAGGCCACCTCGAAGGGGCCGGTCTCGGTGGATGGCCAAGGTTTTTCGGGAAGGGTCTGCCAGGGGTCGTCCTCGCCATTGGCGTCTGGATTGCTGGTTTCATCAGCGTCGCCGGCGTCATCGATCACGTCCTGCCAGAGACCGCTGTCGGGCTGCTCGGTGTCCTGGTCTGCATCGGGGGTGCATGCAGCCAGAACCAGCAGGGAGGCGGCGACGAAAAAAGCCTTTATAGCGAGGTTTGACCTGGTCATCAGCCGTCCTTTTCGATCAACTCGTCGACTAATTCGATATAGGAAGCGCGGGCCTCGGCCTGAGCGGTGCCTTCATATTCTTTCCAGGCGTCAAATTTTGCGCGAGCCTGGATTTTGAGTCGAGAAGGGCGTTTGCCGGAGACGTCGCCCTCGGTGCCCTGTTTGTAGAGGGCGTATAATTTGAGGAGGGTGTTGTTGTCGGGGCGGCTGGAGAGCTTCTTGACTCGTTCGGCGGCGGCTTCAAAATCCTCTTGGTTGCTCATTTTTTATCTCCAAAGATCAATTCATTGATTAGATTGCGAAGTGAGCAACGACCAAGGTATCAAAGTGCTTCGCCACGGCAAGGGGCGTAGTGATTAGCCGGTGCAATGAGGGCCAATGATGATCGATGGCGCGTCGAAAAAAGACTCCCATACCAGTCTCCTTTGGACACGAGTGGCGGGCCATCTGTGGACTGCGGGACCATCACTTTTTTATGGGAAAATGCCCCCTGGTGGTTCACAGGGACGGCGGTGGTCCACAGAGGTCACCAACGAGTTCGGTGAGCCAATTCTTCATACCGGTGCGTTTTGCGATGCCGACGACGGCGACGGAACGAATCTGGTGGTCGTCCTCCACGGCCTGGGAGGCACGGTCCATCGTGGCTATTGCCTGCTCGCCGCTGCTGCAGCCCGACAGAGCAAGCTCCCCTGTTTGCGCTTGGCCCTTCGCGGTGCCGACGGAGTGGGGCGCGATATTCATCATGCCGGGTTCGTCGACGATCTGCAGCGAATATTGAGACAGAAACCCTGGGATAGGTACGAGCGAATTGCTCTGGTGGGGTATTCGCTGGGAGGCCATGTGGCGCTGACGGCGGCGACGCGTCAGATCGACGAGCGATTGGCGGCGGTGGCCGCCGTCTGTCCCCCCCTTAATCTGGCAGCCTGCCAGCAGCGAATAGACGCCCCGTGGAGCTGGGTCTATCGCCACCATCTACTCCAGGGGCTGAAGCGATCCTATCGGACAATCGCCCAGGGTAGGGCGGCCCCCACCCCTAATGACAGGGTACAGATGGTCAAGACCCTGCGTGAGTGGGACTCCCTGACAGTGGTACCGAGATTTGGGTTTGCCGACGTAGACGAATATTACGCCACTCAATCGGTGGGCCCCAGACTGGTCGATCTGCAGTCGCCCTCCCTGGTGGTAGCCAGTCCGGGCGACCCTATCGTGCCCGCAGAATCACTTCGGGGGCCGCTGGCCCGCGCCTCGTCGTCGCTAACGGTTCGATGGATTCCAGGGGGAGGCCATGTCTTCTTTCCCCCCGGCGTGGATATGGGATTTGGTGGCGCCGCAGGTCTGGAAGGCCAGATTATGGCCTGGCTGCGGCGCCAACTTTCCTGAAGTTCTCGACGCTCAATCTCAGCGGTTGGGCACTGAGCGCAGGAAGTTGATATTGGTCTTGGAGTCTTTGAGGCGTTTGAGCATCCAACTCAGGCCCTCTTGCGGCGATTGGCTCATCAGGTATCGGCGAAGGTTGGGAACCAGCTTCTGTTCCTCTTCGTCGAACATGATCTCTTCGCGCCGGGTGCCGCTATTGGCGACGTCGATGGCAGGGAAGAGGCGCCGCTGGGCCAACTCGCGGTCCAGCACCAATTCCATATTGCCCGTGCCCTTGAACTCCTGGAAGATCACCTCGTCCATGCGGCTTCCCGTCTCGATGAGGGCCGTGCCGACAATGGTCAGGCTTCCCCCTTCCTCGAGGTTTCGGGCCGCTCCGAAGAGCTGACGCGGCATATACAGCGCTCCCGCCGTAAGGCCACCGGAGAGGGTCTTTCCACCATTGCTGCCGTGGGTGGTGTTATAAGCCCGGGCCAGTCTGGTGATGGAGTCCAACAGGAGAAGTACGTCCTGCCCATCGAGCATGCGCTTGATGGCTTTGCCAAAGACCTGCTCGGCAAGATTGGTATGGTTCGATGGCCGCCGATCGGCGGTGGAGGCGTAGACCTTAAAGGGCATGGACCGCTTGAAGTCAGTCGCCTCTTCGGGCCGCTCGTCGATGAGCAGCGCCATCTGATAGACCTTGGGGTTATTCTTATGGACCGCGTTTCCGATTGCCTTGAGGATCGTCGTCTTACCCGCCTTGGGGGGACTGGTGATCAGGCATCGCTGGCCCTTGGAGATAGGGGTGACCATATCGATGATTCGCCCGATATATTCGTGGCGATCAGTCTCCAACCGGAGCCGCTCTTCGGGCTGGATTGGAGTATAGTCGGAGAGACGGGAGGTCAGATCCTCGAGTTTGGGCTGACCTTTCCCGCGACGGCGCTTGTTATTATTTCGGCGCCTTCCACGGCTGCGTTTTCTACTCATGGCGTTTTATTTTTTTGGGTTGAAGACTGGGAAGGTTTATTTCCACCATCGGAGGACTCAGAACTGCATGAACCCCGGCCAATGCTGTCAACCTTCGCTGCACAGAGTATCCAAAAGTGCGGCGGAAAGAAAATTCTCAAATGGAGCGACCCACTCAGAAGGTCCGAAAAGTCTTTCAAGTCAGTTAACCAGAGACAAAACGCTTCACGTCTCGAATTGGTTAAGTTAGGCCCCGAAGAGACTGGGTTGGTCAAACAACTTCACGGATTGATAGTTGGGTACGCTCCTGCGCACACTGGATGCTACGTCCGCTACAATACGAACGAAGCGGGTCTGTAGTCAATTCCCGTGAGGCTTTTTTTTGCACGACTTGGTCTCAGTCGGGGATGGGACGCCACTTTCGGCGGTTGTGAAGCACTCCGGGGGGAGGGGGTAAACCCTGTGATTACAATGGCTTGGGTGGGGCCCGGAGGGGGCCTGGGATATTGCCGTTCTCATTTGAATATTCTGCTCATGCGGAGGAAGCGTCTGGAGGAAATCGACGACTTCTCGAGAGAGAGTCCCGGTTTTCGGGAAGAAAACGCAGACATTGTGAGTAAGAGAGGCGACGGTACTTGCGCTGGGGAGGGGGATTGTCGAAAGTAGCCGACCGTCGAAGTCTGCGAGCCATCTTGGACTCGCAAAACATATTTACCCCTGTCGTTTCCGAGCCTTATGGACTCGAGCATGCATCCCATCGTCAGCCGTCTTCGCCGCCTCGTCGAGGCCCCGGCTTTTGATCGCTTCATCATCGCCGTCATCCTGTTTACAGGGGTGCTGGTCGGGTTGGAGACCTACCCCCAGATCATGGATAAATATGGGGAGATCATTTACAAGCTGGACGTCATCGTCCTGACGATCTTCGTGGTGGAGATCTTGTTGAAGATGGGCGCCCACGGCAAAAAGCCCTGGCGCTACTTCAAAGATCCCTGGAATGTCTTCGATTTTACGATCGTGGCCGTCGCCTTCATCCCCGCCGCCGGACAATACGCTCTGGTGGCGCGGCTGGCCCGCCTGTTCCGGGTCATCCGGCTGATACGCTTTATCCCCAGGCTTCGTATTCTGGTGACGGCTCTGCTCAAGAGCATCCCATCCATGCTCTATGTGAGCATGTTGTTGGGGTTGATGTTCTATATGTACGCCGTGGCGGGGACATTCTTATTTGCCAAAAATGATCCCGTCCATTTCGGCACCCTCCAGGAGTCGTTGCTCACCCTGTTCCGGGTGGTGACCCTGGAGGATTGGACGGACGTACTCTACACCCAGATCTATGGCTGCGACGTCTTCGGCTACCCTTTCAACCAGGAACTATGTACCTCGCCGGAGACCTTTCCGATCATCGGGCCTATCTATTTTATCTCCTTCGTATTGATGGGGACGATGATCGTACTCAACCTGTTTATCGGCGTTATCATCAGCGGGATGGATGAGGCCACGGAGGAGGCCAATCGGGAGGAGGTCAAGCGCCGTTTGGCGGGGCCGAAGAGTCTGCGGCGCGAGCTCGATGAGCTGGACGCCACCCTCCAATCGGTCCATGATCATCTGGATAATCTTCGAGAGTGGGCGCGCCAGTTGGAGGAGGAAAAGGCAGCGCGTGATATCGCCACCGGCACCGATGGCGAGGTCGACGGGTAGAGGCCGCGAATTTGGCTATGCCCGTTGTCGAGGGCCCCGAGGGCCCTACACTTAGAGAGAGCGCAATTTAAGTCGGAAAAAAGACATCGGGGGGATGATGGGGCGTCGTGTAGGCAGCTCGTGGTGGGTAAGAACTGCGACTTGCGCGATGATCTGCGGGCTGTCCGTCATGGCGACCATGGCCATTGGGATTGAGCTGGCTCAGGCCCAGGAGCCGACAGAGGTCGACGGTCAGATCGACAGCGACTCCCCCTCGGTGGAGCTGATTCTGGGGGTTGGCCTTGCCCAACTGGGAAGCCGCGATGCCAAGGGCTCGCCGCTGGCCTATCGAGGCAGCGGGGTGCCACCGGTGTTGAGAGGACGCTGGATGGGACAGCGCTGGTCGGCCGGAGTTGGGGCGTCGACGTTGGTCACCGGATTCAACGCATCCCCGCTTCGGGCCGATAGGGCCCAGGGGGCCGACGATATTCATCGCGCCGATCCGGTCTTTGTCGACCTCGCGATCTGGGCTCAGCGCATTCAGGTCAGCTCGGCACCATTTGAGATTGCCGTCGGCGCTCAGCTCAGCCATTGGACGTTTTTCAGAAGTTACGAATACAACCCCTCCCAGATCGGCGGGGTGGAGACCTGGGATGGGACGCTCACCGCCGATGGACGTGCCCAGATGAGCGTTGCCCATGGCCGGTGGGCGGGGCATGTAAGCGGCAGCTTTGCCCTGGCGGGAAGAATGATGCGGCCCAGCCATTCCATTCGCGGCGACGAGCGCCTGGCGCTGATCCGTGAGCGTCGGCGCATCTGGACGTCCGGACAGTGGGCCACCCTGGCGAGGTTGCAGAAGTTGCAGGTCGATGCCCAGGTGCGCTTTGACTTCACGACCCGTATGGGGGCCGTGGCGGGCTACCGCCTGGGATTGATGTCATTTCACGACGACCAGCCCACCCGGGCATTTTATCAACAGGGGATGGTGGGGCTGGCGCTGAGCTTTTAATTGACCGTCGATATGGGAGGGGGAGAATGTGGCAACGATGGGTCGTCATGGTTTGTGTGGCGTTGTGGTCGACCGGGTGCGGGTCCTTCTTTCTCGGCGAAGATCCCCCGGACGATCCGGAGTCTGTCTTCGAGGCGTTCTGGGAGTCCTATGACCGCCACTATGCCCATTTCGAGCTCAAAAATATCGACTGGGATCATGCCTACGCCAAATACCGACCGTTGGTCACTTCCGAGACCAGCGACGACGAACTCTTCGATATTCTGGCGGAAATGCTGGGCCTCCTTGAGGACGGGCATGTCTACCTTGTCGGCGGTGAGCGGCGGGCCTTTAGTCACGCCAAGATTCGATCGACGCGGGCCAATTTCAGCCTCAGCGTGGTCGAAGACGAGTATCTTGGGGATTCTCTGAGCAAAACGGGAGAGGGAAAGATCACCTACGGTCGAATCGACGGCGATCTGGGCTATATCCGACTGAGCACTTTGAGCGGCGGCGACGGAATGGGCGACGATCTGCGGGGATGGATCGAGGATTTTGATATCGCCCTCGACGCCCTGCGCGATACCAGAGGGTTGGTGCTCGACCTGCGAAATAACGGAGGCGGACGAGCCTATAATACGAAATACGTGGCCTCTCGATTTGCCACCGAACGGCGTCCCTTTTTGGTCACACGGACTCGAAATGGACCGGCCCACGACGATTTTTCAGCCCCCAACTGGTGGTATGTGGAGCCTCGCCAGAAAGCGGTATATGACCGCCCCGTGGTGGTGCTGACCAATCGGCGCACCTTCAGCGCTGCCGAGTGGCTCACGCTGGCGCTGCGTCAATTCGACCATGTCCGTCATCTGGGCACCCACAGCGGCGGTGGGCTGGCAATGTTTTTGCCGCGAGAGCTTCCCAACGGTTGGATGCATACCATCTCGGTTCAGGACAGCCGCTGTCCCCAGGGGCGATCCTATGAGCGAGTCGGCGTGGCCCCCCATCGCTATGTGGAGAATTCGGAGGCCGACCAGGATACGATTCTCGACGAAGCGATCAGGGAGTTACTAGAAGCCACAGATGACCAATTCGAGTAATTCGTGGCCCCGTCCATATTGTTCGTCCGGCGGTGAGTCCTCGGTGCCTTCCAGGATATCAAAGAGTTGCTGGCGAATATCAACGAGGCGCTCGTCCCCACGGGCATCGGCGGTGGGGCTGTCTTTGACGCAGATGAATTTGGCCTGGCCGCAGGCGTCGAATTCCTCGCAATAATCATTGCGTCCGACGCCGTCGAGTTCGGCGCTTCCGAAATAAGCGTGGCCGTCAATGAGCACCAATTCCATATCTTCGGAGCGGCTGTCCAGGACCGCTTGATAGGGGTCGGCCGAGGTGCGACCGAAGACGGCGATATCGGCGTGGTAGCCGGGCGCCAGTTGACCAATAAAATCTTCCAGGCCCACCGCTTCGGCGCCGTCGACGGTGGCCATCTTCCAGATCTGATGGGCCGTCAGGGCGTCGATCTCCAGATGTTGTCCATAATCGTAGGCCACCCGCATCTCTTCGAGCATGTCGAAGGCCCCGGACAAGGTCCAGTCGGGGCCGATGGCGGTGGTGATGCCTAGCTCCAAAATCTCCTCGATCGGAGCAGTATTGCCATAGCCATAGAGGTGGAAATTGCTCGACGGCGACCAGACGATTCGCGAGTTCGTCAGGGCGACCATCTCGCGTTGAGCGCCATTGAGGGTGACCGAGTGGATTAACAATGCCGTGCCGTATTCCAGCAGGGCCAGGTCGGCGAAGGCCTGAAATTCCTCTTCGATCCCCCGGCCTTCGACGCCCTCGGTCATATGAATGGCCAGACGTGTCGTCGGATTATTATCGGCCACGAAGCTATCGATATAATTCTGGGCCTGCGCCTCGGAGATATCGCGAGCGGAGGCGATGGTGGTGCGCATATGGTTGTGTTGAAGGCCGTGGTAGTGGTCGGCGTTTCGCACCGCCCAGTCTACGCAGCGCTGTTGGAAAGACTGGCCCTGGATGGTCGTGGTGGCGTGGACCAGGGAGCGAAGCTCACCCCATTTAGCGGCAGGGCAATAATGGGTGCCGTGATTTCGGTATTTTGCGTAGGGCCGGATATGATCGCGGTAATCATCCTCATCGGCCCATTCGTAGCGGTTGCTGAAGATCTCACCGGTGGGTGGATTCCAGGGAGGCAGAAAGTTGTAGGGAAGATGATTGTGGGCGTCGATGAGCCCCGGCGAGATCACGCCGTTGGTTTCGATCAGCGTCAGATCGAGGCCGGCCGCATCAGCAGAGCAATCAACGTCGACACAGGTGATGAGCGCGCCCTCGACGAGCACTTCCCCCTCGTCGAGCACCCCCTGGGCGGCCAGGACCGTGCCGCGGAGCAAGAATCCATCATCGCCTACTTCCAGCAGTACTGGCGCCGGCGCCGGGTCCGAAGAGACGGGCTGATCACCGTTTTCGTTATCTTCTTCGGCGTCGTGCTCGGCGTCGTGCTCGGCGTCGTGTTCGGCGTCTTCACCAACGCCGACGTCGTCGTCGTCGAGGGGAGGATGGTACGGGGTGGTGGTACAGCCTGCGGCGAAGGCCAGCGCAAAGATCAGCGCCAGAGCAGCCGATAAAGAATGGGGTTTCCACATTGATTGAGCTCTCAGTAAAGGAGAAGTGTTCCCTTCACCTTAGCGAGCCCAGAGCCTCCGGGAAAGCTAAATGAGCATCGATCAGGCATCGCCGCTGTCGTCTCCGGGGTAGGGAGCGAGCAATCGGTGCCAATCCATACGCGGTTCAGTCCCGGGTTGTAGTTCTTCGTCATCATCATCGCGTCTCCGTCTAAGATCACGTGGCCTGTCCACATCGAGGACCGCGCGCCAGTCCAGGGGCAGGGGATCGGCGATGGAGTCAGCCGACCCATAGCGGGCGCGGGCAGCGCGCATGACCGACGTTTGTGACGATCCGGCCACAGCTGCAGCAAGTGGGCCCCCCGGGGCGGCGGCGGGAGCCGGGTCGGCGCCGGGGCGCTCGAGAAGATGCGAAAAATGGGGGTAGAGTCCACGCATTAACATTGTGGGCAGGGCGCTCGTATAGCGAAACTCTCCGGCGGGCTCACCGGAGGCGAAGACCGTGATGGTGCCGAAAAACCGTTCTTCCAAAAAGAAGACGAACGTCGCCGTGCGGTGGACCGGTCTGGATTCGACGAGCCGTCTGCCGTCGAAGATCTTGTGGTCGTGATCGCCGGTGCCCGTTTTGCCGCCGACGAGTACGGGCTCGCCATTGGCACGCAATAATGCGCCGTCGATACGACGGGCCGTGCCGCCGTCGACGACGTCGATGAGCGCCGAACGAGCCGCTCGGGCGACCTCGGGGCGCAACACCTGCTCTCCCTGGGCCCGGCGCCGTTCCAGGCGCGCTTCGTAGGGCGTATGAGGGGCAAAGACCAGGGCGTCGATGCGGTATTGTGGCTCTCGCAGGCCGTCGTTGGCGATGATCCCCACCAACTCTGCCAGAGCCGTGGGGCGGTCGGCGCTGGAGCCGATGCTGGTGGCCAGAGATGGGACCAATTCGTCGAAGGGATAACCCAGGCGACGCCAGGCATGGCCGATCTGGTGGAACGCCTCGGCCTCCAACTCCATCCGGAGTCTCGAGTCCTGCCGTCCCCGCCGACTGGTTCGAAAGAGCCACTGGTAAACCTCCTGGCGAACCTGGCGGGATGCCACCAGAGTTTCGGAGAGGGAGGCCCCCTCGTTTTCGTAGAGCCAGGCCGCGGTCCAGAGTTCCAGAGGGTGAATCCTCGTCAGATAACCTCGATCCTGCCAGGAGAGTTCGTCGAGATCATAGGCCTCTCGCCAATCGGTCAGCGCCGCCTGGTCGGGCTCAAACTGACCGTGTTCGGCCAGAAAATCCCGCAATTGGTCGTCCGTCAAAGAGGGAAAAGCAGTGGCCACCATGGCCAGTGCGTCGGCGCTGAGGCGTCGATCTTCGACGAGAGCGCTCAAGATCTGGTCACGGGGCAATCCCTCGAATTTGCCGTAAAAACGACGCTGAAAATCGGTGCCCTCCCGGTCGGCAAACCGAGTCAGCATATAGCGCCGTTCCTCCGTATCGTCGGGGCCCAAAATATTCTTCATTCGGTCCGGGTGGAGCCACTGATAATAGTCGACGATATCACGCATCATCCTGATGAAGACCAGGTTGACGGAGTGGCGAAATGCCTCCCGTACAGATTGGGTATGGTTTCTGCGATTTTCGAAGTTCGAGAAGCGGTGCAGGCCGCCGCCGGTAAAAAAAGATTCGCCAGGATCTGCCGAATAGGGTTTGTCCAGCGCTGCTTCGAGAGCCTCTTCGAGGCTCATCTGGGGGTGCTCGATAAGCTGCGCCGCCGTCCAGCGTCGAAGTCTATCCGGGGCATGAGTCCTGAGGTCGGTTAACTGATCGGCCCGAAGCGCGTGCAATTCTTCATAGAGGTCGGCCACCACCTCCAGATAAGTCACCAGGGTGCGCAATTTGGCCGTCGAGCCCAGGTCGAGCTTGACGTGATCGTTGATATTGAGCGGCTGATCATGGTTGTCGGCCAATACGCGCAGGGCGTTGCCCCGGGAGGTGCGCTCATAGAGGGTGAAGCTCACGGTCAGTTCGTCGATCGGGTCGTTCGGCGAAAGAAGTCGATGGCCGAAGAGGTTCATCTCCTCCAAAAACTCGGGGTCGTGCATTCGCTGGAGGCGGGCATCGACGGCCCGTTGGGCCGCTTCGTCGATCGTGCTCTGGGCGTAGAGGTCCACTCTGTCCAGGGCGTAGAGATCGTCCAGATTGAGGAGCCGAAGTAACCTCGCCCTCAATGCATCGATCGATTTCTCCTGAGCAAACTCACGGCGCGCCCGGGGCGGGGCGGTCTGTAGAACCGGGGTGTCCACGGCGAGGATGGCGTCGCGCAGATCGGCGCTGATGATGCCCTGTTCGGCCATGACGCGAGCGTAAGAGTCGGTTAATTGATGAAGCCTGTCGGGCCGCTGGCGCAGATAATAGGAGGGGCGTCGGTGGGCCAGAAATAAACTCAATACCATGCGGTAGGCTCGGGCGTCGGCCAGAGATTGCTCGGTGAGAAATCCCGGGGTCTTTGCGTTCTGGTTGTGGGCGTGGTGAATCCGCTCCAGCCGTTCCATCACCTCTTGCGGTTCGGCGCCAAACCAGACTCTGAGCCCGTCGGCCAGGCCGAGCACTTCGCCGTACCCCGGCGACGCCGCCAGGGGGACTTCGTTGACATAGTCCAGGACGATCCCCTGACGGTGAGCGGTTGTCTCCGGTCCGGCTTGATAGGCGCGAAGGGTCGCCGTGGCCATCTGCCGTGCCTTTTCTCGCTCGTCGCCGGTGACCCCGCCGGGGGAGTGGCGAAATTTCTCGAGCTGAGTGGCCAGCGTGCTTCCCCCGAAATGCTCGGTGTTCAGGCCGAGCCGACCGCCCACTAAGAGGAGCGCCGCCTGAGCGAAGCGGCGCCATTCCACGGCGGGGTTACGGTAGTCATAGCCCTCTTCGAGAAGCTCACGATTCTCGATAAATAACAGGGTGGTGACCAGGAGTTCCGGCAACTCCTCGAAATCGTGGAAATAGAATTGGGGTGTCCCATAATCATAGAGTTTTACCCCGTCGTCGCTCAGGATCGTCAGCCCTGCCTGAGGAGTTGGGCGATAGATCGGGTAGAGGCCAAAATGGTTGGCCAACCTGGCACGGCGCGAACTCTCGGCTCGCCAGGTGATCTCGAAATCTTCCTCCCCCAGGTCCTGGGTCCACTGCTCCAGGTGAGAATAGCCACGGCGTTGGTCGAAGGGCCCTCCTGGCGGCTCGACGGAGCGCGAATAAGCTCCGCGACGCAGCCAGAAATAATGTTGTTGCGCTTCTCCGGCGACCAAATAGGCCTGGCGCTGGGAAGTCTGCATTTCATCGTAGACGATGTCAGCTCCGACCAGAACGGAGAGACCGAGGATGCAGATAAATACACGGGATCGAAAATTAGGAGCCGCTAAGACGAGCATTTCAATCACCATTGGTGAAGGCGAAGGCCATCAGATCTGATCAACCTCGTCGATAGAGGGGCGCATTTCCGAGTGGACGCCGGATTTTGTCGGTTGGGTTATAACCTGTTGAGAATATTGCCGTTTTTTGTGTGTTTTGGGAAGTGGTGGTGATGTAAAGAGTTGCGGCGTTTGGCCTGTCGAGGCGTCCGGTTATACTGAGAAAAGAGATGGTCCTTTAGTTCTGGTCCAGGGGCCCGGAGAAAACGCCTCTGTCGCATTGAGGTAGAATCGGTCCCGTGGCATGGTAGGTCGAAGTCGGTGAGACGCCGTCACCTCTACTCTGGTGGACGGAGTGAATTCTCGACGGCTTTCGCTTTTAGGGAGCGCGGCCGTCGGTCGTGATTAGGTAGTGATGAGCAGGAGTTCCAGAAACCGGACGAAGGAGGGGAAGCGGTCCAAAGTTTTTGCCGGTCGCTACGCCTATAAAAAACCGCTCGGCCGCGGTGCCGGTGGCTCGGTTTATCTGGCGGAAGACCTCCACGAAGATCATCGGGAAGTGGCGCTCAAGGTATTGTCTGCCGAGGCCTGTGAGACAGTACAGGGAAAGATGTTGCGCCGGGAGTTCGAAATCCTCTCGAAGCTCGACCACCCCAACCTGGTTCGGGTCTACGATTACGGAAAACTCCCCGACGGCGGGGTCTTTTTGGCCGAAGAATATATCGACGGTTTCAGCCTCCAGGATGCCCGTGCGCTGTTGGATCCGGTGGCCCTCATCGACCCGACCTGCCAGATCTTACAGGGCCTGGCTTATCTTCACGCCATGGGGATGATTCACCGCGATATCAAGCCGGCCAATGTGATGTTGCTGTGGCTCGACGACGCATCGGCGCGACCGATGGTCAAATTGGTGGACTTCGGGCTGTCGAGCATGGATCCCAAGCGCGACACACTGCGGGGAGGAACCCGTTCGTATATGGCCCCAGAGATCATCCGCGGCAATAAAGGGGAGACCCGCTCCGACCTCTACAGTCTGGGGGTCACCCTTTATTACGCACTCTGCGGAGTGTTGCCCTTTGGTCCGCGGAGCAAAGAAGATCCACCGCCCACGGAAGAGGATTTCCGCCCACCCGAGCCCCATCGCCTCAACGATGAGGTGCCCCTGGAATTGAGCCGGTTTACGATGGCACTGCTGCGCCAACTTCCGGACGTCGATTACGCCGACGCCGGCGAGGCACTGCAGGCGCTGGCTTCCGACGCCGGAGCCCTCGAAGATCGGTCGGTGGGACAGATGGCCAATTCCCTGGATGTGGCTGCGGCCCCGGTGATTCGAGGCTATTTTGAACGAGGGATCTTGTCGCGCCGAATTGAAGAGGATGACCTCCTCTTGGAATGGTTGTCCATGGACGAGGCCAACGGCGGCCAGATGTACGTCGTGCGCGGTGACGATGGAAGCGGAAAGAGTCGATTGCTCCACGATGTTCAGGCCTCGGCCAAACTGAGCGGACATCTTGTGCTGAGCGTCGATTGCAAGGGCGATCAGGGCCCCTACGAGTTGTTGGTGACAATGGTGGAGCGGTTGACCGAGTTGGCGCGAAGCCTGGATGTGGTCTCCGTGGAAAAGCATCTTCCCGCCATCTGGGTGCGGCGGCGTCTGACCGACCTCGGGGTGGTCACCCCCGGTGAGAGCGTGCGCCCCTTCGTGGAGCAATCGTGGATGCGCGAAGCCATCGAGGGGGCGTTATCGATGCTCGCACCACAGTCGGTGGTCTATTTTATCGATGATATCGACCGGGCCGACGAGGAATCTCTGGAAGTGCTCTACGAGTGGTTTAGTCCACCTCGTTCAGCAGATCGGCCCTCCCTGGTGGTAACTTCTTCGACGGGGCGGTTTTATTCACGGTTTTCGCGCCAGAAGGGAGTGCAAGTCCTGCCCATTGACGGAGTGGGCCGGGGCGACGTGAAGATATTTTTCCGCGACCAGCTGGGCATCAACGATCTCAGTGATGAGTGGTTGGCCTCGGTGAGCATGGCCTCCGAGGGGCGGCCGGCGTATATCGAAGAGTTATGTCGCTTTCTCATCGACGGCGGGATGCTCAGCCGCAAGTCGGCCAGCGTCTGGGAGGCCCGGGTCTCAGATATCGAGGCGTCGGGAGTGCCCGGCACCCTGCGAGAATCACTGCGACGTCGTGTCACCTCCGTGGGAGCAGCGGGGCGAGAAGCGCTGGAATTGCTCGCTCTGGTGGAGAGGCCGCTTGCCTGGGAGGGAGCGCGCCGTCTGTTGACCGGTGGCGGAGCTACTCGGGAGGAGGCGGAGCGAACGCTGCAGACCGTGGAGTGGCGTCACCTGGTAATCACCGAGCTGCGCGCCGGTGGGCGTTATGTGCGGGTTATCCACGAGGAGTTGGCCGACGCCGTGGCCGATATGATCAGCCCCGAATGGCGGCGGGCCCTGCATCGGCGCATTGGCGAGCAGATGGCCCGAGATTGGACCCGTGGCCTGGGCACGGCGCTGGAAGCGGCGACTCATCTAAAGCGGGGAGGGCGGCTGGAAGAAGCGGCACCTTATTTCGAAATCGCCGGTGATCTGGCGCGGAGTCAGGGGAACCTGGCCGAAGGGAGCGAGCATTTTGAGTCAGCCCTCGAGGGGGCCGCTGATGACCGCGCCGCAGCATGGCTGCACCTGAAGCTGGCCAACGTGTCGTTGGGCCGATGCCAGCCGAAAAAATGCCGTGATCATATCAGCGAGGCCCTGGCCCTGACCAAAAACTTCGAGTCCCCCTGGTTGACCTGCCAGGTCTACGTGGAGGCCGGCAGGGCTGAGATGAAGCTGGGCAATATCGACGGTGCTCGTCGATGGATGGAGCGGATCGCCAGGGAATTGCCGCAATTTATGAGTGCCACCAGCGTGGCCCTGTTGGAGGTGGGCGTTTTAACCGCCGGCGGAGAGCTCGACATGGCGTTGGAGCGCGTCGAATCGGCTGCGGCGACACTACCCGACTTTGCTCTCGCCGAGGCCAGAGCGCAGTGGGCCTGCCACCGGGCACAGCTGATCGCGCTCACAGGTGATGATATCAGGGGAGCACGGGCCTTTTTGCGGGCTCGCCAACTGGCAGAACAGATCGAGGCTCCGGACATTGAAGGGATGATCTGGTTGGCTTATGGCACCTATCTTCGCCGTCAACCCAGCGCCGTGGACGCCAGGGAAGCTCTGCTCAATGCCCTGGACTTATTGGTGGACACCGAAGAGGTCACTCTCTTTGTGGAGGCACTCTTTCAATATGCCTGGGTCCTGACCGCATTGGGAAGCTCCGGAGTTGCCCGCAAGCGAGCCAACGAAGCCTATTGTTTTGCCAGGCTTTTGGGGCACCGAACCTATGAGCAGAAGATCGCCGTCATGCTGGGAAGTCTGGGGCTGAACAGCCGGTCGAGCGACGAAGCGAGATCAAGAGTTTGCCAGATCGTAAAGGTCATCGAGCATTTCGATCGAGGCGATGATTTCGCCATTGATCGAGCAGAGGTCTTGATGGCTCTCGGCGATTTGATGATCACTTTGCAGCAAAAAGAAGCGGGACCAAAGATCCTACAGCGAGGCCGTCAGTTGGCCTTTAAGTGCGGTGCTCGGGGGCTGCTTCCGCCGGTGGAGGGCTGAGGGCACGTGACTGACGAGACGAATAAAACCAAGCTTCGCGTCGACGGCGTGAGGCTAGCCTTCGGCAGTGATCCCGCAAAGTTATCGACCGCCGTCGCCGATCGAATCGGCGTCGACGAAGCGGCTCTGTTCGACGTGGAGATAATCCGTACCAGCCTCGATGCCCGAGGACGGCCCACGGAGGTCTTCAACGTGGACGCTGTCGTCGAGTCGACGGCCCTTCCCGAGGAGTTGCCCGGCGGGGTCAGGCAATTCCCGGGTTTTGATGAGCCTCCACGCCAATTTTCTCCCAAAAAAGACGAGCGTGTCGTCGTCATCGGAGCAGGTCCCAGCGGGCTGTTCTGTGCAGAGCGACTGGCCAGCAGTGGGGTGAAGACCATCCTCCTCGACCGCGGCCAGCCCGTGGAAATTCGCGGCCGAGACGTCTCAGGGCTGATGCATCGCGGCGAATTGGATCGGGATAGCAATATCTGTTTTGGCGAGGGCGGGGCGGGGACCTGGTCGGATGGAAAATTATATACCCGGGTCAAAGACGTGCGAGGACGGCACGTGCTGGAGACCATCGTCGATCTGGGCGGGCCGGAAGAAATCTTGGTCAAAGGCAAGCCCCACCTGGGAACGGACCGGCTGGTGGCGTTGTGCAAGGCCTTTCGTGCCCGCCTGACCGACGCCGGATGTACGGTGCGCTTCGGGGCTTTCGTCAAAGGACTGCTCTTCGACGAAGTCGACGGAGTGCGGCGGGTGGTCGGGGTGGAGCTCCGTGACGGGGAGAAGATCGACGCTGATCGGGTGGTGTTGGCCGTGGGCCATTCGGCGCGCGAGATGTACCGGCACCTGGCGGCCGAAGGGGTGGCCATGGAGAAAAAGCCCTTCGCCGTGGGCTTTCGTGTCGAACACCGCCAGGCCCTGGTCGACGAGATCCAGTACGGACGTTACGCCGATCTCGAGGGACTTCCCACCGCGGACTACCGATTGGCGACCAACTTCAAAGAGGGAGGCCGTAAACGGGGGGTCTACAGCTTCTGTATGTGTCCCGGCGGCCAGATCGTGCCGTCCCATACGCTGCCCGAGGGGATCTGCGTCAACGGAATGAGTCACGCCAGTCGGCGGGGGCATTTCGCCAATTCGGCGCTGGTAGTCACCGTGGATCCCGACGATTTCGATTCCGTTACTGACCCGGAGGCTGCGGAAGCAGAAGGGGGCATCTTGTCGGGAATGGTCTTTCAACACCAGGCGGAGCGCCGGGCGTTCCAGCTCGGCGGTGGTGGGTTCATCGCGCCAGCGCAGCGGTTGACTGATTTTAAAGCCGGGCGGGCCAGTACGACCGTGCGGGAGACCACCTATAAGCCCGGCATTGCTCCGGCCGACCTCAGCTCCTGTTATCCCGATTTCGTCATCGCCTCATTGCGGCGTGCCCTCGATGATTTCGAGCGCCGGATGCCGGGATTTGTCACCGATGATGCACTTCTCATCGGCGTGGAGACCCGCACCAGCGCCCCCGTGCAGGTGGTTCGAGATGACCAGACCTTGATGTCGTTGTCGGTGGCCTCACTCTATCCCTGCGGAGAGGGCGCAGGCTATGGAGGGGGAATCGTCAGTGCTGCCATCGATGGACTGCGCATTGCCGAGCAGATTCTGGTAGAGTTGAGTCAGTGACCGCCAGAAGACCGACTTTTCGGAGGAGCCATGAATCAGGGGGGCCACAGCAAGGGGCGAAAACGAAACGTCTGGGCCATCGACGCTCGCGCGGACGTCCTCGAGGCGATCCGCCGCTGCTGTAGTGACGACTTCAACCTGACCTGTTTCTCCGATGCCCGGCGGGCAATTTTATATGCCCGCCGCGAATTGCCGGATCTGGTCATTCTCGGGTTGGCGAAAAATACGATCGAGCCTCTGGAGTTATTGGCATTGCGCGGGGAATTTGATCAGATCGCCGCGTTGCCGGCCATCGCGATCTATGGGCGGGACGATGAGGTCGATGTGGATCTGGTCATGGCCGAGGGGGTTGAAGACGCGGTGGCCATCTCCTGCCTGGAAGAGGAATTGCCCCGCCGGATCCGGTGGCGTCTAAAGGATCAGCACGATAGCGAGGTCCCTTCGCCGCTGGCCGGGATCGACGGACGTTCGGCGCTTCGGACCTTCGATTTTATGAAACGTGTCATCGAGGCCAGCCCAAACGCCATCGTTGCCGCCCGTCGATCTGGGGAGATTGTCTTATTCAACCCGGCGGCGGTGCATATTCTGGGATGGTCCGAAGAGGAAGCCCTGGGAATGCACGTCAAAAATCTATATCCCGAAGGCGGTGCCAGGCGGATCATGGGGCTGATGCTCGCCGATCAATATGGAGGAGCGGGGCGAATTGATTCGATGCGCGAGGTGGTAATCAACGTCGATGGCGAGCTTATCCCGGTCGAGATCTCGGCGGCTCTCATCTGCGAAGAGGGACGCCAGATCGCCACCGTAGGGGTCTTTACCGACCTTCGCCAGCAGATGACTCTCGAGGAGCGTCTCCAGGAGGCGATGGAGGCCCTGGAAAAGACTCAGCGTCAGGCAGTGGTCGCCGAGGTCGCCGGAGCGGCGGCTCACGAACTCAACCAGCCCCTGACCAGTCTGCTCGGTTATGTGGAGTATCTTCGGCGAAAGATTGATGACGAGGAGCTCCAGCGGATCATCGCCACCGTCTGCGACGATGCTTCGCGGGTCGCCGAAGTGGTGCGAAAAATCGGCCGCATTACCCGATATCGCACCCGCGATTATGCCGGTGGTGAGCAGATCGTCGACCTCGAGGAAGCCAGCCGGGTCGAAGAAGACGTAGACCACCAAAAGATTGAGTCTACGGCTGAGATGGAAAGAGTTAGTTTGGATGATAACCACCAGTGATCAGTTCTGTGTTGAGCAGGTCACCAAAGGAGGGCCGAATGAGCAGCTTTGACGGCCAGACCATTGATTTTGTCTCTGTATTGGAGGCCATGCCACAACCCATCGCCGTATGTAACGTCGAGGGGGAGGTTATGTTTCTAAACGGCACGGCCCGTCGATTTCTGGGGGTTGGCGACGGTCCGGATCTTCCGAGCTTTGCGCTGGCACGGAGGGAGACGTTCTCCCAGGTGCGCATCAGCAGCGAGGGGCCGATCAAAGAATATTTTTTGGCCGACGTGAATGTGGAAGGAGCGAAGCGAAAAAAAGTCTCACTCAGCCTCTCACCGCTCGGCGATTGGGGGTATCGAGCGGTCCTGGAGGCCAGGCCCTCCTCGGTAGTGGGATCGATTCTCGACGAGCTGGATGCCCTGGTGGCCATCTGCGACGGCCGCCGGAGGATTCGTCTGGCAAACTCAGCGCTGAGCAAGCTCCTGGTCGAGCTAGACGGAGACCGACAGGGCCAGGATCTGCTCGAATTATTTCGCGAAGAAGATCGCCCCGATCTGCGGGTGGCCGCCTCCGAGGCCCTGGCCGGGGGCAGCCCCGACGAATTCGACGTCAACCTGTCCGTGCCCGGCCTTGCCAAGGGGAGTCGTCAGGTGAGGATTCGGATTCGCCCTCTTGAAAAGGAGTTTTCCC
This sequence comes from Myxococcales bacterium, assembly GCA_007135085.1. GTDB lineage: Bacteria > Myxococcota_A > Bradymonadia > Bradymonadales > Bradymonadaceae > SLJM01. Next base: position 31,019 of record SLJM01000321.1, read on the forward strand.
CCGGTAGTGAGAAGGGGCATCGGGGGTTGTTGATGGTCGCTCAGCCCGGAGAGGCCTCTTTCTCAGAATTGCAGCGCCGCTTTGAACGTGCCGAGGAGTTAATGAGCCTCGGTGAGTTGGCCACCGGAGTGGCCCATGAATTGAAAAACCCACTGACGAGCATTCTCAATTATGCGGAGTATCTCCTCGATAAATACCGGGGCCAGTTCATCGAGGAGAGCGATGGCATGAGGTTGCGGCGCATTGTCGAGGGGGTGCAGCGCATCGATCGATTCGTCCACGACCTGCTGCACCTGGCGGGTACGGACGAGCCGCAACGGGTGGCTGTCGATGTACACGGGGTCCTCAAGGCATCCGCCGCATTGAGCCGACGAATTCTGGAGGAAAATCAGGCTCAGCTCCAATGGGAGTTGGCTGATCAATCGCCCCGGGTCCACGGGCATTCGGGAGGGTTGAAGCAGGTCTTTGGAAATCTGATCCGAAACGCCGCGCGGGCGATGCCCGAGTCGGGAGGGACCATCACCCTGCGCACCGAGATCGACGGTGACTGGCTTCAAGTCCAGGTCGATGACACGGCACGTGGGATGAGCGAGGAGACCTGTAAACGGATCTTCGAGCCCTTCTTTTCCAGATCCAGCGACGGAAATGGATCGGGGCTGGGACTGGCTCTGGTCCAGCGGCTGGTCGACGAACACCACGGCCAGATCGAAGTGGAGAGTACCCCCGGGGAGGGGACCTGTTTCACCCTTCGCTTTCCGCTGAGCGAATAACCGAGCCTCGATCAGTCGATGAGCCGAAATTCGAGTTCGAACTCGCTGGTGGCGAGGCGTTCGCCGCTGCGCACGAAGTCGGAGGCGTTGCGGACCGTGGCCCGGATGGTGGTCCATCGCTGGGAGGTGAGGCGTCCCGGCGCGATGGTCACACTGGGGCCGCGCTCGTCGAGCAATTGGTGATCGATGAGCCAATCGACGGCGTAGCGTTCATCATCGCGCAGGGGAAGGGAGATCAAAAGGGAGTCGTCATTATTGAGCCTGACCCGCACCGGGCCGTTCAGCGCCGGATCGACGAATGTATAAAAGCGCCGGACCATTTGCTCGCTGCAGACCGAGCAAAATTCATCGGTGGAGCGGTTCATCTTGCAGCGCAGCGAGGGGCGATAGAGGAAATCGCAATTATAGGCCCCCTCATAGGCGCCCACCGGGTATTGACCGGCATGGTGAGGCTCGGTGGGCAGCGGCGTATTGTCTTCGAGCCAGGGCTCCCATTTCATCGTATTCGCCCCCAGAAGTCCGATATTGACCGGAAGGGGGATGGTGGGCTCGTTGAAATAGCAGGCGTCGCCAGCCACCATATATTCGTCGCCTAACAATCCCAGGGTATGACCCGCTTCGTGGACGGCGACGTCGGGAAAGGTGTTTCGGTCGTCGAAATTGGTGACCAGCGCCACGTAGAGGCCGGCAAATCCGGATCGCTTGGGTGAGTTTGATAGAAAGATAATCTCGTCGTAGTGGGCCAATGCGGCCACCTCGAAGATGCGCCCCAATTGAACTGGCATCGCCACCCGATCGCTGACCTCTCCCAGGGGAAGTCCATAGCGATCGGCCAGGGCGGGGATGACGAAGACCGTCTCGAAAATGGTGTCCCGAAACCCGTGGACGCAATCCGAAGGAGCACCGGGGCGGTTGCAATCATAGCCGGCGCCGGACTCGGCGCTCGGCGTCCAGACGGTGTGAATATTGAACAGGTCGGCGTGTTCGGCCATCGGCGAGGTCGCCAGGAAGCGCTCCGCTACGGCCTGGGCGTCGCCTTCGAAGATATGTCGCTCCGCCTCGGTATAACCGTCGCCGAGGATGGCGATGTTGAGCCTGTCGCCAGGAGCTCCGGAGTCGACCAGGGTGTCGATCTCGTATTCGAAATCCGGCGCCGGCGGCTCCGCCAATTCTCGAAGCTCGTCGATATCGTAGGTGGCCAGCTCAGTCCACGAGCCGTCTTCTTCTCGTATGTCGAGCACATAGCGGTGGGCTCCGCGCAATCGGTGCGGTACCTTAACCGCAAATTGGATGAGATCCGGATATTCATCGGCGGCCAATTCATAGACCTGGGCCACGGAGATGCTGATCGGACTCGTCTCCTCGATGACGACGTTGAGAAATTCCAATAATTGGAACAGGCTGTTGACCCGCTGGGTCCACAGGGTCTGGCCGTCGGCGTCGAGGACGCGGCTGCGGGTGATCCAATGGGCATCGCCCTGGGGATCATCGGGCCCGGCATAAACCGGTGCGTCCAACACATGACTCAATTCGACGCTTCGCTCACCGGACATTGTGATATGGCCGTCGAGAAAGAGGAGCAGCGCCTCCCGTTCGTCGGGAACGGGAAGATCGTGAACCTCATTATAATGGAGCCGCAAGGGGTCGCTGTCTGCGCCGTCGCGAAGTTCCACTGAGCCGGGCCCTTCTTTGCAGGCCAATCCGGCGAGCAAGACCAGGGCAAGGACTAAGGCAATTTGGTGGCAAATGCGGTACATGATGTCTTGTCGCAGTAGAAAAGTACGTTGTTGGCACATACTGTAGCGAAGTAGATCGTTGGGAACAATCACAACGAGCAGGTCGGCGCCGACTGGTGAGGCGGCGAGTAAAGAACGAGGATAGGCCAGATGATAGGAGAAATCTCAGTATGGTGGAGTTGGGTGCTCCTCGTGGTGCTTGCGCTGCTATTTATGGGGTTGGTCGGCGCAGGGTGGTGGCTGTTGCGCAGGCGCAAACGCCACGAAATGCGCACCGAGGTGGCCCAGGAGCTACGCGATTCTGTGCGGGGCCTTGGGCTGGGCATGGTCTGGCAGGCCCCGTTATTTCAAGCCGATATCTTCGGGATCCGGGGCAAAGTCGACGAATTCGAGTTGCGCGCTGAGTTATGGGATAAATCAGGGCACGATTTTATCCGTGTCTCCGTCTATTTTCCCCGATCAATTCAGCAGGACCTGCGGATCAGACTGCGAAATAAAAAGGGGTTGAGCAATCTGTGGCGGATTCAGGAGGTGACCGTCGACGACGAGAGATTCGACGAGATGTTTCGGGTCTATACGCGGCCCAATCGCGTCGACAGCGTCACCGAGATACTAGCTTCGGCGCTGCGCCGCCGCCTGGTCTCGCTCGGTGAGCGGGTGGACGATCTCAAATTGGGAGACCGCTCCCTTTACGTGCTCATCGATGGCGGGGTCAGGCCATCGATGGTGGCTCCCCTTATCAGCGACTCCCTGGAGTTGGCCCGGATATATTACGAACGCTCTCTGGATCAGATCCCCAGCGGCGGCGGGCGAAATACTCAATATGAGATGGCCGCCGAAGATGTGCTGGGACGAGAGAGCAGGGGTCCCTTGTCGACCGTTGCGTTGCCGGCGGGCTCGCGGGGGCCTCTCGAAGAGGACGACAGAAGCGGGCACACCACGGAGAAGCTGGTGGAAACCGCCGAGACCTTGGCGACTGACGAGCTCGATATTTATCGTCGCCTCGGATCGTCGGATACGTTCGGGCTCTCCGATTCGGAGGCCTCGGAAATTTCTGAGGCCTCAGAATCTGGCTCGTCATCTTCTACGGCGCCGTCCGACGAGGAATCGAAGCCGTCGTGATCGACAGCCACCTCGACCATCGCCGATCGTAGAACTCGATCGCCCTGGCGATATCCGGATCGGAATTGGCGAGTGATCGTGCCCGGTTCGAAGTCGGTGTGCTCAGCCCGTGCGATGGCCTCGTGAATCTCAGGATCGAAGGGCTGGCCGGGCTGCGCGGAGATGGACTCCACGCCATGGCGCTTTAGGACCTCATCGACGGCGCTTCGGGCCAACTGGAGTCCCTGCCCCAATTCTTCAATACCGGGGTCATCCTCCTTTTCATCGAGAAATGAGAGGGCTTCGTCCAGACTGTCCAGGGCGGGCAGGAGATCGCGAACCAGTGGGTGATGGGCGGTGGCCAACTCCCGATCGTGCTCTCGGCGTAGACGATCGAGGCGGCGCCGATGTTCCGATCCTAATTCGCGAACCTTTTCGTCACTGGCCTGGCGCAAACGCAGGACGTCGCGTCGGTGTTTTCGCCACACCATTGCGAGCGCGGCGGCGGCGACCAACCCCATGAGCGCGGCGATTATCCAGCCCATCTGCGATGCTCCGACATGAGTTTCGACCTTCGAGCCTGATCCAATGACTTGCCCGGCCATCTTGCCCGCCGAGGCTACTGACGGTCAATCTTCGTGGATCGTCATGGCAAAAGATTCGGCTAATCTGGCCACACCGAGTTGACAGCCCTAAAGAGCCCATGCTAGTTCCCTTCTCCGTTCTGGCGGCGTAGCCAAGTGGTAAGGCAAGGGCCTGCAAAGCCTTGATTCACCGGTTCGAATCCGGTCGCCGCCTCTTACCCCCCGTCGGTTCCTCAGTTAATTGCTGAGGAGCGGCGGGAATTTTTTTGCGCTCTTCCATATGTTGTATGAAGGATAATGGGAGATAAATTGACCGGGACCATAAGGTGAGCTTATCTTGTGGGCGTCCGAGTCTTCGAGGGTGTATACCGTCGCAAGACACCTGGTTTGAAAGGTTGTAGGAGGATAAGGCCATGGAGCCTGCCCGAAAGGTGCTCATACTTGATGACAATATCATCGACGTCATGGAGGTGGAGGAACACCTCAAAAATGGCGGCTACGATGTGGTTCATCTCGCATCGCCCAACGGGGCGTTGTCCAAGATAGAATATGAACGTCCCGAGGTGCTCCTGCTCGACATCGAGATGGGACGCCTCAATACAGACGATCTGCTCGGAACTCTTCGCTCCGCTGCGGAGTATGAGGAGATGGTCATCGTGGCCTTCAGTGATATGGAGGCCGATGATCTCCAGCAATTCTGTATAGACAACGAGCTCAACGGCTATTTTTGCAAGTCCATGGACGTCGGTCAGATCGCCGAATTTTTGGATAATTTCTACGACTATTAGAGCGTCGCCTGTGCGCCGCACTGACACCGAAACTGGGGAGACTTGAGGATGGACGAAGAGGGAACGAAAAACTCGGGAAGCCAACAAAGCGAACAGGGGCGGAAGGTGTGGATTCTGGTCGACCATTCGTCGCGGGAGGCGGCGTTGCTCCCGGTGGCCAACCAGTTGGAGTCTCGTGGTCTGACCGTGGAATTGGTGACCATCACGGAGGTGATCGGAAGCGTGGCCCGCGAGGCCATCGCCGGCGGCGCCGAACGTCTGCTGCGGGGCCTGCGGGTGGCCGCGCGAGGAAAAGGTGGAGACGAAGATCTGGTGGGCGCTATTCGACGACGCCAGCCGGATGTGCTGGTCGTGACCGAAGCGCGCTATGTGCGGGCCATCGGCGTGATGGAGAATCTGACCGGCGTGGAGAGTCTCCAGGTGGGGCTGGTCTCCGATTTTCAGGTCGATCCGGCCTGGTTCAACGGCCAGCTTCATGCATTTATCGTCCCCGACGATTTGGCCCGGGCCCAGATCGTGGACCGCGGCTTCGACCAGGATAGAGTTCAGATCGCCGGTCCCGCCCTGCGGCCCAACTTCCACGACGAGGTAGACGGGCAAAAAGCCCGTAAGGAATTGGGCCTCGACGGCGACGAGACGGTCATCCTGGTGCGCGGCGACGGCTTCGATGCAGCTTCCCTGGAAAAACTGGTCTTTCAATGCACCCTCTGCGAAGAGAAGGTGCGTTTTATTTTTCATTATGACGGTGACGGGGCCACGGCTTCCACCCTTCGTCGAGCGGCCGACCAATATGGCCTGCCGGCGGCGATGTTTGGCCGTGTCAAAGATCTGGAACGTTATTTCGCCGCCGTCGACGGAGTTCTCGCCGACCAGCGCGACGCCTACCTGCCCGAGTTATTGCACAGCGGGGTGCCGACCTTGTTATTGGGCAGCGGCGAAGCCGACGGTAATGGGGCGGCCCTCGAGGGGCAGGAGTTGGTCGATTATCTGGACGACCTGGGTCAGTTGGGCACACGCCTCGATCGCTTTGCCTCCCCAGATCGCCGAGAGGAGTTGGCGGAAAAACTGGGGGAATGGGACGGCCTAAAGCGACACGAGGACCTCGCCGAAGCCCTGGCAAAAGCAGCGAAAAACGCTGAAAAATGGAGGCGACCGTCGCGCCAAAAGACGGCACCTGAAGAAGATGGCCAGGCCGAAGAAAAAGGAGAGGCCTCGGCACCGGCAGGTCCATTCGAGTCTATCGGGGCGCCGCCGTCGAAGAGCAGGGGGCCCTCGGCAGCGACGGAGAAGGGCGACGGCAAAGGGCCGAGCCAAGCGCCCGGCGAGCCCCGCCGCGATTATTCGACCCTGTCTCGTGCCGAGGCAAAAGAGCAATTGGCGGAGCTTATCCTCAAGGAAAGAGACCTGGAGCGCCGTCTCAAAGAATTGGAGCGTCAGCAAGAGCGCTGGCGAGGCCGGCTGCAGCTTGCGCGGGAGTGGAACGAGGAAGACCTGGCCGAAGAGGCGGAGACTATCCTGCGCGGCTACGTAGCAGACGCTGACCCGCTGGAAGACCAGCTCGGCGATATCCGGCGCCAAAAAGAAAAGCTCAAGCAGGCGGCCCGGCGCGGCCGGGGGTCGGCAGGCGTTAAGGGAACGACCGACGGCGGCGGTGAAGAAGACCGAGGCAGCGGGATGGAGGAGCGCTTTCGAAAAATGGAGATCGACAGCGATCTGGAAGGGCTCAAAGACCGAATCCGTCGCGAATTGGGTGAATGAATCAGGCCAGGCCCAACACTCGAGAAAAAGGGGACCGACTGCAGTTGGGGCTGTCCCTTCTTCTGGCGTTGTTGATCGGCGCTGCCTTTTTGTATCTGGCCACCCGTGCCATTCCCCTGGAAGCGGTGAGAGATTATCTGGGCCAGGCCGACTGGGGCCAGATTGCCCTGGCGGCGCTGGTATTCCTGCCCGTCTATGCCGTATGCCACGGGGCCAGGATTTTGCGCTGGTATTTTCTGGTGCGGCCCCTCGGTGAGGTGCGCCCGAAATTGGTCCACCAGGTCTGCGCCGTGGGCTCTATGGCCATCTTGTTGGTCCCCCTTCGCCTGGGGGAATTGGTGCGGCCATTCTTGTTGGCGCGCACCTCGAAAATATCCGCCGCCGGAGTGCTGGCCACGGTGGTGGTGGAACGGGTGGTGGACGGGCTGATCATTACGGGGCTGCTCTTTTTGGGGTTGTGGACCTATCAGGGCGGGGCGTCCATCGAGATGGCCCGCGGCGCCGGGGCCATTGCGGCGCTGATCTTTGTGCCCGCCCTGGTGATGGCCATCGTGGCCTATCGCAACCGCGAGCTCTCGCGGCGAATTACGATGGCCACCATTGGTCGCTTCCTTCCGTCGATCGCCGAGAAGGTGGCCTCTCTACTCGAACAATTCTCTCTTGGTTTTGAGGCTATGGCCCGTCGCGGCGACCTGGTGCCTTTTCTCGTTGGCACCGCCGTATATTGGGCGACGAACGTCATCTCCATGTGGGTGTTGTTGCGCCTGGGGTTTGGCATTGATATCGGCCTCTGGGAGATGATGACCGTCATGGCCGTCCTCGTCGTGGGCATCATGGTCCCCACGGGACCGGCGATGGCCGGCAACTTCGAGTATTTCGTGGCCCACGGCATGGGGCTATTCGTGCCTCTGGATCAGGGTAGCATCGCCGGGCAGGTCGGGGTCTTCGCAGCGCTGCTTCACCTGTTGCAGGTCCTGGTCATCGTCACCCCCGGGGTGTGGATCATGGTGCGAAACCGGCAGCTACGAGTAAACCGCAAGACTCTGGCCGAATCCCAGTCCATGGCTGACCGGGCCGTTTCAGACGTCGATGGTGGTCTGTCTGGGCCCGATGACGACCAATGAAGACCACCCCGGCCGAGTAGGGGGTTGGATGAATTGACAGAATCCTAAAGGGGCAGCTACATTCGGAATACTGCGTTTCCGACGTTGTTATCGGCCCGGAAGATGATTTTTGCGGGACCGGCCTCCGTCGGGAATCTCGAGGCGGTCGGCCAGGAGCGGTCCCGTCGTAGTGGAGACCGGTACCGAGGAGGCGGCATGCTTCCCATTTCTGAACGTGCGTTCGACATTTTGGTCTGTGTCATCGAGCTCTTCACCCGAACCGGGGAGCCCGTGGGCAGTTCTGCCGTGGCTTCTCAGGAGCGTATCGACGTCAGTTCGGCGACGGTGCGCAACGTCATGGCAGGGCTGGAAGAGGAGGGGCTGTTATATCAACCCCATACCTCGGCGGGGCGAATGCCCACCTGGTCGGCGATGCGGCTTTATGTGGATCAAATGGTGGTGTCCGGGCAATTTGTGGCCGCCGAGGAGATAAAATCTCAATTCGGCCTCTTCGGTTCCGGTGACGTGGACTCCATCGTTCGATCGGCGGGGCTAGTGGTAAGCGAGCTGGCTCAATTGACGAGCATTGTCTCGGCACCGGAGGTCACGGAGTTCAGGCTCAAGGATCTCCATCTATCCTGGCTGTCGCCGGAGCGGGTGTTGGTCATTTTGGTCACCCAGGACGGGCGAGTCTTCAATCGCACGGTGCGTCTCGACGAGCCCATCGAGAAGAGGGCGCTGCAGAGGATGCAAAACTTTCTCTCCGATCTGGTGGTGGGGCTCAGCCTTCGCGAGGTCCGTCGCCGGGTGCGCCAGCAATTGGACGACGCTGAGATGAGCTATCGCCACCACCTGCGGCGGGCGTTGGAGATCGGGCGAGAGGTGGTCGAGATGGCCACCCGCTCAGAGTTGTTCGTTGAAGGGACGGTGCATATTCTGGAGGTCTCGGAGTTGGTCCGTGATATCGAGCGCGCTCGTCAGGTCATGCGACGTCTCGAGGACCGCGAGCGGGTCCTGGAGGTGCTCGACCGGGTCTGCGAAACCCCGCGTGCTCAGACCTTGATAGGCCCCGAATTGGGAGAACCCTGGGGCGAAGACCTGAGCCTGGTCGCTTGCGGCTACTTTCACGAGGGCCGACAGGTCGGCCTGGTGGGCATTTTAGGGCCGATGAGGATGAATTATGCCCGCATGATTCCACTGGTCGAGCAAGCGGCCGGTGTGCTATCGAAAGAGCTCGATGAATTGGCCTGACGGCAAGCGCCGGAAGGGTTTTGGGGAAACAAGACAGGATAGTATTTCGCACGTGATGAGCCTGGCCGCCGGTGCAATGGATTCGCCGGTGGCGATCGCCTTTTAGGAGATGGCCTTGAGTGACAAAGAGAAGCGGGAAGTACCGGGCACCGAAAGAAATCATGACCCCCAGGTAGACGACCCCTCGGAATCGTCAGCCGAAAAACCTGATCAACCTGCATCGGAAGAAGAAGAGCGCGAGCAAGAGGGCGGGGACAGCTCCCAGGAGGACGACGGGCCCTCCGAATCTGAGAGCGCACCAGAGCAATCGGAGCGATCTGAAGAAGGAGTGGAGGCCGATGAGGAGGCCTTTGAGGAGGCCGAGGAGGCCGAGGAGGCCGCTCCCACCGTTGAATCGGGGGTGCCGGTCTGGGAGCTCGACGAGGATATGGAGGCCCCCGAACTCGACGAGGATTCGGAAGAGGAGACCGAGAAGCCCTCCCAGGATAGCGGTCCGGTTTCCCGTGAGGAGAAGCTAAAGCGGCTGCAGCGCAAAAACCGAAAGAAAAACGAAGACAACGTGCCCCGTGCCGTGGTCGACGCCGTCAAAAAGCGCGTGGAGGAGTTAACCGAGACCGTGGCCGAGCGCGACGCCAGGCTCGCGGAAGCAGCCGAGCAACTCCAACAGGGACAGGCCGAAATCGAGGCGGTTGCAGAGGAGCGCGACGAGATTCAAAACCGCCTGCTCCGCACCGCTGCCGACCTGGAGAATTTCCGACGCCGTGCCGAGCGGGAGAAAGAAGAGCTCAAACGCTACGGCATCGACAAGGTCGTACTCGAACTCATCCCGGCCGTCGACAATATGGAGCGGGCCCTGGAGCACGCGCAGGTCAAGGAAACGGAAGGTTCCAATTCCTTTATCGACGGCGTGCGAATGGTCTATCGCCAGATCTTGACCGCTCTGGAAAAGCACGGCGTCACCGGCTTCGAATCGGTTGGCGAGCGCTTCGATCCGGAGCGACACGAGGCGATTCAGCAGGTGGAGACCACCGAATACGATACGGGGGTCGTCGTCGAGCAATACCAGAAGGGGTATTTCCTTCACGATAGATTACTTCGTCCGGCCATGGTCTCGGTTGCAAAACGAATTGAAGCGCCGCAAGATGAAGGGACGGAAGAGGAAGCCGACGAGCAGGAGCCGCAAGGTCAGTCCGTCGATCCAGAGGCCGACCACGCAGAGAGCCACGAGCTCGACGGCGAAAATAAAGAGGCCACCGGCGGTGATGATGAGGCGCCGCCGGCCAGTTGAGTGACTGCAAATTATCAATCGGGGCACCAGCAAGGGACAAGGGACTAAATGGGACGCACGATCGGGATTGACCTGGGAACAACTAATAGCTGTGTATGCTGCGTTATCGACGACGAGCACGTCGTCATCCCCAACGCCGAGGGAAGTCGCACCACGCCGTCAGTGGTGGGATTTACCGAGGATGGGCAGCAATTGGTCGGACAGGTCGCCAAGCGACAGGCTCAGACGAACTCGGAGAATACGATCTATGCCGTCAAGCGGTTGATCGGCCGGCGTTTTGACGCCCCGGACGTCGCTCAGGCGAGGCGCTCCTCTCCTTTCGATATCGTCGAGGGGCCAAACGGCGACGCCTGGGTCAATGTGCGCGGCAAGCAGATGTCTCCTGCCGAGGTGTCGGCGCTGATTCTCAAAGAGATGCGAAAAATCGCCGAGGATCATCTGGGCGAAGAGATCGAAGACGCCGTGGTCACCGTGCCGGCCTATTTCAATGACGCTCAACGTCAGGCCACCAAGGACGCGGGACGCATCGCCGGTCTCAACGTATCGCGGATCGTCAACGAGCCCACGGCGGCCGCACTGGCCTACGGGCTGGCCAATGTGAGTGCAGGCCCCATTAAGGTCGCCGTCTATGACCTTGGCGGCGGCACCTTCGATATTTCGATTTTGGAGTTGATGGACGGTGTTTTCAGCGTCCTCTCAACCTCGGGTGACACCTTTTTGGGCGGTGAGGATTTCGACCACGCCATCATCGACTGGATCGCCGATCGATTCGAAGAGGCCCACGGTGTGGACCTCACGGAGATTCCCATGGCCCTGCAGCGCCTCAAAGAAGAGGCAGAGCAGGCCAAATGCGAACTGTCGAGCACCGATTCGGTGGAGATCAACCTGCCCTTTATTCATACCGGCGACGACGGCCCCCTCCACGTGGAGGAGACCTTGACCCGCGAGATACTCGAGGAGCTGGTGGATCATCTCATCGAGCGCTCCCTCGACCCCTGCCGCACGGCTCTTCAAGACGCCGGATTGCGGCGCTCCGACGTCGACGAGATCCTTTTGGTCGGCGGTATGACGCGGATGCCCAAGGTTCGTGAACGAGTCGGTGAGTTCTTCGGCCAGGAGGTCGACACCTCGGTCAACCCCGACGAGGTGGTCGCCATGGGGGCCGCCATTCAGGGTGGAATCATCAAGGGAGAGCTGACGGACGTGCTGCTATTGGACGTCACGCCGCTGACCCTTGGTGTGGAGACCGCCGGCGGGGTGTTCACTCCCCTGATTCATCGAAATACGACCGTGCCCTGTAGCTATACGGAGATCTTCAGCACTGCTCGCGACAATCAGGAGATGGTGCGAGTCCATATCCTCCAGGGCGAGCGGGCGATGGCGGACGATAATAAGAGCCTGGCCCTCTTCGAATTGACGGGTATTCCCCCGGCGCCGCGGGGGGTTCCCAAGATCGCCGTGACCTTCAAAATTGACGAAAATGGCATGGTCAACGTCGTGGCCCGCGACGAAGCCACCGGCCAGGAGCAGTCGGTCAATATCGTGGCCGACGGCGGGCTCAGCGATCAGGATGTGGAGCGGCTCATCGCCGAAGCTGAGCAAAAGCGCGAAGAAGATGCACGAGTTCGGGAGCTGATGGACCTTCGAAATCAAGCCGAGGGCTTGCTGTACTCCACGGAACGCAGCCTGGAGATGTACGGTCAGGAGCTGGGCCCCGAGGAGGTTCAAGAACTGTCGGAGGACATCGATACGGTCAAAGATTTGATCGAAGATGCCAACTTCGAGGAATTGGAGACCATCATCGCCACCTTGGAGGCCGGTGCCCACCGATTGGCGGAGGCGATGTACGCATCCATGGATGATCAACTGATGATGGATGACGACGAAGCCACGGCCCAGTCGCTGGAGGAATGAATTGATCTCGGTCGCCGTTTTGGTGGCGAAAGGTCAGCTCGAAAGCGTTATGGCCCCGGAGTCGACAATTTCAACCTCCGGGGCCTTTTTTCTTGGGCCATACAAGGCGATTTGCATCGATGAGCGTCGATCTCTACGACATACTCGGGGTGGATAGGCGTGCCAGTCAGGCTGAGATAAAGTCGGCCTATCGACGGCTGGCGCTGCGTTATCATCCCGACCAAAATCCCGGCGATACCCACGCCGAGGAGCGCTTCAAAGAGGTCTCAAAAGCCTATGACGTCCTCGGCGATCCCGCCAAGCGTCGGGCCTACGATCGCCTCGGAGGCCAGCGCGGCACGCCAGGGGGAGGGGGCAGCGGGTTTGAGAGCCTGGGCGAATTGTTCGAGGTGCTCAACTCCGTGCTGAGCGCCGGCCTTGGGGGATTGAAACCAAAGAGCTCCAGAACGAAGGGAGAGGATATTCGCGTCTCTCTGTCGATCAGCCTGGAGGATGCTTATAGGGGTGTGCGCCGCGACGTCACCGTTCCCCGGCGCCGAGCCTGCAGCCGATGTGGTGGAAGCGGTGCTGAACCGGGTACCTCACTGCGACCATGCCCGGAGTGTGACGGCCAGGGAAGGGTGCGGATGCAGCAGGGCTTATTCTCGCTGATGCGGGACTGCAAAAACTGCCGCGGCCGCGGCCGGGTGCCCGAAACCGCTTGTCGTCGCTGCAAAGGCGAGGGCTCTATCGAGGCCACCGAGTTGCTTCCCGTCGACGTGCCCGCCGGCGTTCGCCACGGCCAGACCCTACGTTGGTCCGGCAAGGGCGCCCCCGGCCTACGCGGTGGTGAGTCGGGGGATCTGCTCGTGGAATTACAGGTCGAGCCCCATCCTCTCTTTCAGCGAGACGGTCAGGATATTCACCTGGTGATGCCCATAAGTTTTACCCAAGCGTCTCTTGGAGCTAAGGTGGATGTGCCGACTCTGGATGGGCAGGTGCGCATGAAAGTGCCGCCGGGAACTCGGTCGGGCCGTGTCTTTCGCCTGCGTGGAAAGGGGCTTCCTCCCGTTAAAGGACGGCCCCGAGGCGACCAATATGTGCGTCTCAAGGTCCGGAGCAAGGGATCTGAGGACGAAGGTGGAGATCGATATCGCAGAGGTGATTCCAAGGCAGCGAGGGAAGGGGATGTCCCGGGCAGCATCTGGCGAAAGGTGCGCGACTTTTTCGAATAGTGGCATGGCGCGCCTGTGGCTCGTGATCGTGGCGATTGGGCTGTCCTTTAGCGCCGGCCCCGCCGCTTTTGTTGCCGACGTCGATGCGAAAACCCTGGCCAGACCCACGGTAGTCGTCGTGGCCCCGTTGAGCGGCGACGCCGCCCCGGTTGGCGAGCAACTTCTCAACGCAGCCCGGCTCGCCGCCAGCGAATATGATCTGACCATCGAGTCCATTGATGAAGAAGAGGGGGTCGCCGACGTTGGGCGGCAGTTGGCGCGACTGGCAGAGCGCGCCGACGTGGTGGCCGTGGTGGGCCCCATGCGCCGGCGAAATGCCCGACCCCTGGCGCAGCGGACTCAGGCTCTGGGGCTTCCCTCGCTGATCTTCTCATCGACGACTGGCGTCGAGCATATTGGAGGGGCCATCTTTCGGGCTCGCCTCAGCGCAGAGGAGCAAGCAGCACAGCTTTTGGACTACGCCGACGATGAATTGGAACTCCAACGGCTGGCCCTGCTGGCTCCGGAGACCGACTACGGCGGCGAATTGGTGCGTCACCTGGTCGATGAAGCTCGACGACGGGAGGTGGTGGTGGCCGCTCTGGTCCAATATGACGAGGGAACCACCGATTTCGCGCCCGCTCTGGAGACCCTGATGGGTAAGCGTGCGGCCGTGGGACGCAATCGTCGGGTAGGGGACCGGCGCGCCGATCGGTGGGGAACAATCGCGCTAAATCGCGAAGGTTCAGTGGATTTCGACGGGCTGATTATCGCCGATCATCACTCGACGGTGGCGCGCATGCTGCCATTTTTGAGCCGCGTCGGAATCTCGACGGCTGCCGACGAAGGGACGTCGGTGCAGCTTTTGGGCCTTTCGGGATGGCGGGGTGACGGATTGGCCCTGGCAGGACAACGGGCAAAGGGAGCAATTTTCTTCGACACCTTCGGCGGCGCCGACGACGGCAACAGGGCCCTCGAGGTGGTGTCTCATTTTCGTGCCGAACTCGACAGCGATCCCACCACCCCGGAGGTGGAGCTCTACGACCTGATCGGAATGGTCGCCACAGCTCTGGAAGGTGCCGACTCTTATGAAGACTGGCGAGCGTCGGTAGCGGCTTATCTGTACTCTGATAATGCCTATGAAGGGGCCGCCGGCACCTGGCGATTCGACGCCGCCGGAGCCCCGAATCGGCGGCTCAGTCCCTTTCTGGTCATCGACAATGGTCAATGGGTGCGAGATGACGAGGGACGTCGATGAGCGATCTCTCTCGACTTCACGCAGCCCTCTTTTTCGCCACGTTGATCACGATCTCCGCCGCCGGCCTCATCGCCGCCGGTCTGGAGCCTTTTGCGCCAGGGCAGTGGACGGCGGCAGGTCTTTTCGAGGCCGCTTCTTATGCGTTGTGGATGCTCGCCATTATCGCAGCTCACGAGGCCGGCCATTATGTGATCGCCCGCCGTCGGGGCGTGCAGGTGAGTAAGCCCTATTTTTTGCCCGGCCTGGGGCCGATTCCCGGCGTGGGGGTCATTCCCTTCTTCGGTACCTTCGGGGCATTTATTCGCATGGAGCTCAAGAAACTGCGAGCCGTCGACCTGATGGCCATCGCCGGCTGGGGCCCTGTGGCAGGCTTCGTCGTGACCGTGCCGGCTGTGTTGATAGGCGTGGCCCTGTCAGAGCCAATGCAAATTGCCGATGATGCGCAGTTATTGCTGCTCGGCGATAGCTTGCTTATCCAGGGGGCGTCGGCCCTCTTTCACCCCGATCTGGCGGCCGGCGAGGAGTTGATGCTCCATCCCATCGCTCTGGCCGGGTGGGTGGGGTGTCTGCTCACGGCGCTGAATCTATTGCCCATGGGGCAACTCGACGGCGGCCATCTCGCCTATGGCGTCCTGGGAGAGAAGGCGAAGTTCTTGTCCATCGCCGCCATGGTGGTGATGGTCTTGCTTGGAATCTTGGTCTTTCCGGGATGGTTGTTCGTGGCATTGCTCGTGTGGTGGATGGGACTGGAACATCCGTCGATGCTCACCGACGGTCCGGCGTCGATTGGCGAGCAATGGATGGCCTGGACCTGCCTGGTCATCTTTATGCTCACCTTTACGCCGGCTCCGGTCATCGTCGACAGTATACCTGCGATGCTCGGCTGGGTTTGAGTAGTAATGCTCGGCTGGGTTTGAGTAGCATCGGGACTTCACGATAGCTGTCAGGAGAGAAGATGGAGATTCGATGTTCGAAATGCGGTCATCTCGGCGCGGCGGCCGAAGTGCGACCGGTGGACGTCGGAGTAGGACTGGTCTGTGCCGAGTGTGGACACGTCAACGTGGTGGCTCCCACGGCGACCGCCGATCGGGGCGATGGGAAAGAGGGCGGTCGTACTCAGGGGGAAGACTGTGACGGCCGCCTGGAAGCCGTCGACGAGGGCGAATTTTCTCCACAGCTCGAGGCGGCGCTGGAGCGGATAATTCCCGAACCCGGGCCGGGACGCCGATGTCGAAAATGTTTCTATCTCTTCGGAGACCAGGACCTGGAGCATTGCCCACGTTGTGGCTTGAGCATCGCCGAGGCAGAGCGCTACGAGGAAGGTCAGGCCCCCTGGGAGTTGCCCCCTCCCGGAGAGGAAGATGCCTTTGAAAAGGCAGACCAGTTATGGAAATACGCCGAGACCGGAGACCCCGCCGAGATCGATCGATTCATCGACTATGTCCTGGAAGAAGAGTTGCTCGACTTGGGCGTGCGAAGGCTCCAGGGGTACCTGGTGAGCCACGGAGACGATCAGATCGCTCGCACAGGACTCGCCAAATTGGCGCGGCGTTTGGAGATGGCCATGAGCGTCGCCCAGACCCGCGCCCAGGTGCAGGCTGACGACTTCAACGATGAGGTCAAACGGTATCGCAAAAACCTTTTGGTGGCCGCCCTGGTGTTCTGGACGGCGATTTTTCTTTTGTTCTCGTGGTTGTTCTGGGATAACTACATAGGATAGCTGCCTCCACTGAGGAGGAGATACACGGCGTGCAGGTAATATTTTACGTACCTAATTGGCACCACTAATGACCAGTGAATTCGAACTCGTCGACCGACTGGCGTCGCTCTTTTCCGCTCCCGAAGGGGTTACGGTGGGCATCGGAGACGACGCGGCCGTACTCGATCCCGGTCGTTTCGATCTGGTGACGATGGACACCCTCGTGGAGGGGGTTCACTTTCGCCGGGATTGGAGCGAGCCCGAGGATATCGGCTGGCGGGCGCTTGCGGCCAATTTAAGTGACGTGGCGGCCATGGGGGGGGGGCCGGGGGCGTTCTTTTTGTCCCTCGCCTTGCCCGAACCGCTGGACGACCAGTGGGTGGGGCGCCTCTGTGAGGGGATGAAGGAAGCGGCCTCCGAGTTGGTGCCAGATAGCTTCGAAGTCTCCGCCGGCGGCGGTGACCTTTCGTCGTCGCCGGGACCGGTGGTGATCTCGATCACCCTTCTTGGAGAGGCCTCTCCGGCAGGGCCCGTGCTTCGAAGTGGTGCCGTTCCAGGGGACCGAATCGTAGTCCTCGGTATGCCTGGCCTGGCCGAGGCTGGGATGACCGTGCTATCCTCCGATATATTGAAAAACGAGGATTTTCCCCTGTCGGTACAGGCCTATCAGCGTCCGCGGCCCCAGGTCCACGCCGGTGGGTTGGTGGGACTCTATGGGGTGCCGTCAGCGATGATCGACACCAGTGACGGTATTATCCAAGACCTGGGTCATATTCTGGAGGCCAGCGGTGTGGGAGCTCAGATCGAGGCATTCCAATTGACCATTCACCCCGAATTGGCAGCCCTTGAAGAAGCCGGCGCCGGTCGAGCGCTGGATTGGATGCTCACCGGGGGCGAGGATTTTTGTCTGCTCATGACCGTGCCCCCGGCGCGAATGCCAAAATTGTGGGATATGGCCCGCCATCGGGACTGGACGGTCCAAGACCTCGGCGAAATTCGTGCACCGAAAGAGGGACTTCAGGTCATGGGGCTTGATGGACAACCGCTGGATCTGGACAAATCAGGATTTCGACACTTCGAGGACTCATGAGCGACGTATCGGAAAATCCAGTCGTCCGGGCCCATCGTGACGTCGTCGAACGTCTGTGGACCGAGCCAGTGCTGCAATTTTGCGGGGCCGAACTGCCCAGACCGGCAGATTCTACGGTGCTGGCCGCCGAGTCTCGCTGCGGGGCGACCGTGCTCAAATGGTTGGAAAATCTACCAAAGAGTACTCGCCTGATGGCCCTCGATTCATCGGGACCGATGCTCGACGAAGCGCGGTCGCGCATCTCTGAGGAAGAACAACAGAGAATTTACTTCGTTCAACAACGAGTGGGCGCCTTGTCCTACGCCGACGGTGTCTTCAATGCCGCCACCTGCCTCCACGGCATGGTCACCTATAGGCAGGCAAAGGAAGGGCTTGGCGAGCTGGCGCGGGTGATCACCGATGAGGGAACGGTGGTGGCCTGCTTTCCCCTCCTGTCGAGCTTTCCCGAATTCTATGATCTGCTCGACGAGGCGCTGCGTTCGAGCGGGCTCGAAGAGGTGTTGGGACGTATCGACGAGTTGGGAGAGAATCTGTTGACTCCGGCCAGGGTGGCCACCCTGGCTGAACAGGTGGGATTGCGACAGGTGTCGATCAGCGAGGTCGATTGGGAAGTGGCCTTTGGAAGTGGACGAGAATATCTATATTCGCCTCTGATCCAGGAGACCTTTTTCCCCCATTGGATCGGGGCCATCCGATCGTCGGAACGAGAAGATGTGCTCAGCTATATCGACCGGGCCATCGACACTTATTGGCGAGGGCGCACCATAAACTCTCGGGTGCGGGCGGCGTTATTGATCGCCGACAAGGCCTAGAGCTTGGGGCCGGCGCTGGAGCTTTCAGCGCCATTTTCTCCCTTCAACTCTCGCTTTTCTCGTGTGAGCACGGCGATAAATCCCATGGTCAGTAGGATGACGGGCACTGACACGAAGAGCACGATGAAGATCAGATCTTCCATCTTCTTCCTCCGATACGTCCAGAATACTCACGGCCACCTCGACAAGGACTGAACCTCGCCGGTCGGGGTAGGACACGAAGGTAAATGTAAACGCCAAACCAGTGATGAAAAGGCAGGGGGCGGTGCTGTAGGCTTGCGAATTGGGTCCGCAGGGTTCAGATTAGGCCATGCCCCGATTTTTTGCAGGAGGTTCGCATGAGGTTGCGTGACGAATTAGTGGACAAGGCCAAACGCCTGGAGGAGATGCTCGACAGAGTGCCCGAGCCGGTGGCCCGTGAGTTGCGCACCAAGATCGCCGAATTACGGGAATTATTGCTCGAACAGCGCGCCCCCAGGTTCGTGTTGGTGGGGAGGCGGGGGGCGGGTAAATCCTCATTGGTCAACGCCATCTTCGGCGAAGCCGTCGCCCAGGTGGGTCATGAAAAAGCGACCACCGCCAGGGGCAGCTGGTTTTCATACCAGGGCGATCTGGGCACGCTAGAAATTCTGGACACCCGGGGAATTCAGGAGGGCACGGTGCCCGAGGCGGCGGACGCGGCGTTGAGCCCTGTGGAGAGCACGGCCAGAGCGCTTCGTGAAAAGGCGCCGGACGCAGTGCTATTTCTCATCAAGGCAAAGGAGGTCGACGCCGCCGTCGAAGGCGATCTGGACGCTCTGGTGGAGGTCTCACAGAAGATTCGCGCCATCCATCATTTCCGGGTGCCCATCGTCGCCGTGGTGACTCATTGCGACGAGGTGGAGCCTCGAAATGTGCGGCTCCACAGGCCCGACGAGGAACGGGAAGACGACCTTCAGGAGAAATTGGATCGCATCGCCCGCATCGAGAGTCATCTGGAGGCCAAGATTCGACAGCGCGACGAGCTGCGCGATCAATTCGTCGCTGCCCACGGTGTATCGGCCTATCAATCGTGGCGGCGCGACGGTACCCGCCGGGCCGACGATCGGTGGCGCATCGATGAGTTACTTGATTTTTTATTGGATGAGTTGCCCGAACAGGCGCGGGTTGAGTTCGTGCGACTCTCACAGGTCAAGGCCATGCAGCACCGCATCGCGTCGCGGTTGACCAATATCATCGCCACCATCTGCGGAGGCATCGCCGCCACGCCCGTGCCTGTGGCCGACATCGCGCCCATTACTTCCCTTCAGACCAGTCTGATCACGGGGATCGGCTACGTCTCCGGCAGGCGTCTGGAGATCAAGACGGCCACCGAGTTTCTGGGGGCCATCGGGGTCAATGTGGGCGCTGCCGTGGCGCTTCGGGAGACGGCACGAGCGCTGGCCAAGGTGTTGGCTCCCGGTCTGGGCAGCGTGGTCTCCGCGGCGGTGGCCTTTGGAGGCACCAAGGCCATCGGCCGGGCCGCGGCGGCCTATTTTATCGATGGTGTCGACGTCGATAGAGCGCGAGATATCTTCAAAAAGACGAAGCGAAAGGCAAAGCGACTCTACGAGTCGCGCCAGAAGGAAGAGGGCGACGACGCCTGGATCTTTCCCTTTGACGACGATGAATTCGCTCAAGGGGATTAAGAGGGGGTCAGAAGGTGTAGCGAATCCCCGCCGAGGTCTGCAGGTTAGTGGTCGATGCCGCCAGGCTTTCGTCGATGCTCTCAATCGCTTCTCGACCCCATATCCCGTTGAAGGTCAGGCCGAAGCGAAGCTGAAATCCCTCGGTGAGGCGGTAATTGATGCCCGTGCCCACGGTGAGAATGAAGCCCCGGGTGCGGGTATTCTCGGTGACCACTCGCTCCGGATCGTCGGGATCGGTGGGCACCGTGCGCTGGCTTCGGCCGATATAGGCCCCGGTGGCCAGTTGAGTATAGATGGCCAGTCGCCGGGAGATGGGAAAGAAGTATTGAGCCATGGGCTGAAAAACCATGGCCGTATCCGTGGTGGGATCGACGGTCTCCTGGGCCAGCCGGCGGGAGACCACCCCCGCGGCCAGTCCCACATGGAGCCGCTCGACGACACCGATGGTCACCCAGGGATCGATGCGCAAAAACATGGTGGAGTCCGTGGCCCGAGCGGCGCCGTCGTCCAACAACTCCACGCTGGAGGTGGTCATGCTGAAGTTGCCGTCGACGCCGATGCTCCAGCGCCCCGAATCGTAGACGCTGCGCCGAAGCAGGGCCGACGAGGTGGCGTCGCGATCGTTGGAGGCCCCCTGCGCGGCCGCCGTCCCGGTGGTGGTGAAGACTCCAAGGGAGATGAAAATGGCGAAAAGAAGAAGGGCGCGTCGTTGAATACGGACCATGACAAATACTTCCTTCATTTGAATTGGCTAATTCACTTCACTCCCATTATCGGGGGAAGGGCAGTGAGTTTCCAGTCTTTTCACGTCAAAAGCTGTTCACCACAACGCCAAACCGTGGGGCCCGTGATCATTTTGTCGACGGAGTCTCCAGGGAAGACTATCGAATTGCAGACCCGCAGCAAGTAGGGGTGACAATGGTCACGGTCGTTGGGTAGGGTTTGCAGCGACGGCAGAGTGGAGTTGAAAGAAATTGGATTTCTCGCCAACCGAGTGCCGGTTGGCCCGGAGCGCACAGAGGAGACTCGATGACCAATCAATTTCTCGAAGATACGGGCGCGACGATTCCGCTTATCTGTGGGGCTATGTATCCCTGCTCCAATAACGAATTGATCGCCGCCGTGGTGGAGCAGGGCGCTGTGGCCGTGGTGCAGCCGCTATCGACTGTCTTTGCTCACGGTCAGGATCTTCGCCAGTCGCTCCAGCACTTCAAAGAGTGCAGCCAGGGCGGGGCGATTGGATTTAACGCCCTGGTCGAAAAATCGTCGAAGGTCTACGAAAACCGGATGCGGGCCTGGATCGACATCGCCCTCGAGGAAGGGGTGAGGTTTTTTATCACCGCTCTGGGGAACCCAAAATGGGTCGTTGAAAAGGCTCACGCCGTGGGGGGAGTGGTCTATCACGACGTGACGGAGCGCAAGTGGGCCGAAAAAGCGCTGGAGGCCGGGGTGGATGGCCTTATCTGCGTCAACGGCCGCGCCGGCGGCCATGCGGGAACAAAGCAGATGGCCGAGCTCTACGAGAGTTTGAGCGATCTCGGAGTGCCCCTGGTCGCTGCCGGTGGTGTGGGCTGCCCCACAGATTTTACGGACGCCCTCGCTCTGGGATATCAGGCAGTGCAATTGGGGACCCGTTTTATCGCCTCCAATGAATGCGATGTCCACGAGGACTACAAACAGGCCATCGTCGACGCCGACGAGGACGATATTGTGCTCACCAGGCGCATCTCCGGAGTGCCCGTGTCGGTGATCGAGACCGAATTCGTCAAAAAAGTGGGCACCGAGGCCGGCCCCATCGCCAGTTGGATGCTTCAGCACCCGCGATTTAAGCACTGGATGCGCGGCTGGTATGCGGCGCGTTCGATCTTCAAGCTCAAAAAAGGCATGAGCCGCTCCGGCGGCTATAATGACTATTGGCAGGCCGGCCGAAGCGTGGCGGGCATCGACCGGGTCGAGCCTGTGGCCGAGATCATCGAAGCCTATGCGGCAGCCCTGGAAGCGGGCCAGCGATCAGCCTCTTGAACGCCGGCGAATAAGTCCTTCCTGAGCGGTGGAGGCCACGAGATTTCCCTGCCTGTCGAAGATTCTGCCCCGCACCACGCCGCGAGCCCCGGAGGCCGATTGGCTGTGCACCACGTGCAATAACCAGTCGTCGACGCGAAAGGGGCGGTGAAACCACATGGCGTGGTCGATGCTGGCCACCTGCATTCCCGGCGTCAGCCAGGTCACCCCGTGGGGCCGCATGGAGGTGATCAAGAATTCAAAATCCGAGGCATAGGCCAGCAGGAATCGATGCAACGACGGATCGTCGTCGAGCTCTCCGTCGGCCTTGAGCCAGTGCATGGATTCCGGTTTTCCCGCAGTGGGCGCGATCGGGTCATCTAAGGGCTCGACGGCGCGAATTTTGAACGGCCGATCCGCCAACGCCTGGGCCTGCAAGAATTCGGGGAGGCGATTGGCAAATTTGGCAGCCCGATCGCTGGCGCTCATCAGGGACTCCGGCGCCGGGGCGTCGGGCATCTCGTCTTGATGATCGAATCCCTCTTCGTCGTGCTGGAAGGAGGCGGCCATATTGAAGATCGGCCGGCCTTTCTGGATCGCCACCACTCGGCGGGTGGTAAAGGAGCCGCCGTCGCGAATGCGATCGACGTCGTAGATAATGGGGCGGCTTACGTCGCCGGGGCGCAGAAAATAGGCGTGCAGGGAATGAACGAACCGATCGTCGGGTACGGTCTGGACCGCCGCCGACAGGGCCTGGCCCAGCACCTGCCCGCCGTAGACGGTGCCCCAGCCCAGATCCTGGCTCTGGCCGCGAAAGAGATTCTCCTCGATCTTCTCGAGCGATAATTGGGTGACCAATTCTTGCAATACTTCACTCATCAATAACTCCTGAATATCTGGAAAAACTCAGCGGTCCCGACCATATCGAAGTGTCTCTCGATCCGACAGTGGGGGCCGAATAATTCGAATCTGTCCACTGAATCGTCGGCGGCAGAAAAAAATATCGTCTTCTTCGGGAAAAATCTCCATTCAGGGAATTGACAGCCCCTCTCGCTTGTGGCAATTATGCTGGCCCGGCGGGACAGAAAGCCCGCACAATCCGGAGTAGCTCAGTTGGTAGAGCGAGCGGCTGTTAACCGCTTTGTCCAGGGTTCGAGTCCCTGCTCCGGAGCTACCAAGGACGGACATCTTCTCTACTTCGAGAGGTGTCCGTTTTTTGTTTTATATGGCGCTCACGGCGTGAGCCGACCAGCTTAACATCGTTTTGTCATATTGCTGGGGAACATCTATCTTGAGAGCGTCTCGAGATCCGGCGACGATCCCATGAACGTGGTATAAATGTGACGAAGCGCTTTAGACCGACTGATTTTTTCGAGCGCCAGGAGCTGGCACGTCGCACGACGCTGCGTCTGACGCTCTTATTCGGCGGGGTATTTTCCTTCCTATGCGCGGGGAGCTATCTGGTTCTTTTGCTGTGGATGGATCTCTTCACGATGATGATCGGCGTCGATCCCGAATTCTTCGTGGTGCCCCTGCTCGACGAAGAGGTGGCGTTTTCCTTTCATCCCGATCTGGCGGCGATGGCTCTTTTTGCGACAGCTGCCTTCATTGGGGGTGGTATCTTCCTCAAAATGGCGTCGGTCCGCGATGGTGGAGCGGCGGTGGCCGAGGGCGTGGGAGGAGTCGAGGTCAACGCCGGTGCCGAAGACCCGCAGATTCGCAGATACGTCAATATCGTCGAGGAGATGTCGCTGGCTTCGGGGGTGCCCGTGCCGCGAACCTTCGTGTTGGAAGACCAACTGGGGATCAACGGCTTTGCCGCCGGGTTTTCGATAAACGACGCTGCTATTGCTGTGACGGCCGGGGCCTTGGAGCACCTCAATCGCGATGAGCTACAAGCTCTGGTGGCCCATGAGTTCAGTCATATCCTCCACGGCGATATGAAGCTCAACGTACGGCTCATCGGCATTCTTCACGGCGTGATGAGCATCTATACCGTGGGCCATACCATCGTGGAGGGAGCGTCGGCGACGGCGAATACGACCGGTCGAGGGGTCCGAACTCGCCAGCCCTTGAACGCGGGAGGCATCAACCCGCTTGGTCTGTTGATCGCTTTTCCCGGTGCGATCTTGATGGCCATCGGCTTTGGAGGACTTTTGGGAAGCCGGCTTATCAAGGCCGGGATCTCGCGGCAGAGAGAGTTTTTGGCCGACGCCTCGGCGATTCAATATACGAGAAATCCCGAGGCTCTGGCGGGGGCGCTAAAGAAGATCGGCGGCTGCACCTACGGTTCGGTGCTCCAGGGGGCGGGAGCCGAAGAGGTGAGCCATATGTGCTTTGGCGAAGCCTCGTCGAATTGGCTGACCCATCCTCCCCTGGAAGAGCGAATTCAGGCCGTGGATCCAACGTTTAACCCCGACCTCGGGTATCGGGTGCTGGAGGTGGGCGAAGAAAAAGAGCCGCCTGCGAGCGCACCGGAAGAGCAGGAGAGCGTCGGCGGCGTGGCCGACGAGATTGTCTCCATGCTCGGGGAGGCCACACCGGAGAGTCTGATCTATTGTGGGCTGCTGTTGGAGAGCATCCCCGAACCACTGATGGAGGCACGGGGCAGCCTCGCCGGAGCAGTGGCCGCGTCCTATCTGTTGCTCCTCGACGATGATCGGCAGACCCGCAAGGCCCAGGCCGAGATCATTCAAACAGAGACATCGCCGTCCGTGGCGAGAGAGGCACAAAAATTATGGCCCTCGATACGCAAGCTCGACGACGAGTTGCGTCTGCCCCTGATGGACCTTCTCTTTCCCATGCTTCGCCAGATGACCGAAGAACAGGAACAGGAATTCATGGCAGTCGCTGAGCGCCTGATTCAGGTCGACGATTCGGTCAATTTTCGCGAATTCATCCTGGAGCGTGTGGTCCTCCACAGGCTGCGGGCTGCGGGGAGCGATAAAAAGGGAAGGGCGGCCCAATTCAATTCCTTCTCCGGGGTCAGCCGGGATCTGGAGAATATTCTCTCCGCCGTTGCCTATGTCAGCTCCGAAGATCCGGCCCATATTAAGCAAGCCTTCGTAGTTGGTCGGGAGTGCTTCCCGCCTGTGGTGGCGAAGAAGCTGGAATTTCGAGAGCGTTCGCGCTGGACCTTTGAGCAGATCGGCGCATCACTGGAGCGCCTGGCCGCCTCCTCACCGGCCATCAAACGAGCCACCATCGACGCCTGTGCCCACAGCGCGATGAGCGATGGCGAGGTCGTCGCCGCCGAAGCGCAGATTCTTCGAGCCATATGCGACCACCTGGACGCTCCTCTTCCGCCGCTCATGCCCGGCCAGTCCTGAGTCGTCGTCCTCGTCGTTATCTGCCACCTAAATCATGCAGATCGCCTGACAGGGCGCTCAGGTGCTGTTAGACTCCCGTCGCCGTATCTGCTGAAATCGTCAACACGTGAAGTCTGGAGCACCGAGTCTTGAAATCTACCTCGTCGTACCTGCCTGAGCATTTCGACCCTTCCACAATTGACCTCAAAGCCCTGGCCAGGGATTTAAAGGAAATCCGCGACGAGATCCGCGAAGATCTCGGAGAGGACGACCTCATCCACCTCAAAAAGATCGAGAAATGGGGGCGGACCTGCACTCTCTTCGGCTACGGGACAGCATGGATCGCCCCCAATCCGATTTCGAGCATGCTCATCTCCCAGGGACTGCTGACCCGGTGGCTTTTGATGCACCATATCAGTCACCGGGGCTATGATCGGGTGCCCGATATCCCCGAGAAATATACAAGTAAGATCTTCGCCCACGGTTTTCGGCGGGTATTTGATTGGATGGACTGGATTCTCCCTGAGGCCTGGCACGAAGAGCACGATTTCCTTCATCATTATAACCTCGGGGAAGAAGAGGACCCGGACCTCCTGGAGCGAAATTCGGAGTGGATGCGCGAACAAAAGGTCCCCATGTGGCAGCGCAAGGCTCTGCTGGGGCTGCTGTCGGTGACCTGGAAGTGGTCCTATTATGCCCCGGGGACGATGAACGCCCTCCAGCGAGCTCGGGCGCGACGAAATAAGGAGACGCAGCCGGAGAACGAGTATATCCTCAACCCCTTAAACCCGCGGGGCAGGGAAGTGTGGCTGAAAGCCATCACCCCTCACGCCCTGTGGCGCTTCGTGGCCATCCCGGCCATGTTTGCACCCCTTGGCCCGATCGCCGTGCTCAACGTGATGATGAACACCATCGGCGCTGAACTCATCAATAATTTCCACTCTTTCTTCGTCATCGGTCCCAACCATACCGGTGAGGATATGTACCGCTTTGAAGAGCCCATTTCCTGTCGTGAGGAGTATTATCTGAGACAGATTGTGGGCTCCGCCAATTATCATACGGGTACGGATCTGATCGATTGGATGCAGATGTGGCTCAACTACCAGATCGAACACCATATCTGGCCCGATATGACGATGCTGGAATATCAGAAGGTTCAACCCAGGGTGCGAGCGCTGTGCGAGAAGTATGAGATTCCCTACGTGCAGGAATCGGTAGTTACGCGGTTTCGAAAGATGGCTGATGTGGTGATCGGTAAGGCGAAGATGATCTCCGTCAAAAACCTCACCGATGCGATTCCCCGGCCCTCATCGTTGAACGACGACTCGGAAGTGGTTCCGGCGGCAGCCGAGTGAGGACGGTTGAACATCACAGCTGGGAGTGCTGGGGCGCAGTTTTTGGATATCTGCGCGTTTCTTCTCAGTCTTCCACAAATCCCGGCCAGCGGCGCATATAGTCGACGAATCGGTCGCTCAGCGCTCGATCGCCAAGTTGGCCGGGCGTGAGGGGAGGGCGCGTCGGCGCTCGTCCATCCTGGACTACCCGTTGAGGCCAGGCGGGGTTGGCGATGGCCGCCCGGCCCAGGGCCACGGCGTCGGCGCCGTGGTCCAGTTGTCGCAGTGCGTCGTCGACGCTCCAGATATAACCGGCGGTGATGAGGGGAACCTGTGAGGGCAGAGCGTCGCGAAAGAGGCGGGCCGGATGGGCGTCGGGGTATTTCTTGGAGTTCTCTCGGGCATCCCACAGCGAGATATGAATAAAATCAGCGCCGTCTTCGCAGAGCCACTGGGCGACAGTGATGCTCTCGTCGATGTCGAGGCCCCTGGTGGAACTATAATTTTCCGGCGACAGGCGGACGCCGACCACAAAATCGTCGGGGACGGCGGCCCGTGTGGCCTGCATGACCTGGCGGATCATGCGGGCGCGGTTCTCGAGGGAGCCGCCCCATTCGTCGGTGCGACGGTTCATTGCGGTGCTCAAAAATTGGCAGACCAGGTAGGCGTGGGCCCCGTGGAGTTCGACTCCATCGCCGCCGGCCTCGGCCACACGCCGAGCAGCCTGAGCAAAGGCCTCGATGGTGCGCTCGAAATCCTCCGGCGTGCCCTGCCGAACGGCGTTCTCTCCCTCGCCGACGGCGCTACATGACCAGGGGGCCAGCCCGTCTTTTGTGGGGATGGAGCGCGCGCCACCGTGAAAGGTCTGGGTGATGAGCAGAGCTCCGTCGTCGTGGATCGCGTCGGCCAGTCGACGCCAGCCAGGGATCAGATAATCGTCGAAGATTCCCAATTCGCCGGGCCACCCCTGCCCATCGAGGGCCACGTGGGTGGCACAGGTTTCGATGACCCCGAACCCGCCTTTGGAGCGGGCTTTTAGCCAGCGCAATTCGTCCTCCGAAAGAGCGCCGTCGTCGTGACTCTGTTGATTGGTCATCGGCGCAAGCCAGATACGATTGGGGGCTTCGACGCCGTTGGCGAAGTACATGGGCTTTAATAAGGGATGGGTCATCGTGGTGTTCCAGAGGTGGTGGGCGCAGTAAAAATCAGGTCCATCTTAGGGCCTATGATATCAGGGAGGCAGTCTTAGGCTACTACCATGATTCACCGGGCGAGATTCTCGTC
>SLJM01000482.1 GCA_007135085.1 Myxococcales bacterium
CGCTGGGCAGGCCGTCTTCATGCCAGTCGTACAAATTGGTCATCAGTCGGGCGTCCTGGTCGATGCGGGAGAAGGTAATGCGCGAGATGCCCAGATATTCGGCGACTTTCTGTCCCACGGAAGCCATGATTGCCTCGGAGTCACTGAGACGGGCGAAGTCGTCGTGGAGCTCATCGAGGAGGGCTGCGTTGTGTTCGCGCCGCTTTCGCTCCGTGATATCACTGAAGAGCACGGCCACCCGGGGGTTGGCTAGACCACCGGCGGGAACGGCTTGAACGTCGAACCAGCGATCGGTGTCTTCCACATAATTTATAAAATGGGCCGGCTCGCCGCTGACGGCGACGTCGCGGTAAAGCTCGAACCAGGATTCGTCGGCGTTGGGCGTGAGCTCTCGTCCTCTCTTGCCAACGGGATCGCGTAGTCCGGAGCGTTCTTCGAAAGCCTCGTTGACTTCGAGCCAGCGAATGTCGATGGGACCCTCTTCGTCATCAAGTACCTCGAGGAGGCCGATTCCTTCATCGGCGGACTCAAATAGGGCGCGGTATAGATTCTCGGACTGCTGCAGGGCGCTCATTGTGTCTTTGAGTTCCGTGACGTCCCGTGAAATGCCGGTCACGGCTTCGAGGCGACCCTCTTCATCGAAGACGGGACTGAAGATATATTCGTACTCCCTGAGCTCGCCGTCTGACGAAGGCAAAACCTCATCACCGCGAACGGACTGCCCCGTGGCGATCACCTCCTGGAGTTGGTCCCCGTATTTTCTGACCAGTTCTGGAGGATAGCTCAACTCGGAGAAGTTCTTGCCGAGTACTTGCGATTCATCGAGCCCCATCTCCCTGTGGAAGACATCCAGGAGGGCACGGTTGATATAGGTATATTTGCCGTTTCGATCGAAGACGTAGACGAAGTCCTGTGTTGAGGCGAGCACCGCCTTGAGAGCACGCAGTTCTTGTTCGCAGTTGTCACGGTCCCCAGGGGTATGAGCCGTCATGCCAGGTCCTCTCCGCGGGCGATAATTAGCGCATAAGAAAAAACGTCGAGAGTACTATGTCATTCCCGGTACGACATACCTCGTTGAAAGCCTGGAGGAGGGGCAAACGGTTGCCGTCAACGGGGTTATTCATCGTCGTCCATCTGTTGGGAAATCTGGGAGTAGAGTTCTCTGGACTCCGGTCCATCTCGGTCGACGTGTTTGAGAGCTTCGGCGAGTTGGATGATGGTTTCTTCGCGTAGATCGCCCTTTCGTTTGAGGTCTCGGGCCTGGAAGATGAGTCGTGTCGCCCAGCCGATGAGCACCACGACCAGGGCCAGTCCGACCACGACGAGGACCCAGAAGAGCCAGCCCAGGGCGTCGGCGGCGTCGACGACCTGTCCGGCGAAAATCTCGACGATGGAAGCCTCTTCATGGTCTGCCTGATTGACCTCTCGAATGCCCTCGAGAGTTCCGATGGTGATCTCCCGGGCGATGATACGGGAGGTCTCGCCGATGGCGGCGTTGAAGTCATCGTCGAGGATGGCCGTGAGGCCGGGACCGACGTGTTCGATGAGCATATCTCGGATAGCAAGCCCCAATTCTCCGCGCAGTCCGGCGGCGATGGCGGCCATGACCGCCTCTGTGACCTCTACGGCCAGGGTCACGGCGCGCAGTCGGTTCTGGGGACTGCCGAGTTCGTCAAGCACGGCCTGTATCACCTGGGTAGCCACGGCTTCCATGGCGGGCCCCATCTCCTCTTCGAATTGCAAGGCCAGAAATTGTAGCCACCATGCCACCTGGGACTCCATCTCCATGGCCGCCAGGTGCCGGCTCAACTCCCCGGTCGCCGAAACTGCCCCGGTCGTCAGTCCCCGCCCCAGCCGTTCGCCGAGTGTCTCCATCGCCTCCAATGCGAGCAATTCGTTGAGGCGCGCTTTATTTTCGTCGGTCGTCAATTCCTCGAGCCCCGTCTCAAGCCCTGTCTCCACTGCGGGCTCGACGGTGGCCTCGGTGACGTGGCCGACGGGTCCGGCGCAAGCCGAGATCCACATGGCGAGCAACGCTACACCAATCAACTTCACCCATCGCCGCACTCCCCCCTGTGTAGGCATTCATCTTCCCCTCTAAGTTCTAAGTGGATTATTCATGACATTTCGGCGGTGCCTTCGGAGAGGAGCGCCCCTGCGCAAGAAACCTAAACACAGGGTTGCAGCGGTCAGTCTTTGCTTCCCATAGAGCAAGGCTATTGAGGAGTCGCTGTGTTTTCGAGCGCCGGGGATCACCAAAAAAGCGCCGCGGCGGCACAGGGCCGCTCCGGCGCTTTTTTGGGAGATGACTCGCCCCGTCTCGATCGGCATCGACGCCTATCAGCGGAGGAGTCTGGGAGCCTTATCGTTACTCAGATTCGGTGGGCTGGCTGGGCTGGTCCGGAGCCGTGGCGGGCCCATCCTGGCGTCGGGGTTGCGGCTGATCGGCGGAATCGCCGTTATCGCCCTTGGGGAGCCAGTTCTGAGTATTGGGAAGGGTCACTCCCGGGGGAAGGGCCCGAATATAGCGCATATTGTCGGCCCGATCCTGGTCGACCACGCCGAGATCGACGATGCGGATGGCCTTGCCCTTCACTCGGGTGGTCTGGGTATAGAAGAGGAATCCCAGGCCGGTGGTGGTGACCTCAACGCTTGTGACGTAGATTCCGTCGGCGTCGATGGTGCTGATGGCATTGGCGGCGGCGAGGTTGACGTAGGGAGCGCGAGCCTGGTCACCGGTGATGGTGCCCAACAGAAGGGTGGAGAGCTCGGCGAGTCGTCCGCCTCCACCCCTGGGGGCTTCTCCGGTGGTGATTCCGAAAATCCTGGTGAATTCAGAGCTGCCCTCGACATCGCCGACGAATTCATAAGAGATTTCGACGGGGCGGGTCCAGCTGGTCATGGCTTCGTTTTGCATCCGAGCGTTGTCGATGGCCTGGGGCGTGCGGTCCACGGTGCTGCACGCCGCGGTTCCGATCAGGGCAAAGGCCACCATCAACAAAAGGGAGAGCGACTTCTTCAAGTGGCGAGTATCCAAGACATTCATGGGTCATCCTCTGTACTAGACAAATAGGGAACAGCGACCGCACACAGATGAGGGCCGTCGCAAACACAATTGCATCAGCATTTTTCGACGGGAATTGCCGCCTGAATCTGACAATCCCGCGGGGAATCTAGACGCTTTTCTCTCCCTGCGCCATACCCCATAGGGGTGAATCCCCTGAACCTGGCGAGGAGTCGAAGCGCTGGCCCTGGGGACGGCGGTCATTACAACAATGAATTATTTTTGATATCGTCGAGCAGAAGCCGAATCACAGGTAGGATTGTCGGGGCCTCGAAATATGATGCAGGGTAGGGTTGTGGAGGAGCTGGAATGAGTGATTCGAAGGAATTGAAACCGGCAATTTCATCTAAGAAGTCAGAATCTGGACAGGGGGGCATCGAGTCGGCTCTGAGTCAGATTGCAGAGTTGGTCGAAAAGAGTACGGGCCATGATTTTTCTAAGTATAAGCCCAGTACGTTACGCCGGCGGATTGAGCGTCGGATGCAGATGGTCAGAGTCGCTTCCGTGGAAGAATATGTCGAACTTCTGTCCAACAGTGATGAAGAAGGGCATCAGCTCATAGACCAATTCTTGATCGGCGTGAGCTCCTTTTTCCGCGATCCCGATGATTTCGAGGCCCTGGCTGATCGAGTTCTGCCCGAGCTCTTCGACAATCGGCTCCCCGGTGAACCGGTGCGTATCTGGGTGCCTGCCTGTGCCAGCGGTCAGGAGGCCTATACGATCGCCATATTATGCGCTGAATATCTCGACGGCGCAGATGAAAACCAGCCAGTGCAGATCTTTGCCTCCGACATCGATCAGCGCTCCCTGGCCAGGGCCCGACGGGGCATCTATCCCAGGAGCATCGCCGATGAAGTTTCATCGGAGCGGCTCGAGAAGTTCTTCGTGGAGACCAATGACGGATATCAGGTCATCGAGCGGTTGCGCGAGATATGTCTATTTTCGGTACATAACGTAAGTAGAGATCCCGTCTTCTCCTGCCTGGATCTAATCTCCTGTCGAAACCTCCTGATCTATATGAACGCAGATCTGCAGGAGGAGCTGCTCGATAAGTTCTGTTTTGCCCTGAAGGCGGAGGGCTTTTTGTTCTTGGGTCCCTCAGAGACGATTGGCAATAAGAGCAAACAATTTCGGGATCACGATCCGGCACACCGGATCTTTCGCTGTGAGAAGAGCGTTTCCAACCTGTTACCCGAGGTGATGAGGACGATAGATTCGACGTCACGGACGTTCTCTTCGAGACTGACGACATTATCAACGGATATATACTCTCAGGCGCAGCGATTCGTCGCCGATGGTTATGGTCCCCGATGGGTGGTGGTCGATGAAAACCGCCGGGTCGTGTGCGGCTCCGGTGGCACCGAGAATTATCTGACGTTGTCAAAGGGCAGTTTTGAGAACGACATCATCAAGATGGCGCAAAACGGGCTGCGGCTGGGGCTTCGGAGCGCCCTTCGCAGGGCGATTGAAGAAGAGAAAAAAGTAGTGCGTCAGGACCTCACCGTGGAGACCGAGCGGGGAATCCAGCCGGTGCGAGTCAGCGTGGAGCCTTATTCGCGAGCCGAGGCTTCCCGCGACCTCTTCGTGGTCGTTTTTGAAGAGGTGGGCGCGCCGCTGGACAAACGAGAGAATATCTCCAGTGAGAAGGGAAGTGACGAGGTTATCGCCCACCTCGAACAGGAGCTGAGCCGGGTCCACCGCGATCTGGATGAGACGGTGAGAGAGCTGGAGTTTTCCAACGAGGAATTGCGCTCCTCCAATGAAGAATTATTGTCGATGAATGAGGAATTGCAGTCGTCGAACGAGGAGATGGAGACGGCCAAAGAAGAAGTGCAGGCAGCCAATCGACAATTGGCCCAGACAAATACGGATCTGGAGAATTTGCTGGAGAGCACCCAGATCGCCACCTTATTTTTAGACCGCCAGGGGCGAATCAAGCGCATGACGCCGGCAGTACAGGCTATCTATAACGTCAAGCCCGGCGATATCGGTCGCCCGCTGACGGACGTCACCCACCGGGTCGAGAAGATGCCGCCTCTGCCCTGCATCGAGGAGGTCGATGGCCAGTCCTCTCCCGACGAAGAGGTAGTGCATACCATCGAGGGGCGGTGGTACGTGCGGCGGGTGTTGCCCTATGTGGACAGCAATGCTCAAAAGCAGGGAATGGTGGTCACCTTCGTGGATAATACGGATCGGCGCCAGGCTCAGGATCGGGCCAGCTATCTGGCGTCCATCGTCGAATCCTCGGCGGATGCCATCGTAGGCAAGACCCTGGACGGTATCGTTACCTCCTGGAATCGAGCGGCGGAGAGAATGTACGGCTATTCCCGAGAGGAGATGCTCGGCTCCCATATCTCGCGCATTGTCCCCGGGGACCGACCGCAGGAAGTGGAGAGGATCATGGGGCGGATTCGGGTCGGTGAGCGAATCATGCCCTTTACGACCAAGCGCCGGTGCAAGGACGGCAGGCTCATAGACGTATCGCTCACGGTGGCCCCGGTGCGCAGCGCCGACGGCAGGCTGATCGGGGCGTCGGCGGTGGCACGGGATATCTCGGAGAGGATCGAACATCAGCGGCTGCTCACCGAACGCAACCGGGTGCTGCGGGAGACGGAAAAAAAGCTCGAGGAGGCGATCGTCGAGGCCGAGGCGGCCAACGAATCAAAGAGCGAATTTCTGGCCAATATGAGCCATGAGATCCGCACTCCTATGACGGCCATCTTGGGTTATGCCGACATCTTGCTGACTCATCTCGAGGACCCGGACAATCGCCAATGCGTGGAGACCATCCGACGCAACGGCAAATACCTTCTCGAGATCATCAACGATATCCTGGACCTATCCAAGATCGAGGCTGGAAAACTACAGGTAAATCCCGAGCCCGTCGCCCCTGATAAAATGGTGGCCGAAGTGGTGTCGTTGATGAGTATTCGGGCTCGAAAAAAGTCACTGAACCTGGAGATGGAATTCGCCTCCAAGATTCCCGAGACGGTTAATACCGATCCCGTTCGCCTTCGCCAGGTATTGGTGAATCTAGTGAGCAACGCCATCAAATTTACCGACGAGGGCCGGGTGACGGTAGGCGTGGAATTAGTGATGGGCGATGAGTCGGAGCTCAAATTTTCGGTGTCCGATACGGGAATCGGAATGACGAAGAATGAGCAAGAGGAGTTATTTGAACCCTTTACTCAGGGGGCACAGGCGTTGCGAACCGCCGAAAATACAGGCACCGGGCTGGGGTTGCCCATATGCCAACGCCTGGTGCGAATGCTCGGTGGCGAGATCATGGTGGAGAGCGAACCCAATGTGGGGACCACCGTGAGCTTTACCATTGACGCGGGCCCTCTGGACGGGGTGGATTTTATCGAGCGAGATACGGCCATCGAGCGGCCCGGACAGCCCATCTTGACGGTCTCCGAATTTCCCGGGGAGAGCAGAATCCTGGTCGTCGACGACCGACGTGAGATACGAATGTTGGCTGCTCATTATTTTGAGGAGGTCGGCGCCAGAGTAGATACCGCTTCTGACGGTCGGGAGGCGATCGGGGCGTTCTCGGCCGCCATGTTTGAGGGGCAGCCCTACCAGGCGATCATCATGGATATGCAGATGCCTGTCATGGACGGATATCAGGCCACGAAAAAACTTCGCCGCCTGGGCTACGACGTGCCCATCATCGCCCTGACGGCGGCGGCCATGGAGTCCGACAGGGAGCGCTGCCTGGAGGCGGGATGTAATTTTTATGTCGCAAAGCCTATTCGCGCCGACGAATTGGTGGGGCTGGTGGCCGATTGCATCAATGAACGATCGAACCCGGTGGGGGACTCATCGTCTCCATCGGGCCCTGACGCGGACAGTGACGATGGGGAACGGTCCAATATGGCGGCGGTAGACGAGTCGACTAAAGACTCATTGCGCCGAATTCTGGTGGTCGAGGATAACGATGACGTCCGCGACAGTCTGGAGCAGCTCCTGGCGTTGGCCGGGGATTTCGAGGTTGAATTGGCGGCCACCGGAGCGGAAGCCATCAAAGCCGCGCAAGACGAGGAGTTTGACGTGGTCCTCCTCGACCTGGGCCTGCCCGATATGAGCGGCTATCGGGTTCTGGAGAAGTTACAGCAGATTGAAGACCTGGAGAGCACGCGCTTCGTGGCCCTCACCGGCCGAGGGACACCGGAGGAGATCGAGCGCTCCCTAAAGGTGGGATTTGTCGACCATATCATCAAGCCCATCTCCATCGAAGAACTTCAGGAGTTGTGAAGTTGACTCGTCAGAATACTCAGCAACCGCCGCCCTGACCGACACAATTTCCCTCACAACAGACCTGACCACCGGAGCAGGAGAAGTTGCACTGACCGCAATGATTTCGATCGGATTGGAGGTCGATGCAGGCGTCGGCGCCGTCGCAATAGGTGGTGTCTTCGTCAACACATTCGACGAGGCATTGTCCCTGTTGACAGCTCACTGAGGCGAACTCCTCCTGGTCATTTGAAGGGCAGGCAAAATTGCATTGTCCGCAGTTGTCGATATCCGATTGAAGGTCGAGGCTTCCCTCACAGATCGAGTTCCCTTCAGCGGTGCAGATGACCTCACCTTGATTACAGGGGCCGCAGGCTAGACCGGGTTCGCATTCTGGACCTGCGTCCTCTTCTGTGCCCACATCTTCATCCTGGTCATTGACGTCTTCAGGTTGTTCGCCAACGTCTTCAGGTTGTACGCCAACATCACCATCCCATCCCTGCTCGATATCTCTGTGCAAGGGCTCGCAGCCCGCCAATAAGAAGACCACCGCCGCAAGAGCGGCGAGCAATATCATCGACGGCCCGATTTTGTTTTTCAAAATATGCATTATCGTCTCCAGCCATTGAAAAATGGGGCGCCCGCCATCAGAAGCGTTGAATCCAACCAAGGGAAAACCCACCGTCGCCAGTGGTGCCGACGATCATCTGGGAGTGAGAGCTGCCGGTGGCCAGAGGCAGCAGCGGGGGATGATCGAGGACGAGATAATCGACCACCGCTGCCGTGACACCGAGCATGGCCAACCCCATTCCACCATAGAGAAAGACCTTTCCCCG
>SLJM01000011.1 GCA_007135085.1 Myxococcales bacterium
AAGGTGGTGCCCCTGATGCGTGGCGAAGATCGACGCTATCAGCAGGAGGTGGCGGAGCGCCTCGTCGAGGTGGGAGTTCTATTTCGGTTCGAGCACGAAGAACTTCCGGCTCCCATGGTGGCCGTGCCCGAAGAGTTGTGGGGTCAATTATGGGAGCTGGGGCGGCGGTGGTTGATGGATTGGACCGTGCAGGCCCTGGCGTCGAATAAGGATCTGGCACTTGGCAAGGCGCCGCTGCCGCGAAGCGGTGGGTTGCAGGCCGTTCTCAAATGGTGGCTATGCGAGGCACGCGGCCAGGGGCTGGTCATCGATGAGCGGGAGCAGCAGCTCTCGCCAGAGAGTCGACGACGTCTGGACAACGTCTTCGAGGGGCCCATCGAATTTGAGTGGGACCAGGTCTGGCAGCTGGGCCGCGAATTGCGCATCCTCTCCCAGGAGCCCTATGGGGAGGTCGGTCAGGGCAGCGAGGCAAAGGTGCTGTTGGATCAGACGTCGAGTGGGTTCATCGGCGAATGCTTGCTCGAATGGTGCCTGGGCTATTCAGGCATCGAGATCGACGCCGTATTGCCGCTGGCCGTGGGGCTCGACGAGACCTGGCGAGGAAGGGTGGTCTCCCTGCTTCGCCGCCAGTCCGAGGCGGTGCCCAGGTGGATGGAATTGGAAGGGGTCGATACGGAGAGCACAGGCGGGGGATGGCTTCGCGAGCCGGGCACCGGGACCGACGCCAATATCATGTTTGAAGCCATGCTGGCTGACGCCTTCGTGACCTTGACCAAGGTGTTGTGGCTCGACCTGTTGAGCTTCCTCGACGACGAGCGCCAATATCCGATGGAAGGCCTGACGGAGCTGCTTCAATGCGTGGCTGGTCTCTCGATGTTCAGTCAGCTCAAATTGGTCTTAGAGCAGCAACCGGCACCGGTTTACCTGCCATTTCAGCGGGCCAGCTTCTTGATGGATCCCCGCCAGGATTCCCATTTCCGAGATTGGCTCGACGACGTGGTTCACGAGCTTCTGGTGCCGCTGGGAGTAGCCTCGATCAGTGACGATGGCGAGCAGGTGGCGCTGCGAACGGAGCTCCTCAAGGTCAAAGATCCGCCGGGCTGGCCCGAGGGAGAACGGCAGCGCCTCTTGTCGATTATCTTTGACGAAGAAGTGGAGTTTTCAGTGGCCCCGTCCCGTTCGAACGGCATTCGCCCCGTGGCGTCCGTGCCGGAAGGGGACGCCCCGGAGGTGAGCCTGGAGCAGCCGCTGGAAGAGCTTCTGGAATTGGCCAAGGGGCGGCAGGTGCGGCGCTTCGACGGTGAGTTCATCGAGTTTGAGTAGGGGAACCTCCGATCAGCCCCAGAGCCTTGGGGCCGATGGTCTCTGACTATCGCCGACTCGGTGGTTGATTGATCTGGATGGTCGCGATCATCGGGGTGGATGGGGACGGGGTCCGGATCGCCGCGATTCCCGGATCGATCCGCTAGTGCAGGACTAGCGGCGAATTAGGAGCGCTGGCGCGCAAGGGTTGCGTCGGGAGGCACAGGACCCCCCGACGCCCGATCGTCCGGGTGGTGCGGTCATCGGGGTATATTCCTTGGGATGATCGAGGTGGTGCGGGGGAGAGGGAGCGGACGATCGAGGCGGCGCGGAGGGCCCATTGCAGACCCCGCTAATCCGATTGCCTTGATCCAATAACCCCGATGTTTCGGTCACTGGGGTTCCGGACTTCGGGGTGACTCGCTGTCACCTTCAAAGTCATGGGGCCGATGGTCTCTGACTATCGCCGACTCGGTGGTTGTTTGTGCTTGATGTGGCGAATATTGGGATGGATGGTGATCCGGTTCCGCTGATCCAATCACCTCGATGGTTCGGTCACAGAGGTTCCACGCCATCTCCACCACGGTGTAAGCCGCCTATTTTTGGTAGTTCAAGAAATCAGAGCAACGTCAGTCTTCATAGCAGGGAGTAGATGGTAGGATTTAAAATCGCATCGGCGTTGCGAAACTCCGACCCTATGAGAAAGGTGGCTGCGCTAGAAAGTCTTTATACAAACGGGCGTACGGTGAGACATGTCACGAACAGAAAGAGGCTTCGTTCGGCTTGGGATTGGGGTGTTTGTGGGAGGTGGGATCTTAGTGTTTTTCCTTCTTGCTGGCGATGTTCGACCGGCCTACGCAGACCAGGGGGACCATTTCTTGTCGCTGGAGTCGACTGATGTGGCTCAGAGTGATGGCAACACTTCTGCTGATGAATTCGACTTCGATGAGTGGAACCAGGAGCGCCGATACTCGAGCCTCTTGGGGATTTTTTTCTTATTCCAATTGGGAGGTGTGAGTCACGGGCTCCTTTCTATAACGCCATGGGGCTCTTATGTGGTTGGTGGACTCCATACGGGTTATACAGTTTTACTCGGAGAATTGGCGTGGTCAGGCGGAAATCAGCCAGGCTGGATCGACTCCCGCTTGCACAGGTTCTTAGTGTTGTCTCCTGCCATGCTGACGACTGCTTCCTTAGCGGGATATAACCTGTTCTTTGCAAACCAGCATGAACCACGGACACGGTTTTTAGTTAACTCCGGGACCGTCTTCGGCGTTTCTACTCTCTATTTGGCCTGGGGGATGGTTAATTTGAGCCGAGAACAGAGCGGGATGAGTCATGGCTCACGGTCGAATAAGAATAGCTGGGAATGGATCGTTGGGCCAACCTATGTCGGGTTGAGTGTAGAATTCTAAGTAAGCGTTCAGTCCCCATTGGCGCGCGGCCACCTGGAGGCTGTCGCAAAAGGGGGCTGACAGCCCTTAGGGTAAATTTCTTGGATCGCCAGCTCTGTTCACTTGGTATACGATCATTATATGGACACTAACGATGCCCAAAAGTCAATTCGCCGGCCGGTGGTACGGGTGCAATCGACAGGTCAAATGGCCCTATTCGGGCAACGTCGACCAGCATCACCCGAGCATCCCACCGAGCCATCTTCGGCGCGTGAAGAGCACGACGACGACCCAGACGATCCGACGAAACAAAAGCAACTCGAGCAGGCCGAACGATGCCCTCCTGGAAGCCGCCAAGGGGCGGCAGGTGCGACGCTTCGACGGTGAGTTTACCGAGTTTGAGTGAGCTCTAAAGTCCCCTTGAGTCACCACACACTTTTTTATTATCATTGCTACAAATTCCAATTTGCTGGGACGGAACTGAGCAATTTTTCGCCCGTGGTTGGTGGTATCCCGAGCCAATCGGGAAGTTGTATTTGTTAACCGTAATCAAGATAGGAGTGGAGTGATGAAGACCGTACTTAAAGGTATTGCCCTGTTGTCCGTTCTGTTGCTGATCGCCGCATGCGGTGAAATTGAGGCGGAGAATAACGACGATAACGGCGACAATAACAATAATGGCGAGTGTTATGGGCCGACCGGTGATTTCTCCCAGGAAGTGGTCGGTGATAGTGGCGATTGCGACTCCGACCTCGTTGACGACTACCTCAGCGAAATCAGCGACACCGTAACTATCGACGAGAACTACGAGCACCTTGAGTGTGGCACGTATACCGAAACCCAGTCGTTTACGGAAAACGATTGCACATTTAGCCATGAGGCAACCTTGGTGACCTCCGAAGACGGCTACGAAATCGATGATTGGTCTTTGACCATCGATTGCCCCGATGAAGGCGTGCAATGTAGCCATGAGTTCGAGATCGATATTACGGCTCAATGATTCACGAATAGCCCGGACATCGGGGTGGTTCGGAATTCGCGTCCGGGCCACCTCGATTGTCCAACCGATCCCCAGGCTCGGCGCAAACTACGCGCCATCTCCTGGGGCTACAGAGGGCCCGCAAATGCGCAGACTACGGCGGGCCTGCGCGTAGACAGCAAAGCGCGCGCAACTACGTCAGGGTGAATCGGGTCATCGGGGTGGTTGGGGTGGTGAATCGGGTCATCGAGTTGGTTCGGCTACTCTCCGGCGGGAACCACCGCGATCTGGTTGGATAAATCGGACCCATCCGAAACACCGAGCCGGTCGGGCCGAGGATCGGACCGCAAATCGAGGTGATTCTATTCCTTGATTCAACCACCTCGATGGCTCAGTACCCCCTACCCCTTAACTCACAACAAATTCTCCGGCACGTCTTCGTAGTGGACCGGTTTGTGGGGCTCCATCTGGATGAGCACGTCCTCCAATTCGGGGAAGCGCTCGTGGAGGCGGGCTTTGACCTGGAGCATGATTTCGCCGGCGCGAGATAGGGTCATCTCCGGGGCGAGGGTGATGTGGAGGTCGAGGTGGACCCGGCCGGGCATGCCGCGGCTTCTGACGTAGTGGCAGGACATGACTTCGTCGACCTCTTCGGCGACATCGCAGATGAGCCTGGCGTCGAGGAGGGAGGCGTCGACGATGACGTCCATGCCGGTTCGCAGGACGCGGTAGGCGGTCATGCCGATGAAGAGCATCACCGCCAGGGCGGCGAAGATATCGCCCGCTGGAAAGCCGGCCACCACCAGGATCATTCCCAATAGGACCGCCAGGCCGGCCAGGGCGTCGGAGAGGGTGTGAGCGGCGTCGCTCTCGAGGATCATCGAATTATAGCGCTTGCCGGCCCGTTTTTCGTACCAGCTGATGAAAAAACTGGAGGCGATGGCGACGACGACGACGGCGAAGGTGACGGCTGTGATTTCAGGGGCCGAATCGCCGACGGCGGCGCCCCAGACGCCGCGGCCGACCTCGAGCAGCCCCAAAAGGATCATGATTCCAATGGCCAGGCTGGCCGCCACTTCCAGCTTCTGGTGGCCGTAGGGATGCTCCGGATCGGGGGGCTGGAGGGCCAGGCCAAGGGCGACCAGGCCGATGACGTTGGAGAGGGCGTCGAAGAGGGAGTGAAACCCGTCGGCCTGCAGGCTGACCACGTTGGCGTGATAGCCGAAGATGAGCTTCAGCGCAGAGATCGCCAGGTGCACGCCCAGGGTGACCAGCAGCACCCGGCGCACGGCGGCCTGATTAGCATGTTGCTGGTCGAAATAGGTGCTGGTCGGCACGGTCGCCACACACTGCTATTGGAAGTCCAGCTCAGAGTTCCTGGACGACGGGAATGACGACGGGACGTCGGTTGAGCTCCTTGCGGATATGACGCCGTACGTGGACGCGGATGGCCTCTTTGACCTCCGAGATGTCGTGTCGGGCGGCGGCCGACAATTCGTCGACCCCGGCCATGGCAGCGCGAGCGGCGTTTTCAAGGATGAACTCGCCGTCGGCGGGGCTGATGACGCCTCGTTGAAGCAACTCGGGCTCTCGGGCCAATTCGCCTTCCTGGCGGTCCAGGACGGCGAAGGCGACGATGATACCGGCGTTGGCCAATTTGCGGCGATCGTGGAGCTGGAAATCCTCGGGGTCGCCGATATTTCGGCCGTCCACCAGGAGTCGTCCGTGATGGACCTGACCGACGATCTCGGCGCCGCTTTTGGTGATCTCCAACACGTCGCCGTTGTCGATGAGCAAGGACTCGTTGAGCCCCACCTCTTCGCCCAACTCGGCGTGGCGCTTGCGCATCCGGAACTCGCCATGGACGGGGATGAGGTATTTGGGCCGGGTGAGGTTCATCATCAACTTCATCTCTTCCTGCTTTCCGTGACCGGAGCAGTGGATGTGGCCGTCGTAGTCGTCGGCGGTGATGACTCTGGCTCCCCGCTTGAGCAGGGCGTTGATCATGGTGTTGATGCCGAATTCGTTGCCCGGAATCTGGCGGGCGCTCAAGACGACGGTGTCCGTGTCCTGGATATCGATATTGCGGTGATCGCCGTGGGCCATTCGCGCCAGCGAGGAGCGGGGCTCGGCCTGGCTTCCCGTGGAGATGACTAGGATCTCATCGTCGGCGTATTTGTCGATCTCATTGGGCTTGATCAGCACGTCTTCCTTGGGAAGGGGGAAGAAGCCCAGGTCACGGGCAATATTGGTATTTTTGACCAGGCTGGTGCCCATGAGCGCGACCTTTCGTCCGTGGCGATAAGCCACTTCCAAAAGGCCGGCGACGCGGTGAATATTGCTGGAGAATTGGCCGACGATGACTCGGCCCGGGGCATTCTCCAGGACGTCGGACATGCCCTTTTGGACAGCCGATTCGCTCAGGGAGAAGCCCGCCGAGTTGGCGTTGGTGCTGTCGCCGAAGAGGGCCAGCATATTGCCGTCGCCCATGGCGGCAAAGCGCGACAGGTCGGCCGGGGGTTCGTAAAGTGGGCTCTGGTCGAGCTTCCAGTCGCCGGTGACCATGGCTGTGCCCAGCGGTGTGTGGAGGGCGATGGCCATGGCGTTAGGCACAGAGTGATTGATGTGGATGAACTCAACCGTGGTCTCACCGATCTCAACTTTTTCGCCGGCTTCGACCTCGTAGAGATCGACCTCGTTGCCCAGTCCGTGGGACTGGAGTTTGCGGTTGAGCATGCCCAGGGTCAAGGCGCCGCTATAGACGGGCACGTCTACTTCCTTGAGAAAATAGGGAAGGGCGCCGATATGGTCTTCGTGACCGTGGGTGACCAGGACCGCTTCGAGGCGATCCAGGTTTTCGATGACGTAGTTCCAATCGGGGATCAGAATATCGACGCCGAATTCACGGGTCTCCGGAAAGGTCAGACCGCAGTCGATCATAAACATCGATCCGTTGACCTCGAGGAGGGCGCAGTTAAGGCCCACTTCGTCGAGGCCGCCGAGCGGTATGTAGCGTACGTAGTCTTCGGAGGGAGGATTAGGGACAGATTTGTTAGGGCTCATAGTTCCTCAAAAAAGGGTAGACAAAAGATGCTATTCGTCTCTTGAACGACCAGATTGGCCGATCGAAAAGACGAGCGTGAATGGGTCAGCGGTTTAAAAAAAACGGGTCTCAGGAGTAATCGGGAATGGTAACGATGTCACCACATTCTGCGTCGATATTGCGAGGCGCCGTTTCATCGGGGTTGAGCCACTGGCGTTCCAGGGCTTCTTCGTCGCAATGTTGGGCGGGATTCCACTCCGGCGGCGTGCACCACAGACAATCGTCAGCAGGTTCGAGCATATCGACGGGGATCTCGTGAGAGTCCGCCTCGTTCGATACGTCGAGCAGTGCTCGTGGTGTGAGGATCAACACCATCGCGAAGGCCATGGTGGCCATTGCGTAGCGGATCCATTTGTCGACGGCGTAGGATATCATCACGTTGTCTCGACGCGAATAACAGAGTGAGACCGATACTATTCCAAAGTTTAGCAGGAAATCACGTCAATTCAAGCGACTGCATAGCATGGTTTGTCGGTATTCGAAAGGGAGCGCGGGCTGCCGGCCCGCACGTGGCGCCTTGCGCGCAGCGACGAATCTGAAGTATGCATTGCGCGAACTCAGTGATTGAAGTGTGGGAGTAAATGCTGTGGATAAGCCGGCTTGACGGGTTGGTCTTGTATCGACCCTATTTCGGCTCGGCTGCTCGAGATTTTCAAATTGAGATGATGATATGCAGGAATTTCTGCACATTTCGCTTTCCTTCCCGACTGTGATTTTTACGGTGTTGCTCGGGTTTGCGGTCCTATTTTCCCTGTTGTCGGTCATCGGCGGGGTGGGAGCCGATTTTCTCGATCTCGACTTCGACGTATCCGGTGTCGACGAGGCGGGGCTATCTCTGTTTCAGGTCCTCTCATCATTCGGGGTGGGCAAGGTGCCGATGAGCATCTTCGCCGCGGCCTACGTCTTTTGCGGGTGGGCGCTGTCCTATCTGGCGGTGACTCTGTTTTCGGATCTGGTGGCCGCTCATATTGTGGTGAGTTTCGGCATTTTGATCGCCGTGACGTTGGTGGCGCTGCCGGTGAGCGGCTTGCTCCTGGCACCACTGACGGCGCTTTTAGAGTCGGACAGCGGGGCGACCACGGGGGAGGGGCTCGTCGGAGAGGTCTGCACCATCTCCTCCGGTCGAGTGGACGAGGGATTGGGGCGGGCTCGCTGTTATGTGGACAAAACGGAGCTGATCTTATCCGTGCGGTGCACCCATGAAAATGATCTCACCCGCGGCAAGGAGGCGCTGATCATCGACTATGACGAGGCCGAAAATACCTATCTGGTGGAGTCCGTGGAAGCCATCATGAGCGACGACCTACCTGAGGATGTAAGAGAAGCGGGCACCATCCTGGA
>SLJM01000370.1 GCA_007135085.1 Myxococcales bacterium
GGCCCCCCAGACTGACCGACAGACACGCATCAGCTACTTTTTCTAGGCCCAAGCGGCGATCCGATACCGTCATTTTGGAACTTTTTGCCAGGAAAAGATCGCCCAATTGCGCAAAACTTCCCCGAAAATCTCGATAACAGAATTAGAGCAGTCTTCGACACTCTTTTCTGGAGGAAAATCGAGATGACCAAACCACGACGACATATCGCCGGCCAGGTCGCCATGTTGACCCGCCGCTGCTCGGAACGTCGGTACTTCTTGCGCCCCGACGATTATATCAACAAGGTCGCGCCCTTCGAGGTGGGCAAGGCCGCCAATAAACACGGCCAAAAGGTCTATGGCGCCATGGCCATGTCGAACCACGTGCACTTTATCGTCGGTGATACCACCGGTGAGCGCAGCAAATTCATGCAAGATTCGATGAGCGGGATTGCCCGAGCCAGAAACAGCGATCTGCTGCGCACGGGACATTTCTGGGAGGCCGGCAGTTATGGCGACACCGTGCTGCTCGACTGCGACTCGCTCGAGCGGAAACTCCTTTATGTTTGGCTCAATCCGGTTATGGCAGGGCTGGTAGAACGCGCCGAGGACTGGCCGGGATTTAAGA
Organism: Myxococcales bacterium; assembly: GCA_007135085.1. Classification (GTDB taxonomy): domain Bacteria; phylum Myxococcota_A; class Bradymonadia; order Bradymonadales; family Bradymonadaceae; genus SLJM01. The sequence continues at coordinate 608 of SLJM01000370.1, forward strand.
TTCTACCACGCCACTGGGGCGAGAAAATCACCATCGAGAAACCGGGCAGATTCTACGGCCGTGCCAATCCAGACGTCGTCGAATTCGTCCCCCAACCCCCGCCGGGCTACGAGGGCAAAAGCCTGGAGGAGATCAAAAAGCATTTCGAGGAGCGTCTGCGAATCGCCGAAGACGAAATTGCCGAGCTGCGCCGCGAGCATGAAGAGACCTGCCGGGGCGCCGACGCGGTCAAGGAGGTAGATCCCTTCGACTCCCCGACCACAAAAGCACCGTTTCGCACGATAAACCCCCGATTTGCCACACGAAACGCCGAGTTGATGGCATCCGCAAAAGCCGACTATAAGGCGTTTTGCGACCGCCATGAGACGCTGCGGCAACGGTGGGTGAAGGGCACCAAAAACCTGCGCTTCCCCTGCGGCACGGTTCAGCTGCGCCGATGTGCGCCGATCAAATGCAAGCCCCCGGCCGACGACGAGCCAGGGCTATTTGAAATCGGCTAACAATTTATGTCGCTCGCAGTAGGACGCAGCCCTGGCAGCTGCGTTCCAAAATCTGGCGGCATCCCTTCCCAGGGAGACCCACACCACAGAGCGCATCCGCCGCTTTGAACGCACCACTCTGCTCTGAATTCTGCTCACCGCCCTATTCGCCCAAAAAGGTGGCCGATTTCCATCAATTTAGCGACCTGCAGCGCTCCCTCAACAGGCCGTGAACATACCATTTCTATTAGTCTGCTGGAGACCACTTGAGAACAAGATCGCCTGACGGTGGGTTTGTCAGGAAACCAGCCCGGCAAACACCACCTTAGCCCATAGTTATTGACCCATGCGTGCCTGTCGGTCAGTTTCGGAGGGTCTGGTATCTGGGGGGCGCTTATCACCCCACGCGCCAGCCGGCCATCCCATCCGGTTCGCGGTCGCTGTGGATAGCCAGAAATTCGGTGCGGCGTCGCAGGTTTTCGAGCTTCGGTTCAAAGGCCTCGCCATCGTCGAAGTCGTCGAAGCCGCGCTGCATCTCGAAGGTGCCGATCCGGTTTTCTTCGGCGGGGACGGCGAAAAAGGAGATGCCGCCGCGGGCTGTGGCGTAGACCCGGGCCAGGCCGCGGCGCGGGCGGTTTCGAAGCTGGGCGGCGAAGTCTCGCTCCGGTACCACGCGCAGCCGGGAGCGCTGGACGTTGGGGCTCGAATTTAGGACGAGCTCCACCGTCTCGTGGTACTCTCGTCCGGGCAGGCCGAAGACCAGCGGGTTTGCCTTGAGCCAGGCCTTGGCTCGCTCCACCAGGGAGAGGCTGCGTCGCACCATGGCGCGCACGTCGCGGGCCGCTTCGTTTCGCGGTCGCGCTTCGCCGAAATCATCCCATTGAAGGGGGACCAGTCGGTCGGCAAGGCTGTCGCGATCTAGGAAGTGGCTCGAGCGCCACATATTGATTATGTAGGCGGCCAAAAGTAGCAATAGAAGGGCGAGTAGGGCGCGTAGAATGGTCGCGCCCCAGCATTGCCACAGGGGCGCTTCCTCGACGGTGATCATCATCGGCACGCGCAGGGAGCTACGCGTTCCCTCAGCGGGCACCAAAAGGAGCTGTGTTTCGAATTGACCGCCATTGCAACAGGGGCCGGATTCGGCGCGCACGGTGAGCACCGGGGCGTCTTCATCGTCGGTGACCGTCGGAAGGTTTATCGTGGCTTCTGCGCTACCGTCGCGGTTGGTGGCGACTCGATTTCCGTCCTCGTCGATGAGCGCCAGCGAGAGATGTCGCGACGGCCAATTGGGCCGCTCATCTTCGGCGGGGAGCAGAGCTATAAAACTGACGTCTCGCTGATGATTTCCCCCGAGGCGCAGCCGTAGGTCTCGGTCATCTCCGGCGTCGATGGATGTCTCCAGCCGGGCCGGGGAGCGAAGTTCGTGGATCAGGCTGCCCCGGATGGGCAGCACCAGGGCGGGGATGGGCGCCGATTGGGAGGACCTGTCGAATTGCAATCGCAGCGCCGTGTCCAGCGAGAACTCGTCGTTCGATGGACCGCAATAGGGGGCGACGTGTACCTCGACCGTATAGGTCTGGCCGGCGGAGACGGTCTGGCCCTCTCCCTCGTCGACGCCGTTGAGGGCAAAGCTCAAACATTCGGGGAGGCGATCTCGGCCCTCGGCGACCAGCCGGGCCCTGGTGGAGGGGAAATTACCGTCGATGGTCACCTCGAAATAATGCTCCGTGCCGGGCAATAGGTCGCCCAACTCCAGTCGCGCCGGGGTGGCCTCGACGCGTCGGGTCGACACCTGTACGGAGCGAGCGGCACCGCGAATCGAGGCCCGTCCGCCCTGGGAGCCGTGGAGAACGATGGTGGGCTCGAAGATATGGTCGCCCTCTTCTAAGTTGGCCCGCTCGATTTGAAATACGGGCTGGTCACCGACCTGGTTGGCCGGCAGGGCGCGCCGGTCTTTGCCCGGTTCGCGATAGCCCACGGAGGCTTCTACGGTGCGTCCCACCACGTCAGAGGTGACGGGGTCACCATCTTCGTTGACCAGAGTTAGCCTGACGCAGATCGAGCCGCCCACTTCGCTGAAGGTGATCTCATCTCCCTGTTCGCTGCACCGTCCTCGGTGGAGCGAGGTGTCGACCTGGAGCCGATATTCGGGCAACGCCACGACCTGCCAGTCACCACCGGCGCCGTCGACGGAGACGCTGACCGGCGTGGTGCCCGGTCGATATTCGAGGGCGGCGTAGCGATAGCGGCCGCCATCTTCGTATTGGTGTAAGCCCGACGATTGGGCGCCGATCTGTTCGGGCTGCTCGCCATCGCCGCGGGCCGAGATCTGAAAGCTCAGATCCTGGCCGGCGTCGGGAGCGACCGCCAATAACCGAACCCGCCGTGCGCCGCTGTGGGTTGGCAATACGCTGTCCGACGGGGTGAGTAGATGGGATTCGTATCCCTGGGCGCGGGACATGACGCTCGCGAAGGGGCGCAACAGATCGGTGGGATCCTCGGCGCCGACGATGGAGACCGTACCCCCAGTCTGATTGGCCAGATCGACCAGGTATTGCGAATAAACCCGGCCTCGCCAGCGCAAAAGATAAAATTGGAAAGCCTCGTCGCCGTGAGACTCGACGGTGCGTAACCACTGGGCGGGATTGAGATTGCCGTCGTTGCACTCCCCGTCGGTCAAGAAGAGGACCACCTGGTTGACGTTGGGTCGGTACGCCTCGTTTAGCTCTCGGGCGACGGCGCCCAACGCCTGTCGGCAGGGGGTGACGCGACCCGGATATTGAGCCATCACCCCGTCGAGGGAGAGGCTCTCTTCGAGGAGCGAGCGGTTCTCCGCGAGCTCAGCGATCGGGATGAGCGACTCGCCATCGGCCGGGCCGTTGAGGCGAACCACCGTGACCTCGTCGCGGTCGTCGAGGAGGCTCAGCAGGGAGCGGGTGGCGAAAATCGCCAGTCGATCCGGATCTGCAGCCGGCCCGTCCCGGGTGCGAACTCGCATCGAACCGGAGTCGTCGACGACGACCACGAATTGGGTCGTCATCGGCTCGGCCGACGAATACTCCAACTCCGCCCATGCCTGGCCGGGAAAGATGAGGAAGGCCCAGAAAATAAGGAGACTGACCAGCGCGCACAACAGGCCGTAGATCGAATCTGTAAATTCCCTGATCACCGGAGGACTCCACTTCGCGATATTCGCTTTGGATGACGGAGTCTAAGGTGACCTTTCGGGGCGGGCCTGTCAATTGTGGGGGGAAGGGGGGGAGACGTTGGGAGTGTGGGTTTTACCGCGAAGGGCGCAGAGGGCTCTAAGGGGAAGGTGGGAGGTATGCGGGGTTGGGAGTCCCATTTTCTAATCCTCTGTGTTCTTTGTGCCCTTTGTGGTGAAAGACCCACGACGCAAGACTCAAGACGCAAGACATTGTCTTCGAGGTGGGGAAGTCGTATATCTGAATCGTGATTCATTAGCACTTGCATTGGAGTATAGAGATGACAGTCGACAGACCACTTCGGTTGGGGCTTCCCAAGGGACGGATTAAAGAGGGGGTTATGAACCTCCTGGCGGGGGCGGGGATCGAGATTCATATGGGGGCCAGAAATTATCGGCCCAACGTGTCGATGGAGGGGATCGAGGCGAAGTTGCTCAAACCTCAAAATATCGTGGAGATGCTCCATGTGGGCTCGCGGGAGCTCGGGTTTGCCGGGGCCGATTGGGTCGAGGAGTTGGACGTAGATCTGGTGGAGCTCGTCGACACCGGGATGGATCCCGTTCGGTTGGTGGCGGCGGCGCCGGAGGAGATGGTGCCCGGCGGCAAATTACCGGATCGACCGCTGGTGGTGGCCTCCGAGTACGAGAGGCTGACCAGGCGATGGATCGAGGAGCGCGGGTTGGACGCCACCTTCGTGCATTCCTACGGCGCCACCGAGGTCTTTCCGCCGGAGGATGCGGACTGCATCGTCGATAATACGGCCACGGGCTCGACTTTGCGGGCCAATGGGTTGGCCATCGTCGATACGCTGATGCTGTCGTCGACCAGATTATATGCCAATCCGAAGATCCTCGACGAGCCGGCCAAGCGAGAGGTGGTGGACCGCTTCGTATTGCTCATCGAATCGGTGCTGGCCGCGCGGCGGCGGGTGATGATCGAGGTCAACGTGGACCGCGATAAGCTCGAGGAAGTGGTGGCCTTTTTGCCCTGTATGCGAGAGCCCACCATTTCGCCGCTCCGTGGCGAGGCGGGCTTTGCGGTCAAGGCCGCCGTGCCCCGCGGTGAGTTGACGGCCATCGTGCCGGAGCTCAAAGCGCGAGGCGGGTCGGATATCGTGGTCACCGAGCTGGCACAGATCATTCCTTGAGCAGGACACATCATGACCAGGCAACTCACACCGGTCGAGGTCGTTCGGCGAAGCGAGCCCTATCGGGTGCCCCGGGCGGCGACGCCTATCGACTTGTCGTTAGATGGTAACGAGGGGGCCTGTCCACCGGCAGGGCTGCTGGAGGCGGTCGGGCAGGCCGACGGCGAGATCTTGCGGCGCTATCCGGGCACCGACGAGTTGGTGGCTCTGCTGGCTGAAAAGGTAGGAGTGGGCTCGGGGGAGGTGGTGGTCACCGCCGGGGCCGACGACGCGATTGATCGGGTCTGCCGGGCCGTGTTGGAGCCCGGTAAGAATATGGTCATCGCCGTGCCCACCTTTGAGATGATCCCTCGATTTGCCGAGATCTGCGGTGCCGAAGTTCGCCGCATCGACGTCGGCGACGAGGGCTACGACTTAGAGGCGCTACTCGACGCGGTCGATGAATCGACGGCGCTTGTGGTGATGATCAGCCCGAATAATCCCAACGGAATCGCCGCTAACGAAAGCGATATGGAGCGTCTGGCGAGCACCTGTCCGCAGGCCCTGGTGCTCATCGATCACGCCTATGTGGAGTTCGGGGGCGATGATTTTACTGCACAGGCCGTGGACTACCCCAACGTGGTGGTCACCCGAACGCTCTCAAAAGCCTGGGGATTGGCCGGACTGCGTGTGGGCTATGCCGTGGCCAATGAGGAGATCATTCGCTGGCTGAGGACCACGGGCCTTCCCTATCCGGTCTCAAAACCGTCGCAGCTCCTGGCCTCCAGGTGGATTAGCGAAGGGGGAGAGTCGGTGGCCCGATTTGTCGAGAAAGTGCAAGAGGAGCGGGGTCGATTGCAGAGTCTATTCGACGAGCTCCAGATCCCCAGGTCTGCATCAAAGGCGAATTTTGTCTTCGCCAGAGTTGGCGACGGGTTGTGGTGGCGAGACGGGATGGCCGGGATGGGAATCGGCGTTCGAGCTTTTCCAGGAAAGGAAGGGTTGGAAGATGCGATTCGCATCGCCTGTCCCGGCGACGGTGAGCACCTGGAGCGAGTGGAGCATGCGATTCGGACCATCGCCGCCCCGGAGGCCATCTTATTCGATCTGGACGGCGTATTTGCTGACGTCTCTCAATCCTATCGACGAGCCGTCATCGAGACGGCGGCCCACTTCGGCGTCACCGTCACCAACGACGATATCGCCGCCGTCAAAGAGCGGGGAGACGCCAATAACGATTGGCGGGTGACCCAGGAGTTATTGGCCGAGCGGGGCGTTGAGATCTCCCTGGAGGAGGTGACGGAGCGCTTTGAGTTGCTCTATCAGGGCACCGACGAGGAGCCCGGGTTTCGGGCCGACGAGAAATTGTTGATCGACCACCAATTTTTGGAAGACCTCCAATCTCGGGGGCTGAAGATGGGGATCGTCACGGGCCGGCCACGCAGGGATTGCCGCCGGTTTTTGGAGAGCCGTGACATCGCCGAATATTTTCCCGTGACGGTCTGCATGGAAGACGGGCCCTTAAAGCCCGATCCGGCACCGGTGAAGTCGGCGATGGAGCAGCTCGATGTGAGCACGGCCTGGTTTGTGGGTGATACGCCCGACGATATGCGGGCAGGAAGAGGAGCCCGCGTCTTACCACTGGGTGTGATCGCTCCCGGTCACGAGGTTGACGAAATGAAGAGAGCATTATTCGAGGCCGGCGCGGGTCGGGTGCTTGGTAATTTGAGTGAAATTTTAGAGGTGTTGCGATGACGGCCAATGACGTGCGAAGAGTTGAGAAGAGCCGAAAGACCGGGGAGACCAGCATCGACCTTGTGCTCGACCTGGACGGCACCGGGCAGGTCGACGTGGCCACGGGCCTTGGCTTTTTCGATCATATGCTCACCGCTCTGGGGCGCCACGGGCGCTTCGATCTAAAACTTCAATGCGACGGCGATCTGCACGTCGACGACCATCATACCGTCGAAGATTGCGCCATCGTGATTGGCGAGGCGTTTGATGAGGCGCTGGGAGAGCGTCGGGGAATCGAGCGGTTCGGCTATTCCTATGCGCCACTCGACGAGGCCCTGGCCAGGGTCGTCGTCGACCTGTCGGGCCGACCCGCCCCGGTGATCGACCTCGGGCTCAAGCGCGATATGATCGGCGATGTGGCCTGCGAGAACCTCCATCATTTCTTCGTCACCTTCGCCAACCGGGCCCGCGCCTCGGTCCACGTCGACGTGCTGCGAGGTGACAACGACCACCACCGCATCGAGGCGGCGTTCAAGGCGCTGGCGCTGGCGCTACGCGGAGCAGTGAGTAGGGATGGGACTTCAGTGGTGCCCAGTACGAAGGGGGTATTATGAGTCGCGCGTGGTTAGTGGTGGTTAGTAGCTAGTGGTTAACGGCGCCCCACGGTGTTAGCGGTGAATTGAGACGATTATATTTTCTGTGGAATATCGAACTACGAGCGACCAGCGGGAGCTCAAACCACGAACCACGAACCACGAACCACGAACCACGAACCACGAACCACGAACCACAAACCACGAACCACGAACCACGAACCACAATCCACTCCCTCATTGATTGCCGAACCCACGGAGAAAGCGACAAATCATGCGAGATACAAAAGTTTCAATTCTGAATACGGGCGTTTCCAATATCGCCTCTGTGCGCGCCGCCTTCGAGCGGGCTGGAGCCGATGTGGCTTTTATA
>SLJM01000211.1 GCA_007135085.1 Myxococcales bacterium
CCTGACCCGAACGTCGCGAGAAAATCTCCATGGAAGAGAGCATCCTCACCTCGGTCGTGCTGCCATTATCCCTGTTCATCATCATGCTCGGTCTGGGCATGTCTCTGGTGATCGACGATTTTAAGCGCATTCTGGTCTACCCCAAGGCGGTGGCCGTGGGCCTGACCAACCAGCTCATTTTGCTGCCCCTGGTGGGCTTCGGCCTATGCCTTCTCTTCGATCTGCCACCGGTGATGGCCGTGGGCGTCATGCTCATCGCCGCCTGTCCCGGCGGGGCCACCTCGAACCTGATCACCCACGTATCACGCGGCGATACGGCATTATCTATCACGCTCACCGCCTTTAGCGGAGCGATCACGATCATCACCATTCCCCTGATTTTGGTCTTCGCCCTGGGCTATTTCGAGCCCACCGCCGGCGTCGACGCCGAAGCCGTGGAAGCCCCCGTGGGTGATATCATCGCCCAACTGGTGGCCATCACCGCCGTGCCCGTGACCATCGGCATGTTGATCCGAAAGTTTAAGCCCACCTTTGCCGACAAAATGGACAAACCGGCCCGCATCGGCTCGGCGCTCATCTTCTTATTCGTATTGGCCGTGGTCATCTTCGCCGAATTAGACGTCCTCAAAGAATATTTCGTCGCCCTCAGCGGTGTGACGGCGGCGCTGAACCTGATCACCATGGGCCTTGGCTTTGCCACCGCCCGCGCTCTCTCTTTGGATATGCGCCGCGCCGTGACCATCTCTATCGAGTCGGGCATCCAGAACGGCACCCTGGCCATCGTGGTGGCCACCTCGATCCTCAACCTCGGCGACGCCGCCGTACCCGGCGGGGTCTACAGCCTGATCATGTTCATGAGCGGCGGATTACTCATGCTCTATTTCGGGCTCATCACCGCCCCCAAAGACCTCCGACGTCGGTAGCTCGTGGGACGTTTGATCCCCCTTTGGGGGACGGAGCGCTCCCGCGCTCCAGGGGGCTCTCCGCAGGCCAAGCCGTACCATCGAGGTCTCCGTCACGCGGTTTGAATCATCGAGGCCTGCGAAGACCCCCTGTCGCGCTTGCGCACGACGGTCCCCCAAAGGGGGATCAAACGTCCCACGACTTACCGGACCACCGTGGTTTTCGCTTCGCCGACCACCGAGACCTATCGCCAATCAGCGCTCCAGGTCCGCTTCAAATACGACGGCCCGCCGTTCGCCGTCGGTGGCGACGTCGCCGAAGATAGGCGCTCGCTCCTGGTCGGGATGGTAAATGCCCAGGTAGAGCGTAAAGCGATGGCCCGCCCAGTCGCGGGGGATCCGAAAGGAATGCTCGTCGGCGATGATGGTGCCCTCTTCCCATTCGTCGAGGGGATGGAGCCCGAAGACCGGAATATGATCGAGGTTGATCATGCCCTGAGGGCTCTGACCGTGGACGAAGAGGCGCCATCCGGCGGGGATGGGCTGGAGGGTCTTGAAATAATGGGTGATCCTCACCCGGCCTCCCGCTCGCACCTGTCGGTCGTCGAGTTCATAGCCCAGATAGCGAATATATTGGCCCAATTCGAATTGGTGCTCCGTCGCCCTGTCGGGCAGACCGTCGACGATATATTGCTCCACCCGATCGCTGTGCTCGGCGCGATACATGGCGTTGACCGACTCGCGCCAGCCATAGGTCTCGGCACGCCAACGGGCGACCTGATCGCCCATCTCACGGGCCAGATTATGGGTCTCGGAGGGATCGTTTAGGAGATCATAGACCTCGGGGTTTCGCTGACCGAAGTGGTCGATATATTTCCACCGATAACCGATCTGGGCCATGCACCGCCGCTCGTACCAGCAATGGGCATAGACCACCCGCTCCTCGTCGCTTTCGGCGACGGGCATGCCCGGCAACTCTCCGCCGTCGACCTCGTAGCCCAGCCGCTCGAGAATAGTTGGCACCACGTCGATCTGGCTGACCGGATATTCGATTCGCTCTGCCTCGGGGCGGCGGGGATCGTAGATCATGAGCGGCACATGGATGCCGGGCTCCCAGATCACGTTGTCGTGCTGGCTTCGGCCGTGCTCCCTGAATCCCTCGCCGTGATCGCCGACGATGACGAAGAGGGTATCTTCGTAGATGCCCAACTCCCGATATTGCTCGAAGAGTTCTTTTGTGAACTGGTCGACGTAATAGAGGGTATTTTTATAGCGATTGAGTTCGTCGTCGTCGTGGAAATCAAGGCGGCCATAACGGGTGGGCGCCAGATAATCGTGGTGAGGCGTCAACGTCAGATAAGTAGCCAGAAAGGGCTTATCGACGTGCTCCTCGAGCCATTGCCTGTTGGGCGGCAGCATCACCGCGTCTTCCAGGCCGAAATAATTGGCGTCCTCAAAGCCCCGCCGGTCCATCAACTCCAGTGGGATAAAATCGTCATAGCCCATATTATCCACCAGATCGGGGCGCTGCTCAAAGCGCTCCGTGGCGGACTGCATAAAGAGCGAGCGATAACCCTTATCGCCGAGCAACGCCGCCAGACATCGGGCGGGCAGGCCGTCGCTCAATGCCTCGGTGATCGGCATATGAAGCCGCGGCTCGAGACCGCATAAGGTGGCCACCAGGGCCTTCGACGTATGGGGCACCACCGCATAGGCCCTGTCGGCGACGGTGCTGCGCTCGGCGAGCTCTGCCAGAAATGGTGTGGTCTCCATTTCGGGGTTATAGACCGTCATCGACTGGGCGCGGGTGGACTCCAGGATGATAATCGCCACGTTCGTCGGCCCCTGGCCGGTCCCTTCTCCTTCGACGAGTTCGAGGCCATCTAAGGGGCGCCGATCGACCATGACCATCTCACCTGCGGCCAGCCCTCCCTCATGAAGGGACATGGCGAGGTTGATCACATTTGCCCGACCAAACGCCCGATAATCCTCTCCCGCCGCCGGCACCACGGCAAAGACCATACACCCCACGCCCAGCGCCATCGTCGCCGCCAGCACCTTCGGCGTGGCCAGGGGCGGTCTATCCGGTGGCCGAGACCATCGATGCACCACCCAGGGAAGGGCCAGCATGGCCACCACCACAGCCCCCAGGAAGATCCAGGCTCCCACAGGCACCTCACTGGCCACCACGTCCCAGGTCTCGCCGACCCGCCCCAGCGAAAAGAGCAATAGATGGAGATCGAAGGTCGATCCCGTGACCAGGAAAAAATGGTTGGCGATCACGTCGAGGGCAGCCCAGATGGCGGCCACCACCTGCGCTGCGCCGAGCACCACCAATCGACTTCTCCTGGTCGCCATCGCCCGAAGGCACGCCCAGCCCAGGGTAGCAAACGCCCCCAGGGCCAACACTTCGGAGCGAATCAAATCGGGGGCCGCCCACCAGGTCGCCAGCTCTCCGCGCTCGACGACACGCCAGGCTTTCAAACCCACCACCAACACCGCCAGAGGCAGCACCAGCCCCCACCCGAACGCCCGCTCCTCGCGGCTGGCCAGTCCAAAGGCGTTCAGAAACCCCTGTTTGGTCGATTTCGAATCACTCATGAGTTGCTGATACTATCGAAGTTATTCGGCAATATGAACCACGAGTCGCCGCCTCTTCGGGGCCCGCCTATGCTCCCACAAAAAGATCCCCTGCCAGGTGCCGAGCACCATCTTCCCGTCGACGATGGGGATCCCGATCGAGGTCTGGGTCAGAGCGGCCTTGATATGGGAAGGCATATCATCAGGCCCCTCCGAGGTATGGGTATAGAGGGGGTCATTCTCCTCGACGAGTCGGTTCATCCAATTTTCCAGATCGCGACGCGCCGAGGGGTCGGCGTTTTCCTGAATCACCAGGCTGGCCGACGTATGGCACAAAAAGATCGTACACAACCCCTGGTCCACCCCGGCCCGCTCCACCTGCCGGACCACCTCGTCGGTGATCTCATAGAGGCCCTGCCCGTTTGTCTCTCTCGTCCACTCACCAATCATGATTTGTCCTTATGTGACCGTTGTTTCGATGCTCTGCTCAGTCCTGGCTGTTGCGTCCCGACTGCTCGGTCAGTTGCTTTAACCAACGGAACGACTGGTTGTCTTCCAACTGCTCGGCGCTCATCCGCCATCCCCAATTGTCCTCGGCGGTGCCCGGCGTATTCATCCGGGCCTGCGAGCCAAGGCCGAATAGATCCTGAGCGGGGATGATGGTCAGCACTGCTTTGGAGTGCCACAGCCCGGCGATCATGGCCCCGATGATCCCCTCATCGGGATGGGAGAAATAGCTACGCACCCGGTGGCGCTCCTGGTCGCTGATCTTTTCGTACCACCCGCGGGTGGTGTCGTTGTCGTGTGTCCCCGTATAGGCCACGCACCACTCCGGGTAGGTATGGGGCAAGAAGGGGTGGTCCGGATCGCCGTCGAAGGCAAATTGCAAGACCTTCATCCCCGGCAACCCCTGGCGATCGCGAAGAGCGTAGACCTCGTCGGTGATGGTGCCCAGATCTTCGGCCACGAACGGCACCTCTCCGAGGGCCTGGCGAATGGCGTCGAAGACGGCGTCTTTCGGGCCCGGCTCCCATCTGCCGTTGACGGCGGTCTCATCCTCGGCGGGGATGCGCCAATATTCGTCGAACCCCCGAAAATGGTCGACGCGCACGATATCGACGGTGCGCCGAACCTGCTCCACCCGCTCCACCCACCATTGGTAGCCGTCGTCGGCGAGAGCATCCCAATCATAGAGCGGATTGCCCCAGCGCTGGCCGGTCTCGGAAAAATAGTCGGGCGGCACACCGGCCACCGCCTGGGGATCGCCCTCGGCGCGCAGCTGAAACCACCGGCGATTGGCCCAGGCATCGGCGCTGTCCATGGCCACAAAGATCGGCAGATCCCCAAAGAGCTGCACCCCTTTCTCACCGGCATATTTGCGCAATTCATCCCATTGTTCGAAGAATTGCCATTGTGCGAATTTGATCTCCTCCATCACGTCGCTCAGCCGCCGGTTTGCTTCCTCGACGGCCACCGGCTCGCGACGCACCAATTGAGCCGGCCACTCCTGCCAGGAGGCGCCGCCGTACTCCTCCTTGAGCGCTGAAAAGAAAGCAAATTCATCGAGCCATACCGCCCCGTGGGTCTCACAAAACGCCCGGTAGCCGGGGTCGTCCTCCCCACCATCGTCTCGCCATTTTTTGGCGGCGCGCCGTACCAGATCGAGCCTCGCCGGCGCCACCTGGTCGATCACGTATTGAGAAGCTGGAAATTTTTCGCAATCGGCCTCAAATTTACTAATATCATCGGCCGACAGCCATTGTCGCTTCTCCAGCCCCCAGAGATCGATCAAAACGGGGTTGCCCGCAAAGGCTGAGGTCGCCGAATATGGCGACCCACCGTGACCGGGTGGATTCAGAGGCAGAATCTGCCACCATGTCTGCTCGGCCTCGGCCAGGCGATCGACGAATCGACGGGCCCAATCACCGAGGCTGCCACAACCGCCCGGCCCGGGCAGCGACGTTGGATGAAGGAGAAGTCCCGAAGATCGTTGCAAGTCCATAATCAGCCGCGTTTTTTCAGTAGTCCATGATCAACAATTTATATCGTGCAAAGAACTCGAACGACCCACCCATCGAGTCACGGAACTCAATGAATTTGTCCATCCGCATAGGCGCTGCTTCGCTGGCCGTACTGGCCATATTGACTCTGCCCCTTGCCGCCTGGGCCGGAGATTCCAATCTTCGACGCGCCGGCAGCGATGCCCAGTTTCGAGTCATCGATCGCTTCCCCGATCGAAACCCCATTTCCGTGGAGATGCCCGGCGTCGATCCGTCGAGCCCCTTCTATACGGTCGTCGAGGCAGTACGCGCCGAAGAATGGTCTACAGCATGGTCCCGGGTCAACAGCGAAGGTGCAAAAGCTCAGCTCGACGCCCATCCCCACAAGCGCTTTCTGGCCGCCTATGTGGGGCTGCGCGCCGACGAGCCCGAGGTGGCGCTGGAGCATTTCGACGCCCTTGACGGCGAGCTCGACGCTCTCTCTGATTATATCGCCTATTATTCGGCCCAGGCAGCACTGCAGGCCGGCGACGCCCACCGGGCCACCCTGTCGGCAGCCGCCGTCTCCAGCGACAGCCGCCTCTATGACAACGCGCTCTACCTGCAGGCTCAGGCCCTCATCGAGGCCGGCGAGTCCGCCGACCGAGAGCGGGCCGCCGAGGTCCTGAGTCTTTATCTGAGTCGCTACGGTTCGCGAAACGACGCCCCGAGAGCGCGTCTATTATTGGGCGACACCCTGCGCTCTCTCGATCGCATCAACGACGCCGCCCGGGCCTATCTCGATCTTCGCGACGCCCACCCCCTTCGCGCCGAATCGGCAGAAGCCGAAGAGCGGCTGGCCCAGATCACCGACGACGTCACCGACCGGGTGCGTCGCCGCATCGCCGAGACCGACACCCCGGCGCGCACCTTGAGCCGCTACCGCGGGCTCTACGAAAATCACCGAAGTGAGCGGGTCGTCGACGAATTGCCGGCCCATATCGATCGCTACTCTCGCGGCTCCGACGAGCGCTGCGAGGTGATCTTTATGATCGCCCACAGCTATACCAAACTTCGCCGCCACGGCGACGGCACCCCCTGGTATGACCGAGTCCTCGACGAATGCGCCGGCACGAGCTTCGAGATCCGCGCCATGTACCTCGGCGGCCGCGGTCGATGGAACGCCGGCGACCGCGCCGGGGCGATGAAGATCTTCGAGCGCATCTACACCGAATACGAAGATCACTCCTTTGCCGACGACGCCATGTATTTTACGGGGCGGATCCTTCGCTCCGAAGACCGCCACGACGAGGCTCGTCAGATCCTGGAAAAACAGGTCCAGCGCTACCCCGACGGCGATATGGCAAAAGACGCTCACTGGCTGCTGGTTCGACGTTACTTCGACCAGGCCGACTACGACGGGGCCGTGGACTATGTGGATGGCCTCGATGAAACCGGTGAGGACGATCTGTATACGAAGGGCCGCCTCCATTATTTTCGCGCCCGGGCCCTGGAAAAAGCGGGTAAGACCGACCTGGCAAAAGAGGGGTTCGAGCAGGTCGCCCGCGACGTCCCCATGAGCTATTACGCTCTGCTGGCCATCAACCGCCTGGGTCGGCTTGGCGACGGCGCCGGCGACGACATCTGCGCCGCCATCGATCTCTGCGACGACTTGCTCCCCCCCAATCGCGACAGCGAATCCATCGACATCCCGAGCCGTCTGAGCAGCGACGAGGCTTTCGAGCGAGGCGCCCTTTTGCTGGCGCTGGGACTGACCAGCCATGCCCGAGCCGAATTCAACGCCCTGCGAAATCGCCACGCAAGCTCACCGCAGATGCTCTGGGCGCTGGCCATGTTGCTCGACCGCGCCGACGCCTATCCCCTGTCTCACGATATCGCCCGGCGTCATATCGACGGCTGGATGAACGCCTACCCCGATAAGTCCACCCGCGCCCGCTGGGAGGTGGCCTACCCGACACCGTTCAAAGAGGAGGTCGCCCGCCACGCCCGCCAATTCGACGTCGACATGGCCATGATCTACGCCATCATGCGCGAGGAGAGCGGCTTTAATCCCCACGTCGAGAGCTGGGCCAACGCCCGGGGCCTGCTCCAACTCATCGAGGGCACGGCAGACCGCATGGCCTCTCGCACCAATCTGTCTCCCTACTCCTTCGCACGCCTTTTCGAACCGGACGTCAACGTACAATTGGGCGCCGCCTATATGGATTATCTCGGCGACCGCCTCGACGCCCACCCGGCGCTGATCATGGCCTCCTACAACGCCGGCTCCGGCGTGGTCACCCGCTGGCTCGGCGAACGGGGTGAGCTGCCCCTGGACCTCTTCGTCGAGGATATCCCCTACGGCCAGACCCGGCGCTACACCAAACGGGTCATGATGAGCTTCTGGATCTACAGCCTGCTCTACGGTGATCATCCCGTGCCATATGTGGCGTTTGAGCTCCCGAACTAACCCGAGATCGCCGAGCAGACCCACTTGATGGTGAGGGTCGGTTATTTGGAACGCTCGGGGTCGGGACCTGGGTGGCTTCCGTCTTCTTCGTTGTAGTTTGGTCGATAGCTCCACCGTCTCTGCGGCCTCGGCGCGAACGACGCGTCGTAGACGGCACGACGCAAACTGCGCGCCATCAACC
>SLJM01000047.1 GCA_007135085.1 Myxococcales bacterium
TGCCAGTGGTGGCCCCAGGAGTCGACGCGGTTGGGGATGCCGTTCGAGCCCAGCACGTGGGCCAGAGCCCAGGACTCGCCGATATCTTCGGCGCGGCCCTCGCCGGAGGGTAAGAGCACGAAGCGGCTGCGCAGCACGTCGAGGTGGCGTCCCGCTAAAGTGGGTACGAAGTGCAGCGGCGAGGACACCCAGAAGTGATCGGTGAATTCGTGGGGATGGGCGTTGAAGAAGCGGCGTATGTCGTAGGTGCCGCTCATGCCGATGGCGCGGGAGAATACATCGGGAAATCGGCAGAGGACGGCCACGGCGTTGAAGGCGCCGATCGACGCGCCGGCCGACCAGACCTCGATGTCCGAGCTCTTGCAGTCGGTGCGGATCGCCGGGACCACCTCGTGGCGCACGTAGCGATGAAATTGATCCTGGATCCACATCTGGTGGCGGGCGTCGCCCTCTCCCGACAGGAGCGCGGCGCCGGAGACGCTGTCGCAGGAATAAACCTTGATCCGCCCCGCCTCCACCAGGCCGCTCAATACGTCGAGCATCTGCCAGCGCTCCATCTCCTCGGCGTCTCCCCCGGCGGTGGGGAAGAGCAAGACCGGTTGGCCGTGGTGACCCCAGCGGGCCATGGTGACCTGTCGATGGAGGCGCTCCGAATACCAGCGCTCTACTGCCTTGGCCATTGCCATTATGCCTCCGTGACGGTCTGTCTGGTTTCGGTGGTGACGCCGGGCTTATTATCCTGTCGCCAGCGTTGGACCCGCTTCCAGAATAGCTCGGTAAATTGCTCGACCTCATGGGGAGGATAGAGGGCCTGCACCTTCTCTCGGAAGGCCTGGCGGGCCGGGGCGCTTCCGAAATACTCCCAGGCCACCTCCTCCAGATCTTTGAGGTGGGTGTCGCAGAAGTCCTGGAAACGCTCGGTCTCAAAGCGCTTCTCGGCGATGGCCCCATAGGCGCGCAGCTTCTCCTCGTAGGGCATGTCCTTTTGCTCGGCTATCTCGTAGAAGGGCTTCCAATCCGGGGTGCGCTGCATGGGGCGCTCGGTGACGGCGCAGTAGATCGACCAGCGAAGATTGGCCAGCACCAGCCAGGGAAAGTGGTAGTGAAGGGAGGTGACCTGGGAGTCCGGGCAGGCGTTGGCGAAGTCGATGGGATGCCAGACGCCCTCACTTTTGAGGGCCTCACAGGAGTTGAACTCAAAGGCGAAGAAGGAGTTGATCGTCAGCGTCGTATCTCGCAGCAGCCGGGCCTCGTCGTCGTCGACGAAGTCGACGGCCATGGTGTATCGGTCGTGCAGCGGCGCATTCGGATCGTATCGGATAAGCCGCGTCTGGGGGCCGATGCCTAAGCAGCGCACGAAGTCCTCGTGGGGCAGGATCGCCTCCTGGAGGTGCATGACCTGCGCCCCCGATTCTTCGTAGCGCTGACGAAGCTGTTTTTCGTTTTTGATCAGGCTGACCCCTCGCCAGCCCCCGCCATCATAGGGCTTCATAAAGAGGGGATAGCCGATCTCTTCGCCGACGGCGCCCAGATCAAAGAGTTTGGCATAATTGTGAAGGGTGCGCCTCAGATCGGGGTGGTCCTCGTAGGATTTGGGGGGGACCATCCAGGTTCGGGGAACGGGCATCCCCAGGTGCATCATCGCCGCATAGGTGGTGTGCTTCTCCATGGACTGAATGGACCAGGGATTGTTCAGGACATAGACCTCGTCCATGAGGATCGCTTTTTTGAGCCACTCCCGGGTCGTGGGAAGCCAGTGCGTCAACCGGTCTAAGACCACGTCGTATTTGCAGGGCTGGGCCAGATCGTAGGGCTCCATGGTCACCCGCTCGACTTGGAGGCGAATGTCATGGCCCTTCCAGGGGATGACGGGGTCCAAGATCTCCAGGATCTGCTCGTAGCATTTCGGCCAGCAGATATCGGCGCCCAGTGAGAGGCCGATATGCCTGGTGGCCCGCGTGGGAGCCTCTGTGGTGGTTGAATCGGCGTCGTCGTGAGCCATTGAAAAATTCCTTCTGTGAAGCGCTGCGCTAAATTATGAGCTGATCTATTCGTACATCATCAGGAAGGCTCCGGGGAAGAGCCAAGACAGGCCTTCCCGGAGTCTGTCCCGCCAATTTTCCCAGTTATGGCCGTCGCGGGCCTCGCGATATCGCACGTTCATCCCCGTCGATTTGAGGAGGGGGATGAGGGAGCGATTTTCGTAGATGAGCGATTCGTACATCCCGCAGCTGACGAAGACCCGCTCCGAGATGGCCGAGGGCTGGGCGCGAAACTGGTTCATGAATTTGACCACCGGGTCGAAGACCTCGCTGCGGCGGTGGCCCTCGCCGATATCGCTGAACGCAAAGGAGCCCGACTGCAGCAGGAGGCGGCCGTAGAAACCGGGGTAGCGACAGGCCGTGGACAGGGCGGCGACGCCGCCGAAGCTGGCGCCCATCAAGCACCGGCTCTGAGGCTGGGTGCGCAGGGGAAATTCATCCTCCAAAAAGGGCACCAGTTCCTCGGTGATGAAGCGGGCGTGGCGCTCGTCGTTGGCATATTCCACGAGCCGATTCGGTGAATTGGTCAGGGCGACGATCATATCCGGGATCTCCCGGCGGGCCATCAGGTTGTCCAGCACATGGCCGAGGGAGGCGTAATTTAGATAATCCTCGCCGTCGTGGACGATGAGCAGGGGATAGCGCCTGGTGGTGCGAAAGCGGGCCGGTAGATAGAGCTTTAGTACCCGACGGCCGAAGGCCTCGCTGGGAAAGCTGATGGTCTTATAGCTGCCCGGCGCCGATTCGGGAGTGGAGTGGGCCCATTCGGGCACGGAATAATCCTCGCCATGGGCCACGGAGTTGGCGCCGAAGGGGTCGCGAGCCAGATTGGGGTTGAAGGGATCGCGAATCCACCGGCCCTGACCGTCGCGGACGATCTCGAATTTATATTCCACCCGCGAGCCCGGCGGCAGGGGCAGGCTAAGATGCCACAGGTCGGTGCCGTCGATGCGCTGCAGATCCTGCGATGACGCCAGGCCATAGATCCAGTGGCGAAGGTGTACGGCGTCGGCCTCACCGCGCCACAAAAAGGTGATGGTCCCGTCACGGACGATGGGCAATTGATGGGAGTCCAGAAATTGCTGGACCGCCTCCGGGGTGCGCGCACCCTCCATAAATTCTTCGATGGCAAGTTTCATGGACGCCACCCCCATTGCACTTCTCCGGCCTCAGAGAGCCGGGCAGAATCGATAAGTTCCACCATTTCTCCGTCTCGATAGATGATTCGCGAGCCCTGATCGAGGCCGATACAATGGGCCGGGGCCATGCGCCGGGCGAAGCGCCCGATGCCGGCCTTTTCGTCGAGGTGGACACGGTTGGACAGGTCCGGTAAGGCCACCAGATCGGGGCAGAAGCCAAAGCCCACGTCCAGAAGTTGTGCCAGGTTCTTGCCAAAGGGCGGGGAGTCATGGAAGAGGACGATCCGCTCGGTCAATACCATCGCTCCCGCCGACCAGGCGATGATGGGCCGCTCCTTCCAGTTGGAGAAGACGTCAAAGAGGCGAAGTCTGTTGAGCAGGGCGACCACGTGGCCTCCGGCGAGGATCATGGCCCCGCATTTGTCGAGCTCCTCGGCGATCTGGCGTCGATGGGATAGAAGAGAGTCCAGGTTGTCGATGGGCCACTCTTCGGCAAATCGAGCCCGCCTGCGCGCGCAACGCGCCAGGTGGTCCTCGTCGAGGTGGCGGAGCTGGGAGACGGTGATCTCCAACTGCTCTTCCAACAGCTCCGTCGTCGTATGGCGCACGGCGATTGAATTATCGGCGTCGTCGATGACGTCCAGGCGGAGTCGATAAAATTGCTGGAGGCGGCGCAGATACTTCTGGCGCATCCCCCATGCGGCGACGAAGTCCTCCGTTTGGAGGGCCACCTCTTCGGAGCGATCGTAGAGCGACAGGTTGATCACCTCCTGGTTTAACGCCTCTTTGATCGCCCCGTCATGCCTCTCGTTTTCCTGCCATCCGGCGGTGATGAGGGCGATAGGGTCGTCAATTTGGAGGTCTTCGACGGCCGCCGCCAGATCGGAAAAATCTCGGGGCTGGGGCCCCAGGAGGACCACCGTGCCCTCATATGCTGGTTTGTCGGGACTCATGGGCGGGCCCTCACCTGCAGGGACTCACCGACGTGGTCGAGAATCTTTCGAAGGACGTCGTAATTTTCGTGCTTCATTCGAATCCAGGCGTTGGCCATATAGCCCGCTTCCACACCTTGAGTGGGCGTGCCCGCCGGGGGCAGGTGGGCGTCGATGATATTGTCTCCAAATTGCCGGTAGAGGGCGTCGACCCCCTCATAGCCCACGATGGTGCCGTCGCAATCGGGGCGAAGGGCGATGATCCCCGTGGCGAAGCGTCGCGACGCGGTCTGGCTGGGACGTCCGTGGCAGATGAGCATCGCCCACTCCCGGTATAGATCCATATCGTTGGCCACATTATACAGGTCCCAGGCCCGCACGCCGGGAGGGCGGCAGCCGATCTCCGAGAATTTCAGCCCCTTCGGACCGAAGAACCACTCCATATGGGTCGCCGAGGTCTCGATGCCGAGCAGGTCGATGACCTTGCGGCCCATCTCCTTGACCTCCTCGTAGGCGGCGACGGTGTCGATCCGGTTGGTGGTGATAAATTGGGGGGAGATCCAACGGGTGCGCATGGCCTCTAAGACGTTGGGGTAATAATGGGTGAGGAAGTCGTGGACCACCTCACCGTTGAGGGTCAGGGTGTCGTAAAAACCCTCGTGGCCCTCGATAAACTCCTCGACCGCTACTTCGACACCCTCGTGTTGGACCCCCGAGCTGGCGATGGCGGCCTCTAATTGAGCATCATCATCGATCCGGGTCGCCCCGGAGGCGCCGGCGCCGTCGCGGGGCTTGATGACGATCGGATAGCCCACCTTTTCGGCGAAGTCGCGGATCTCGTCGGCGGTGGTGGCCCCCGTGGACTGGGCGCAGGGCACGCCCCCTTCACGCAGGACCTCTTTCATGGCCGGCTTGTCGCGGCATAAAAAGGCCGCCCGATAGGACATACCCGGAATCTCGGCCTTCTCCCGCACCTTCGCCACGGGCAGGATATGGGCCTCTACGGTGGCCTCCAGCCGATCGACGTGGGCCCGGCTCTGCACAAAGCTCACCGCTTTTAGCAGGGCCTCCTCGTCGCAGACATTATGGACCTGCTCGTAGTGGGTCAGAAGGTGGCGCAGCTCACCATCGAGCGATGATTTCGATCCCTCGCCGATGGCGGTCACCGTGGCGCCCACCTCGGCCAGAGCGCGCACGAAGAAGCGCTGATTGGCGGGAAACCGCGGTTCTACAAAGATCACATGCATTTATAAACTCCCAAGTCGGCGATAGAGTTCTTCATATACACGGGCCTGGTTGCTCCAGGAATAGTTCTGACTCATGCCATTTTGCATCAATTTTTGCCATTCGTCGTGGCGCTCATAGGTCTTTAGAGCCTGGCCCAGCGCCCAGTGCAGGCCGCCGGCGTCGTGGTGGTCAAAGACAAAGCCCGTGCCGCTTTTATCGGCGGGGTTCCAGGTCTGGACCGTGTCGGCCAACCCGCCGGTGCGGTGGACCACGGGGACCGTGCCATAGCGCAGGCTATACATCTGGTTGAGGCCGCAGGGCTCGTATTTGGAGGGCATGACGAAGATGTCGGCGCCGGCCTCGATGAGGTGGGCCAGGGGATTGGAGAAGCCGCGGTAGAACGAGACCTGCCGTGGAAAGGCTCGCTGCATGGAGCCCAACATCTGCTCCAGGCCGGGATCGCCGCTTCCAAGGGCGATAAATTGGACGTTGCGCTGCGAAAGATAGGGAGGCAGCGCCTCGGCCAGCAGATCCAGCCCCTTTTGGTGAGCCAGCCGGGAGACCACGCCGATAAGGGGCACACCTTCCACATAGGGGAGACCCATATTATTGAGCAGAAATTTCTTGTTTTTTTCTTTCCCGCTCAGGTCGTCGGGACTGTAGGCGTGAGGGATATAGCTGTCTTTGTCGGGGGACCAGATATCGTAGTCCACGCCGTTGAGGATGCCCACCACCGTCGAGGAGCGGGCGCGTAAAAAGGGATCCATGCCGGCCCCGAACTCCGGGGTCTGAATCTCCCGAGCGTAGGTGGGGCTCACGGTGCTGATCCCGTCGGCGTAGAGCACGCCGTGGAGCAAGAAGTTGATCCGCCCCTGTTTTAACAGGTCCTGGTGCAGCAGGTGGATAGAGTCGTTGAGGTTCAGATCGGGCAAGATCTGCGACGAGAATCCACCCTGATAGTTCAGATTATGGATGGTCAATAAGGTGCGCGTATTCTCAAAGAGCCGATCCCAGGAAAACCTGGCTTTGAGCACCAGGGGCATCATCGCCGCCTGCCAGTCGTGGCAGTGGAGGATATCCGGGGAAAACCCCATCTGCTGGCTCGCCACCAGCGCCGCCCAGCCCAGGGTCAGAAACCGGCGATATTCGTCGTCGTGATGGGTATAGACCGAACCGCGAGCGTAGAGGGCGGGGCAGTGGACCAGATAGGCCGTGGGATTTTGGACGTCGCGCAGAATTTTTAGGCGATAGCGATGGGCGCCGAGGTTGATCTCCAGCCCCGAAAAGACCAGCTCCAGGTCGAGCTGTGAGGTGTCGACCAGGTCGTAGAGCGGGGTGAAGGTGCGCACGTCGTGGCCCGCCCGGACCAGGGTGGGGTTGAGGGCGCCCACCACGTCGGCGAGCCCCCCGGTCTTGGAGTAGGGCACCATTTCGGAGGCTATGGCCAGAATATTCACGACGACCACCAGTGGTTAAGGGAATTGGCCAGGGCCGCGGCGATGGGGGCCACCTTGTGGGGACAGATATTCATCTCCACGAAGGGATCAAAGGGGTCGGCCAGCAGGTCGCGGCGCACCTCCACGCAGAGGGCGCGGCCGGGAAGGGCCATGACATGGTCCCAGGCCATCGTGCTCGGATGAAGGGGATAGGTGGCGCTCTCTTCGACGGACCAGTCCAGCTCGGCGATGCCCTGGCGGAAGGCGTCGATCACCGGCCGCGGTCCGTGATCGTTTCCGTCCAGGTCGTGGCAGATGACGTCAAAGGCCGGGCGAAGTGGCCATTTTTCCTGTTGCTTCGGCTCGTAGGCGCGGCGCAGATTCTCGACGATATTCTCATCGACCTCCACCCCCACCGAGCGCGGGGCGTAGGTGTGGAGCAATATCATGGCGCCCGTGGGCGACAGCCCTTCCCGCGCCTCTTTGACGGCGGAGATATAGGTCTCGTAGCGCTGTCTCAACAGAGAGAGATCAGAGGCAGAATTTACCCAGGGCATCAATCCAGGAGTCACGCCCCCTTGTTTAAAGCTCTCCGAGTCGAGCTCGATGCGGCGATTGCAGTCGATGAAGGTCCGCGGGATGCGGCACCGCAACACCAGCGCTTTTCGGCCGGGGTTGGCGGCGGTGAACTCTCGGGCGGCCTCCCGGGCGACTTCGAAGGCTCCCACGTCGGTATTGACGTAGAAGAAGTCCCTCAGATCGCCGGGAAAGGGCCCGTCGAGCTGCTCGGCCAATTCGCGAAAATCGTCGCCCTTCGTCGCCCCGTGGGGGACTTCGATGAGCAGGTCCGGTGCCGCTGATTCGTCAGCCTCGGCGCCGCTGAAGACGTGGGTATCCAGAATATTGTCAATGGACTGCGACGGGGATTTCAATGGAGGTCGGCCGTGATGTTCAGGAAGGTCTTTTGAAGCTGGGACGTTACGGTCGCAGCCTAACCAATAAGGGCCGGATGGCGCAAGGGAACGAACAGCCCAGGGTGTGAACCTGGGGAGATGATGCGCCGATCTCGATGGTCCGGTCGCTCCTTCGTTGAATCATCACGATGGCGCGACCTACCCCTCAGTCTGCGACCCGCTTCGCGGGGTTTGCGAGCGGTGGTCGGGGTAGACCGCACAATCGAGAAGATCGGCGAAGGGAAGGCTGCAAACCAACCATGGTCGATACCACCTCCCCCCAAATTGTAGTTTGGCTCTCAAATAGACGATGGTGGCACCACCCCGATCATCGATCGACGCGGCGAAAAACCTCGATCGTCGAATACCA
>SLJM01000084.1 GCA_007135085.1 Myxococcales bacterium
GAGAAGCCGCCGCGGTGGAGGGCGCTTGCGCGCCCGGGATGGAGCGCCTTCGGCGCGGGGTGGAGCGGCTAAACTGCGCCGCGGGTTTAACTACCCAGTCAGTTTTGCCCGCCTCCAAGTCTTGTTCGGAAAAATCCATCGAGCGATGACTCGAAATCTAGGGTGAACCGCAGTTACCGGGCCAGCAGTCCAGGCCCTCCACCCCGCGTCCCTTAGCGAAGCGTAGGACGCCCCACCCCGCGCCGCAGGCGCTCCACCCCGGCGGCTTCGCCGCCTCCACTACGGGCGCGTAAGCGCCCTGTGTTTATATTTATTTGGAGTACCTTGTAACGTCGACCCTTCGGCCGTCATCCCAAGAGGTCGGGGGGAGTTTTTGTCGCATCGACAGATCCCACAGCGGATCGCAGCACCTTCGTTTTACGCAGGGGGTATCGCAGTTATGACGACCCAACCGCAGCAAAACCGTAATGATGAGCCGATGGCTCTCGACTCCGGCTCACTCGACCATTTTTCCGATCTTTTCGGGGACTTGAGCCTCCCCTTGATGAAGGACTCACAGCTCAATTTGCCAGCCAACGCCGACCCGTTGACCGCCTATCTGGCGCGGCTCAACTATATCGAGCCCCTTCCGTCGGATGAACAGCAAGATCTGGCCCGACGCTATCTGGAGGATGAGGACGTCAACGCCGGCAAGGTCCTGGTCATGACCAACCTTCGCCTGGTGGTCAAATTGGCCAGAGAGTATCAGCGCCGATGGACCAACCTCCTCGACCTCATTCAGGAGGGCAACGTAGGCATCGCCGAGGCGGTCACCCGCTACGATCCCTCGAGGGGCGTTAAATTTACCAGCTACGCCCAGTACTGGATCCGGGCCATGATTCTCAACTACCTGATGAATCATCTCCACCCGGTCAAAATCGGCAGCTCCCGGGCCGGACGAAAGCTCTTCTACAACCTCAAAAAGGCACGGCGCGAGCTCATGCGCCAGGGTCATGACAACCCCACTCCGGCGCTGGTCGCCAACTATCTGGACGTCGATGAAAAGGAAGTGGTCCGCGTGGCCGCTCAGCTCGACGCTCCGCCGGTCTATCTCGACGCCCGCGCGCCGGGCCACGAAAAGACCACCGTCGGCGAATTGATGCAGTCTGAGAGCGCCGACCCCGAGGAGGTGGTCAGCGATTACGATCTGGTATCCCGGCTCCGCGAGGCCATGGATGCTTTCGGAAAACAGATCGAAGACGAGCGCGAGAGCGCTATCTGGCATGAACGGATGATCCAGGAGGAGCAGAAGAGCCTGGTCGATCTCGGCGAGGAATGGGGGGTCTCCAAGGAGCGAATCCGCCAGGTGGAAGTTCAGATCCGCGGAGATTTTCGTCGGTTCTTACTCGATCGCCTCGGCGACCACGTGGAGAAGGAATTCATCGAGCGAATCACCTGATCGAATTCGTTGGATAAACGCTGGTCGAACACAAGACGGTCGGCCCGTAAGCCCTCGCCATTGGCGGGGGCTTACGCGTTGGCCGCCCCCTCTTCACCTTCCCCTTTCTCTTCACCCTCCTCCTTTCCGTGGCGCATCTCGTGAATGGTCTCACGGATCATTTCCACCACCAGCATTCCCACGCCCACACAGATCAGGACATCGGCCACATTAAATGTGGGCCAGCGATACTCGTCGGTATATTTCCAGACCACGAAGTCGATGACGTAGCCGTAGGCCAGACGATCGATATAATTGCCCAGCGCTCCCGCGAGAATCAGCGTCAATCCCCAGAACATGAGCTGCTGGCGAAAGGGGACGCCCCGCAGAAGGCCCAGGATGAGAATGACCGCCAATAAGCTGACGATATTGAAAAAGGGTTCTCGAAACGACTCATCTGCATCGGCGAGCAGCCCGAAGGCGGCCCCGGGATTTCGGGTATATTGAAAATCCCAATAATCCTCGATGACCACCACTTCCCGACTGAGCACCCGCAGGCGATCCCCTGCGGCCACCTCGGCCTGCGCTGCCAGCCGCGCGCCATCGTAGGTCACCGTATGGCGGGCGGCCATCTCGGCGACCTCTTCTTCGGAGTTGGCTCGCAATTTGACGCCCAAAAACTCCTCGACCGTCAATCCAGCGTGCTCCTCGTCGACCTCCAGCTCCACATCGGTCAACCCCGGTGTGGCCAGTCGGGCCTCGGCGTAGATCTTGGTCCACTGATCGACGGCCACCAATACGGCCACGGCCAGCAGAAAGATCCCGTATTTCTTGATCGACTCTCTCTTCATCCGCCAAGCCCTTCGAGCACCTCGGCGCAGCGGGGACAGACCTCGTCGCCGCTATCAGCCTCGATCCAATAATTCCAGCACCGCGGGCACTTCTCACCGTCGGCAGCCTCCACTTCACAATCGACCACCGCATCTTCGGGAGCCTCTCCGGCCTCCACAGCAGCGTCGCTGACGATTAATAGCTCCGCCAGCTTGCCTTCGTATTCCCTCAGCAACTCCAGGGTCTCACCTGAAGCGCGCAGCACCACCGTGGCCTGCTGACTGCTTCCGATGGTGGGCTTGGCGCCTTTTTCCTTTGGTTTTCTGGCCACTTCCAGCGCTCGCTGCGCGTCTCGTCGCACCTCGAGCAGACGCTCCCAAACCTGCCCCAATTCATCGTCGGACCAGGCCTTCGCCTCCGCTGGGAAATCGCTCAAAAACACGCTGTCTCCGCTATCCTCTGCCCTGGGCAAATATTCCCACGCTTCCTCGCAAGTAAACGAGAGAATCGGCGCCGCCAGCCGGACCAACGCCCCCAACACCATCCAATAGGCGGTCTGCCCCGAGCGTCGAAGATCGCTGTCGGGAGCCTCGCAATACATCCGGTCTTTGGTGACGTCCATATACAGATTCGACAGATCGACCGTACAGAACTGCACCAGCCCGTGATAAATGGTGTGAAATTCGTAATTCTTATAGGCCTCTTCGCAGCGTTCCACCAATTGCGCCGCCCGATGAAGTATCCAGCGGTCGATCTCTTCGAGCTCCTCTACGGCCATCGCCTCATTGGGGTCGAAGCCGTCGAGATTACCCAACAAGAAACGGAAGGTATTTCGGATCTTTCGATAGGCATCGGAAATCCGGTCCAGAATCTGGCCGGAAAGAGCGATATCGCCCCGATAATCGACGGCCGCCACCCAGAGTCTCAAGATCTCGGCGCCATATTCGGCGAGCATCTTCTCCGGGGGCTCGAAATTCTTGCTCGATTTCGAGTATTTATGGCCCTTCTCGTCGGTGACGAACCCGTGAGTCAGGCACGTATCGTAGGGGCTATGTCCCCTGGAGACGACGCCACACATCAAGCTCGACTGGAACCATCCCCGGTGCTGATCGCTGCCCTCCAGATAGAGATCGGCCCGGTCGCCGATGCCCAACTTGCTCTCCAGTACGGCCGCCCAGGAGGTGCCCGAGTCGAACCAGACGTCGAGAATATCCTCTTCCTTTCTAAATTCGTCGGCACCGCAACTGGGGCAAGTCGTGCCTTCGGGTACCAGCTCCGAGGCATCGCGCTCGAACCACACGTCGGCGCCGTGGTCTTCGACCAGGTCCGCCACATGATCGGCGATCTCTTTTTGGGCCAACGCCTCGTCACAGGATTTGCAATACATCACCGTGATCGGCACGCCCCAAACCCGCTGGCGGCTGATGCACCAGTCGGGACGTCCCTCGACCATGCCCTCGATGCGATCCTGGCCCCATTCGGGCACCCAGCGCACCTTTTTGATCTCCTCCAGCGCCGCTTCCCGCAGTCGGAACCCATCGGGCTTGTCCACCGTCTCGGGCTCCATGGCCACGAACCACTGCTCGGTGGCCCGGAAAATCACCGGTTTTTTGCTTCGCCATCCGAAGGGATAGCGATCGATGGTGATCCGGTCTCCCGGCTCGTTGAGCAAAAGCCCCATCTCGTCGAGCTTCTCGGCGATCTTTTTATTGGCGCGGAACACGTGCATCCCGCCGAATTCCTCGACCTGTCCGCTTCGATATTTTCCGTTCTCGTCGACGGGACAGATGACGCCCAGCCCGAAATGCTGGCCCAGCTCGAAGTCTTCCTGACCGTGGCCCGGCGCCGTATGGACGCAGCCCGTACCCTGATCGAGGGTCACATAATCGGCGGGGAGCAGCACTGAATCCCGATCGAGCCAGGGATGGCGAGCCTTCAGGCCCTGTCCCACGCCCAATTCGCCGACCAACGCCCGGCCCTCGAAGGTGGCGAGCACCTCGAATTCTTCGATCTCACAGGCTTCGATCACCTGATCGCGCAGCCCCTTGGCCAGCACGTAGGCCTCGTCGCCCACGGCGACCAGCTCGTATTCCAGCTCCGGGTTCAGCGCCACGGCCAGGTTGGCCGGAAGGGTCCAGGGCGTGGTCGTCCAGATGACAACGAAGGCCTGTCGATCGCCGGCCTTCTCGGCCAACTCCTCCGGCAATTGGGCGAAGGGAAATTTCACATAGACCTGTTCCGTGCGGAACGTATCGTATTCCACCTCCGCTTCGGCCAGCGCAGTATTGGCGTCCCAATCCCAGTGGACCGGCTTGAACCCGCGGTAGACGATACCTCGGTCGAAAAACGCCCCCAGCTCTCGTACCGTGGCCGCCTCGTAGTCATAGGACATGGTCACGTAGGGATCGTCCCACTCGCCGAAGACCATCACCCGCTTGAACTCCTCGCGCTGGATATCGACGAATTTGGCGGCGTATTCTCGGCAGGCTTTGCGCACCTCCACCTTCGACATCTCGAGCTTTGCCTCACCCAGTTGCTCGTCCACTTTATGCTCGATGGGAAGGCCGTGGCAGTCCCAGCCCGGCACAAACTCGCAGAGCTCTCCCGCCATATTGCGGTATTTGACCACGAAATCCTTGAGGGTCTTATTGAGGATATGGCCGTGGTGAATATTGCCGTTGGCGTAGGGCGGCCCGTCGTGGAGGATAAAGCGCTCCGCCCCTTCATTGCGTCGACGTTCGAGTATGCGCCCGTAGATCTTTTCCGAATTCCACCATTCGATCCGGCCCGGCTCGCGATCCGATAAATTGGCACGCATCGGAAATTTCGTACGCGGAAGGTTGAGGCTGTCCTTGAAATTCTTGCCCACGGTGGCTCTCCTTAGAATCGCTGAATTAGAAGCGGGGCTCCCTATCTCAAAACGGGGTTGTCTAACATATTCAATGATGAGCTACAAAGGGCGAGCGCGGTTCCCGAAACAGCTTTCACGATGTGGAACGAGTGAGGAAAATTTTTCGAAAAATCTCGGAATGAAAATCGCTGTGCTCAGGTTCTAATTTATGCCTCCGCCGAGAGGCACTGGGAAGTCCGGTTCTCGTCGACTTTGGACCGGCACCAATCCCCAGAGCATGACTCCTCCTTTCGGCCAAAGCGCCCTGTCGCGAGACAGGGCGCTTTGGTGTTTCTTGCCAACTGCCGTCGCCCGCTGATACCACTCGGCCCCCAGCGATGCCCACTACCGGAGCCGTCATGAAGCCAACATTCCAAGCACTCTTTCCGGACGAGCCGACCCCGGCCGATCTCCCTCAGCTCTTTGATGACGACCAACAGGGACCATTGCTGGCCGCGGCGTTGCTCGAGGAGTTTGAGCCCAGCTACCAGGCCGCCCTGGCCGAACTGCCGGAGCACACCTCGCCGGGAGTGCGGCGATGGCTTGCGGCGGCCTCGTGCTTGGATTCACCCCAGATCGACGCCGAGATCGACGCCCGCCTGGCCGACGAGCGAGCCCCCCTGGCCGTCGACGCCCTGGTGCGCGCCGATATCGACTGGTACCACCCCCGACTCTTCGAACTTCTCGATGACCAGAAGGCCCGCTTCGGCGCCGCCTGGCTTCTGGCTCGTTCGGCGCCCGACGAATTGCGTGACCAGCTCTACGAAGTCGACGACGCCGACCATCTCCTCGAGATCTGCCGCGCCGTCTCACTTTCGGGCGATAGCGGGTGGTTTCCCACCTTGCTCGGCCTGCGCCGCGATCTGGAGCCGGAACTCTCCGACCGACAGCGGCAGGCCCTGGATGCAGCGGTGGCCACGATCGAACCCCACCGCTTTGCTCGAGCCCTGCTCCATGGCGATGTAGAGACGGAGTGGCTCGGCGACGACCGACTGGTCGCCGATTTCCTCAGCCGCCGGGGCACCTCCCCCTGGGTCGACGCCCTGGCTATCTTTCGCGAGACTCGCGACCGCGAAGCCTTCGACCTGGCAGCCCTCTTCGCCGTCACCACGGTGCTCACCGATCCCTTCGAAGACCTCCCCGACGACGGTCTGGACCCTCTCGATGCCCGTCAGTGGGTCGACGACACCCCCCAGCGGGTGGCCTTCCATCTGGGCATCTGCGAAGACGATGAACTCGCCATCCACCTCGTGGCCTCCACCCTCCACCAATCCCTGATCGAGCGAGGCATCCAACCGCCGCCCCTGCCCGGCCTTCCCCTGTCGGGACCACCGCCGACGGCCGACGAACTCGACGAGGCCCTCCAGAGTCTGCGCACTTTTTCGGTGGACAATACTCAACAGCGGGTCGCTCTCATCCGAAGCCTCACCGATCTGGTCGCCCTGGTCCGCCAGGGAGCACTCTCCCCCGCCCAGGCGCTGCCCATCCTCGACGAATTCGCCCCCCTACACGGCGCCGCCAAACGGGTGCGCGCCCTCCTCGCCGAAGACCTGCCCCTGGGACGCCTCGACGACTGGGGCAGTCGTGGAATCCACTATGCCACCTGGCATCTCTTGGCAGAGCGCAGTTCGGCGCTGACCGAGTTGGCCCGCGGCTGGATCGACGGCCCTCTCGAGCGGGCTCCCCTCTTTGCTGCGATTTTTTCGGCCCGGTTCGAAATAAACGTGGTTTAGTGACCGTAGCTGACCCGGGGCTGATCGCTAAATTGAGCACGCGGCGGCGCCTGTTCGCGATCCATTACCACCACCAGATCATCGGGATACTCTCCGAATAACAGCAGGGGCCAGAATATCCCCAGGGTGCACACGCAGGCCGCCACGTGGCGCGAGTTATTCTGCGCCGACAATTGCATGATCCGCGTATGGTAGCCCTCTTTTTCGAATTGATAATGGCGGGTCGCACCGCGCCAGGGCAATTCCCGCACTTCCACCGGGGTCTCACCGATATAATACTCGCCATCGACGGTGACCTCAGCGCCGGCGGGGCGGCTCTCCATCAGAGTCTTCGAAGCACAGCCCGACAGCAGACTCATCGCCATCAGCCCCACCAGAATCATCCCTAACAATCGCACTACGCCTTTCATCGTATCCCACTCACCCAAAGGATGGCTTTTATCCGCTCAAATCTGGGGCGATATTCCCATGAATCGAAGGCCACATCAAGAGCGATGCCACAGGGCGCCGTTCAATACCCACGGTCCTGGACCCAACAGCAGAGGCTCCTATTTTACCCGCCAAGTTCGCCGTGGTAGTTTTCCTCTTCGGTTCTCCACGACGTTGACTATATTTGGCCCGTCCCCTCGCAGGTCCATTCTTTAGTTGAGGGCTCTCACAGGAGGTACCCCCATGACCGACCAAGATTACTCCCCGGAATTCATCGACGAGATGCGCCAGCTTCTGGAATCGAAGCGAGCCGAATTGGTCAACCGAAGCAAATTGGCCCGAAACGAGTTACGCGATCGTGACGACTCGCCAGGGGACTCCATTGACGAGTCCAACGAAGAACAGGGCATGTCCACCGAACTGCGCCTCAAAGACCGGGACCGCTACTTTTTGTCCAACGTCAATGACGCTCTGGAGCGTATCGAAGACGGGGACTACGGCTATTGCGACGTCTGCTACGAACCGATCGGGGAGGGTCGTCTGCGAGCTCGCCCCACTGCTCTCCTTTGCATCGAACACAAAGAAGAGGCCGAGCGCGAAGAGCGGCGCCATCACGCCAAAAACCCGGGCATGTTCTCCCCCGTCAATCGCAGCTAAATAGCCGATCGCGCGGGGGCTCAGCCCCCGTTCGTCGACGACCAACGTCCCTCAAAAAAGACGTTATTCGAGGCGAACCCGAAATTCTTATAGAGCTTGACCGCCGGGGCGTTGTCTCTGCCCACGTTGAGCGCCAGCAATGACACTCGCTCGAAGAGTTCGTCGATCAACCGGGCCGTGACCACTGTGGCCAGCCCCTGCCCCCGATAATCGGAGTGCGTCACCAGGTTGCCGATGACCGCCACGTCGTGCTCCTCGCTGACCACGTGGACCCCGCCCATGCTCACCAACCTGCCCTCTTCAGAGCGAATCCCGAAATAAAGCCCTGTCTCCAGCTGGTAGGGCTCGAAAAAATTGTCGGGATAATGTTCATAGAGCTCCATGATCGCCGCCGTATCTCGGTGGCCCAGGCGCTCGACGCGGGGATCTAATGGGCCGGCTTCGTATTCCTCGCGCTCCAGGCCCATGCGGATCATCGCCGTCACATCATCGGGATCGTAAACCGACTCCAGGGCCGGCATCTGCTCTTCCAATACGTGAAAGTGAAAGCGACCGGGCACGACCCGGCGAGATTCGACCAGAAACCGCTCCAACCCCTCGCCGTTTCCGCTGGTGAAGAGCACGGGCAGGCTCAGCCCACTGTAGACGAGCAGCAGGTTTTGCAGCTGCCCATCCTCTCCACGGGAACCGTACCATTTACAGAATTGAAAATACGACGGATCGAGATTGCCCAACAGATAGGCGTTGGCCAGACGGTCGCGAACTAGAAATTCGCGAAGCTCTTCTCGATCATTCAACTCTTCAACGGGCATGGATTCTCCTGCTCGGCTCCTGGAAATTCTTGGACAGGCGTTACACCATCAGCGGCGATCATTCAACGACATCCCCCAATCTGGGTCGTCCCTGCACGGAAGATCAAATCATGGTGCCACCACCGACTAACGTCGGTCTAACTGCCTATCTGAGAAACCATATTCCACTTTACTGGCACCTGTGATTTTTGACAATCCTCGGCCCCGGCCAAAGCATGGTGCAATCGGTTTTGGTCGGTCCCTTTGGCTTTTTCCAGCATTCCAGGTCGGTGATGACTCACGACCAGAGACTCCAAAATCTTCGATGCTCCTCAGCGACACGGTGACCGATCAACGCCGATCGCACTCCCTGTGCCATAAGAGCCCGGGCCTTGCCAAACTGTGCACCGGTGTGCATAAAAACAACGGAACAAATTTACAGGTCCACTTGCTATTTTTGCTGATGAAAGATCCCCACTGGCTCGACAAACTCAATCCACCGCAGCGCCAGGCGGTCACCCATCATCGGGGACCGCTTTTGGTGCTCGCCGGTGCCGGCAGCGGAAAGACCCGCGTGCTCACCCACCGCATCGCCCACCTCATCGAGGTCGGGGGGGTGAGCCCCGACTCGATCGTGGCCGTCACGTTTACCAATCGGGCCGCCGACGAGATGCGCCATCGCGTCGACGCCTTGATCGCCGACCAGGGCGACGCGGCAAAGATCATCATCTCCACCTTCCACAGCCTGGGGGCCCGCCTCCTTCGGAGCTATGCCCCACGGCTCGATCTGGACTGGAATTTTTCCATCTACGACGACGCCGATCAACGCCGCCTCATCGCCAATCTATTGCGCCGTGGCGATCAAGAACAGGGCCGATCGGAGGTGCGCCAGAAGCAATCCTATATCGACGCCTGCAAAAACCGCGGCCAGACTCCCGAACAGGCCCAGGAAGAGGCCTTCGACCAAAAAGCAGAAGCTCAGGCCCAATTCTACGCCGACTATCAGCAGGCCCTCTATCACGCCGGCGCCGTCGACTTTGGCGACCTCATCATGCTCCCCCTTTTGTTATTTCGCCGCGATCCTGGCTTTGCCCGGCGCCTCAGCGAGCAGTGGCAATATCTGATGGTCGACGAATTTCAGGACACCAACCCCGCTCAATACGAGCTGTTGGCCCACCTGACTTCAGCCCATGACAACCTGGCCGTCGTCGGCGACGACGATCAGGCCATCTATCGATGGCGCGGCGCCGACGCCACCCATATCCTGGGTTTCGAAAAGGCATTTCAGTCCACCCAGGTCGTCAAATTGGAGCAAAATTATCGCTCCACGGCGCTCATTTTGGACGCCGCCAACGACGTCATCGCCCACAACGACCAGCGTCACCCCAAACAGCTATGGACCGAGCGGCCCCGCGGCGAATCGATCGTCCTCTTTACGGGCAGCGACGATCGGGAAGAGGCCTCTTTTGTGGCGGAGTCCATCTTCGATCAGATCCGAAAAGGCGCCGCCCCCCAGGATTTTGCCATCTTCTATCGGGCCAACGCCCAGGGCCGGCTATTTGAAGAGCAGCTTCGCCAGTGGGGGCTCAATTACCGCATCGTCGGCGGCCTGAGCTTCTACGACCGGCGAGAGATCAAAGACGTTCTGGCCTATCTTCGGGCGGCCCTGAACCCCTACGACGACATCGCCACCAGCCGGGTCATCAATACGCCGCGTCGCGGCGTGGGGGCGACGACCCTCGACAAATTGCAGGCCGCGCTTGCCATCGACGGCGTCGAGCACCTCCAGGATGCAGCGGAGCTCATCGACGCCGACGTGCCCGCCCAGAGCGATCTCTTCTCAACGGGCCCAAAAGATCTGATCCAACGAGAGGCTTTCGAGGCCCTTCGCTCCCTACGCGGCGTCTCTCGACGGGGGGTGGCCAATTTCCTGGAAGTCCTCGACGCCACCCGGGACGACCTGCTTCACTTTGAGTCCTTGCGCCCCGTCGTCGAGCGGCTTTTGGAGCGCATCGCCTACGCAGAACATATCGAAAAGGACGATCCCGACGTCGCCGAAGATCGACTCCTCAATATCGGCGAATTGATCAGCGCCATCGAGGAATTCGAAAGCGACTCTGCCACCCCGGCGCTGCTCGACGCCGTGCGCCAGGCCATCCCCGACGAAGCCGACGATCCCCTGACCACCAGCGAGGCCTCCTTGAGGCTGCGCGCCTTTCTGGATCGCTCCGCCCTGGTGCGCCAGAGCAACGACGATCACCCCGACGGGGCCGTCACCTTGATGACCATTCACGGCTCCAAGGGCCTGGAATTCGACACGGTCTATCTGGTGGGTATGGAAGAGGGCACCTTTCCCAACCTGCGCCACGGTGACGAACCCGAAAAACTCGCCGAGGAGCGACGCCTGGCCTACGTGGCCATCACACGCGCTCAAAACCGGCTCTTCATCACCAACGCCCGACGACGCAGAGTCTACGGACAATTCAAAGACACCAGCCCCAGCCGATTTCTCCTCGATATCAGCGAAGAACACCTCCACGTCGATCCCCGCAGCACCGTCGACGGCGTGAACTTCGGAAAACACCGACATCGAGGCTTTAGCTCTTCCTCCTCCCAACGGACCTCTTCGGCCGGCCAATCCCTTTATTTTGACCAATCGAGCGACGGCTTCGACGATCTGTCCTTCAATCAGGCTCCCCCCGATTGGGATCTCGAAGTGGACGACACACTCGTCGATGATTATGCCGACGATTATGAGGGCCCCGCCGATGCCGACGGCGATGATATCCTGGGTGCCACGGTCAGCCACTCCCGCTTCGGCGTAGGAGAGGTGCTTTCCATCTCCGGCGACGGCGACGACGCTCTCCTCAAAATCGACTTCGTCACCGTCGGCCAACAGACGGTGATCCGAAAATTCTTGAAGATTTTGGGATAATATTTCTCAAAAAGAAAAAGGCCCGGCGTCTCACCGGGCCTTTTCTTCAGCTTTCTTTCCGTCCAGTTCTCATCCGAAAGAGGATGGGAACTTACCTCAGAGCGCCAACCACTGCTTTCGTAAACTCTTCGGTATTGGCCGTGCCGCCCAGGTCACGGGTGACGTACTGCCCCTCTTCGAGCACCGCATTGAGGGCTTTGTCCATGCGACGAGCTTCCTCGGCCAGCTCCAGGTGCTCCAGCATCATGACCGCAGCGCGCATCAAGGCGGTGGGGTTGGCGATACCTTCGCCGGCGATATCCGGCGCCGTGCCGTGGACCGCCTCGAACATGGAGGCGTCTTTTCCGATATTGGCACCAGGGGTCAGACCGAGGCCGCCGATGAGTCCCGCCGCCAGGTCGGAGAGGATATCTCCGAAGAGGTTGGTCGTGACGATGACGTCGAACTCCTCGGGCCAGCGCACCATCTGCATGCACATATTGTCGACGATGATATCGTCAAATTCGATATCGTCGTATTCACGGGCGATGGACTGGCCGACCTCCAAAAACAGACCGTTCGTCTCTTTGAGGATATTGGCCTTGTGGACCAGGGTCACCTTCTGGCGCTGGGCCCGACGGGCATATTCAAAGGCGTAGCGGCAGATCCGCTCACAGGCCCACCGAGTGATCAAGATGATCGTCTCCGCCGCAGCCCGGTTTGGGGGAATCGTATGTTCGATTCCAGCATAGGCACCTTCCGTATTCTCACGGACCGTGACCAGATCGACGCCGGTTTCGGAAAACCGAGTCTCCACGCCGGGCAAAATTTTGGCGGGACGCACGTTGGCGTACATGTCGAAATGCTTTCGAATCGCCACGTTAATACTGCGAAAGCCCGTGCCCACCGGCGTCTCCAGTGGTCCCTTCAGGGCCACCTTATTTCGGCCGATGCTCAAAAGCGTCTCTTCTGGCAGTGGCGTGCCCAGATCTTCAAAAGCTCCCGAGCCGGCCCGCACTTCCTCCCATTCCAGGCCTGTACCCAATTCTTCGAGAACGCGCACCGTAGCATCAACGATTTCCGGCCCGATCCCATCGCCGCGAATAAGCGAGACTTTCTGCGTCATTGAATCATCCTTTGCCTCTGCCAGGAGGTCTTTACCGACTACTTCCTCCAGTCTACGACGCCTCCTTCGACACCTGGCAGAATTCCGAAAACGGCGCGCAGCGCCCGCTACCATAGGGGAGCGCCTTCGCCCGGTCAACACTGCAACGACAGGGCTTTTGCGTTGGAATCTCATCGTCCCAACCCCAGGCCTTGAGGTCCTTCTAATTTGGTCGAACCCTCAACGTAATTATATTAATTCTGGGAATACCGCGTTTGCATACCCAGGGGGGGAGCTCACCAGCGTCATGTCGTTCCTCCCTGTCGCGAGGGTAGTCCGAATTTGTCCCTAATCTGGATAAGGCGGACTAAATTGTTAGGAGGTGAGCCGTGATAAATCACTGGACGTTGCGTTGGCTTGCTTTGCTCATCCTATTTGGGCTGTCTGCGCTGGCCATCTCCACCCATGCCGATTCAGTCTCTACGGGCTGGGAAGCCGTACAACAGGCGAAATCTACTGAAGCCGTCCCTTCGCCTAAAGCCGTTCCGTCGAAACAGGAGGTACCCCCATGGCAATCACATCGCTGATTCGCCTCGTCATCGTCATCGCTATCCTCATCGTTCTGGGCTTAACCTCCGGGTTGGCCCTGGGCGCCATGTAGTCTCCACTTGAAGGACAAGCCCTGGAGGCGCTAAACCTTGCGGCGATCACCTCTCCCATACCACGAGGATCGCCGTGCTCCAGACAAAAATCGACGCCATAACGGCCCAGCTCGACGCCCTGCAACAGGAAGAGGCCCTCACCGATCGCGCCGTCGCCGCAGCGATTCAGCTCTTGATGCGCACCGGTGAGCTTCCCGAGGAGCTCGATCAGGATCGGGCTGCAGCCCCCCTGCTCTACGAGGTGGCATGGCTGCTCTTTGTCGCCGCCCCTGCCGTCGATCCCCGCTACCTGCTCATCTCTTCGATGCATCTGGAGCTGGTGCTCGCCGATGATCGCCAGCTCGAGCAACTCTTCGAAGAGCTGCACCGCCACAGCGGTGAAGTAGACCAGGACCTGGAGGAGTCACCGCAGTGGCTCGCCGATTACCGCGCCCTCGGCGCCGATGATCTTCCCGAACAAGACCGGGAGGCCCATCTGCGCGATCTGCTCACCAGAGCCCGGTCCATCCTGGAAGAAAATCACCAGGAGGTGCTCCAATTCTCCCGCCGCCTTTTGCAGTCCATGGCCACCGATTTCGATCGCGACGTCGAAGAAGGCACACTGTCGCCTCTGGGGCCTGAAGGCCCGACCTTCGACAATGCTGATGACGCCGTCGAAGCCGCCCGCGAGCAACGAGAGGCCGGCGATCTGGAGGCCTCGGTATTTCTCTTCGGTCAGGCCCTCTCCCTCGATCCAAAACGACTGGATGCCCTGGTAGAGCGCGGCATTTTGCGCGCCGCCCTCGAGGATCTCAAGGGCGCCGGCGAGGACTTTGACCGAGCCCTCGAGCTCAATGAAGATCATTTGGTGGCACGCCTGAATCGGGCCCTGGTCCGACACTCTCTGGGACGGGTCGACCAGGCCATCGCCGATTACGATCGGGCCATCGAACAGGTCGATGATGACCCCGAGATCTACACCAACCGCGGCATCGCCCGCCTCTCCGCAGGCGATCTCCAAGGCGCTCTCCAGGATATGAACCGGGCCATCGAGATCGACGCCGAATTACCCATGGCCTACCTGCACCGCGGCAACGTTCACCGCCTGCGCCGAGATATGGGCCGCGCCCTGACCGACTATTCGAAGGCCGTCGAGCTCCAGCCCGACTTCGTCGACGCCTACGCCGCCCGCGCCTTCACCCATCTGCAGCTCCAACAACCCAAAAAGGCCATCAAAGATTATAATCGAGCTGTCACCCGTCAGCCCTCCGACCCCGCGCTATACTATAATCGCGCCCACGCCCACCTGCTCGACGACAACGTCGACGCCGCCATCGCCGATTATGACCGCACCCTCCAGATCGACCCCGAAGATCTTGAGGCCCTCTCCAACCGTGGGGCGGCCCGCATGATCGCCGGCGATCTCGACGGCGCCGTCCAGGACTGGGAGGAAGCCATCGCTATCGATCCCTATTATCCCACGCCCTATCTCAAACGGGCTTCCATGTGGATCGCCACCGAACAGCCCGACGAGGCGGCCCGCGACCTCCAGATCGCCCTCGACAACGCCCCCGACGATTGGCCCTACCGCGACAAGGTCGAAGAGACCCTGGCCAACCTCCTCGAAGATCTGGGCTTCGACCAACCCCACTGAGGCGCTCGACGGCGCTCGCGCCGGGATGGAGGGCCCTTTGGGCCCGGGGTGGAGCGGCTGGACTGCTCCGCGGGGAAACGACGCGCTGCGTGTCGTGGGGGGGTCGGTAGCGGACCATCGCAACCCACTGGGGTAGGTAGCACTACTGATCCTCCCCATGAGCAACGCGAATGGGGAGGTGGGCCGGCCTACAGCGGAGCGAAAGGCCGGGTCGGAGGGGTCGATCGGATGATCGTGGTGATCCAACCACGAATCTCAGATCCGATTTCTCATTTGCAAAAAGCGCTCCTCTTCCAGTCGCGAGGGCACTCGATCGAACTCCCGGATATGCTGGCGAATATTTTCGATCCTCTCCCTCGGCGAGGGGTGGGTCGACAAAAAGGTCGGCGGCGAGGGCTGGGCCTCGAGCTTTCGAAAGAAGGTGATAAAGGCCTCCGGATTATATCCTGCGGCGACGTGGTACTGCACTCCGAAGGCGTCGGCATCGCGCTCTTGATCGCGGCTATAGCGAAGGAACATCCCCGTCTGCACCACGGCGTTGACGATCTGGGCCACCGTTCCCGGCTCTTGCCCAAGGGCCATACGAGACAACAGATCGACGCCGTAAATCGCGACCAGGCGCTGGGCAATATGACGGCGGGTCACGTGGGCGATCTCGTGAGCCAGCACGGCCGTCAGCTCCGCTTCGTTGTCCATGGCTCGGATAAGCCCCGTATAGACGTAGATTCCTCCTCCCGGCACGGCGAAGGCGTTGATCATCTCAGGATCGTCGACCACATAGAATCGAAACCTGATTCCTCGCGGCCGCTCGTCGATGCGCCGCACGATATCGTTGCCCAGTCCCTCCACATAGGATCGGAGCACTTCATCATCGGAGAACTCCAGCTCTTCGTGGAGCTCCCCCTCGATCTCCTCCCCAAGGGCGCGCTCCTCCTCAACGGGGATCAGCACATCGGCGGCGGGCCGCAAAAACGCGGGACATCCCGTGGTGCCTACCAACCCCACCAGGCTCACCAACATCACCAACCAGGTCGCTTTTTTCATGCCCGTCTCCTTAGAGATTGATCGATCACTTGATTATGGCCTCGTCGACAACGAGACTTAAGTTTAGTCTGTGGCCGCCGGCGTGTGTTCATCATGGAATCGAAGGACGCTCACCTGCGTTGTCACCACTGGCCGGCTCGTTACCGGTGACCCATCGAGTCTATTACCCGGGAGTTTCACCATGTGCCTCATCTGCGTTGAATTTCAAAAGCAGCGAATGACCAGCGGCGAAGCCCGTCGCGCCCTCGGCGAGATGGTCCATCAACTCGACGACGACCATGTCGAGGAGGTCGAAGAGATGATCGCCGAAGCCGAAGCCGACGCCGACGCCGACGCTCTCGATCGGGACGTCGACGGCAACGTTTGAATTCAGTCGCGCTTGAGGCGCTTATATTTGATCCGAGTCGGCCGGCGCGCATCGGCTCCCAACCTGCGCAGCCGGTCTTCCTCGTAGAGCGAATAGTTGCCGTTAAACCACACCACCTCGCTATCGCCCTCAAACGCCAGAATATGGGTGGCCACCCGATCGAGAAACCATCGATCGTGAGAGATCACCACTGCACATCCCGCAAAATTGAGCAGCGCCTCTTCCAGGGCCCGCAGGGTGTCCACGTCGAGATCGTTGGACGGTTCGTCCAACAGCAAGACATTCGACCCCTCTTTGAGAACTTTTGCCAGATAGAGGCGATTGCGCTCCCCACCGGAGAGCACCCCCGTTTTCTTCTGCTGCGCCGAGCCCGAGAAATTAAACCACGACACATAAGCTCGTGAGTTGACCTCGTGGCCTCCCAGATCGACCGTGGGCTCTCCGCCCGAGATCTCCTCATAGACCGTCTTCTCCGGGTCAAGGGGCCGTCTCTGATCCACATAGCCCAATTTGACCGTATCACCCACGGTGATCGTGCCCTTATCGGGCTCTTCTTGGCCGACGATCATTCGAAATAAAGTCGTCTTGCCCGCCCCGTTGGGTCCGATGACGCCTACGATGCCCCCCGGGGGCAGGTCGAAACTCAGATCTTCGTAGAGCAGGCGATCGTCGTAGGCTTTCATCACCCCGTCGGCCTGAATGACCACGTCGCCCAGCCGCGGTCCCGGGGCAATATAGATCTCCTGATCTTTATCGCCCTTTTGCTGCTGCTGGGTCAGCATTTCCTCATAGGCATTGATCCGGGCCTTCGATTTGGCCCGCCGAGCCTTCGGGCTCTGTTGAATCCACTCCAGCTCGCGCTTGAGCGCTTTCTGGCGTTTTTGTTCCTGCTTCTGGCGCTGAGCCAGACGGGCCTCTTTTTGCTTCAACCAGGCCGAATAATTGCCCTCAAAGGGAATTCCCTTGCCCCCGTGGAGTTCCAGGATCCAGCCCGCCACGTTGTCGAGAAAATAGCGGTCGTGAGTCACGGCGATGACCGTGCCCTCATATTGCTCCAGATGCTGTTCGAGCCACGCCACCGACTCGGCGTCCAGGTGGTTGGTGGGCTCGTCGAGCAGAAGCACGTCGGGCTCCTCCAACAAGATGCGGCACAGGGCCACTCGTCGCCGCTCACCACCGGAGAGCACGTCCACCGGCGTATCACCGGGAGGACACCTGAGGGCTTCCATGGCCATCTTGAGCTTGCTGTCCAGATCCCAGGCCCCTCGACGCTCGATCTCGTCCTGCAACTTCGCCTGTTCCGCCATCAACGCTTCGAAGTCGGCATCGGGCTCGGAGAATTGAGCGCTCACCTCCTCGTAGCGCTTGACCATATCCACCGTCTCCTGCACCCCTTCTTCGACGATCTCCCGCACCGTCTTCTCCGGATCGAGCTCCGGATTCTGAGGCAGCCGCCCGAAGGTCACGCCCTTATCGCGGTGGATCTCACCGAGAAAATCCTGGTCGTCGCCGGCGATGATCTTGAGCAACGTACTCTTTCCCGAGCCGTTGGCACCGAGCACGCCGATCTTGGCCCCATAGAAAAAAGAGAGGTAGATATCCTCGAGCACTTGCTCGCGCGGTGGGAATACTTTGCCTACACCGACCATCGAAAAGATGACTTTTTGATCACTCACCGGTTCACTTCCTTTTTTGAGTCTCTAATTGCGCACAGAGTCGTCGTGCTCCAGCGCTGGGGGACGGCGCGGATTATGATCGCCGATCCCCGGTCGGGCAAGGAGGAACCACTTAGAGACTAGTTTTTATTGCCCATTATTTTTTCTCTCAAAAATCGCCCCACTTCATCGGCCAACCGCTGTGGTGCCTCCAGATGAACGTGGTGATGGCCCGCGACTTCGAGGAACTCCAGATCTGTGATGGCCGACCTGCGCCGACGGGCAACCGCTTCGGGCACGGGCCACCCCTGGTCGGGGCGCACCAATAAAACCGGGCATTCAATGGCCCCTAAAAAGGCGAGCACCTGCTTTTCGGTCAGCCGGACCCGGGAGGTGGCCTTGAGCTTCGGGTCGAGGCCGAAATACCAGCGGCCGTCGTCGTCGCGCCGAATCATCCTCTCCAGCAGCCCTTCCAATCGCCGCTCATCGACCCCCTGACGCGATTGGCCGAGGACGTCGACCATCGCCTCCTGCGAGTCGTATCGACGGGACTGCCGTCGTCGTAGCGCTCTCTCCTGCTTCAGAGCCCTCCCCAATCGATCGACCACTTCCTCGTCGGGATCACTCCAGGGGCCCAGGCCGTCGATCATCACCACCCGCTCTACCCGATCTGACATGACCGGAGCCGCCAAGGTGGCGATCGCCGCCCCCATCGAATGGCCGAGCAGCGAAAACTTCGGCCATTCCAATTGATCCGCTGCCTCCATAATCACGTCGACCCAATCGACGAAATGATAGGCATCCATGGTTGCCCGACCCTCGCTTCTCCCATGCCCCGGCAGGTCCAAAGCCACCACATGCAGCCCATCGCCCAGCAATGGAATCAATCCATCGAAGCTGGCCGCGTTGTCCAACCAACCATGAAGGGCCATCACCTTTGGCCGCTTATCTTTGTCACCCCACTCTCTCGCAGCTATCTTTAAACCACGTAAATCAAGCGTCCGTTCCCTGCTCTGTATCGTCATCCGTCTGTCACTCCCTGAGACTTGAATCCACCGCCACTCTGGAGACCTCTCATGTCACCATCGACACAACCGAGGCGGTCGCCACATATGCTCGATCCTGAGTTTGCTCCACTGCTCGAGCGATTCGATCTCCATCGATTAGATGAACAGGACGCCACGATTTACGGCATCGACCGAGCCCTGACCATTCGCTACGTCAACGCCGGATGGTTTCGCTTCGCTGCCGAAAACGACGCACCTGCCCAGCTGTTAGAGGAGCACCTCATTTTAGGTGTCTCCATCCTCGATTTTCTAGCGGGACCACTGCGCGAATACTATAAATCACTCTTCTGCCACCTCTTCAGCCTCGGCGCTCCCCGCATTCTGGAATACGAGTGCTCCAGCCCCTGGGAGCTTCGCTATTACCATATGGACATCCTCCCACTGAGCGTCGATAGC
Source organism: Myxococcales bacterium (assembly GCA_007135085.1). GTDB lineage: Bacteria > Myxococcota_A > Bradymonadia > Bradymonadales > Bradymonadaceae > SLJM01. The sequence continues at coordinate 19,592 of SLJM01000084.1, forward strand.
CAGACCCCTCAGGGACTACTCCTCATCAACTCAATCTCCCGTCCGGCGGAGCCGAAGGAGTCAAATAATTCTCCACTCACCCCAAAGATCGACGACTACCTGACCGACGGAGGATTTCTCATCTCATGTAGTAATTGCCGCCGTTTTCGACGTCGTGACCAGATGGATGCCTGGGATTGGGTTCCCACTTTCCTCAAAAATCCCCCCGCTCAGGTCAGTCATAGCCTTTGCTCGATCTGCATTGACTATTATTACCCCGCCCCTCGCCTCGGTTCTCCACCCTATGGCGAGGAAGAAAATCAGGAGTGATATTCCTCGAACATCAGATGCCCCCGATCAATGGTCTTTTCGTCGCGGGCCATCAATACGGCGGCCTCCATCAGGGTCTGCAATTGGCGCACGTTGCCCGGCCAGGGATAATCCATCAACCATTGCTGCAGTTCCGGGCTCAGATCACGACATCGCCCGTCGTAGCGCTCGGCAAATTTCTCCAAAAAAATCTGCGCCAGGGGAAGCACGTCGGCCCGCCGTTCGCGAAGGGGCGGCACGTTCAGACGATGGGGATCGAGCAACTCGAAGAGATCGCGGCGAAACTCTCCCTGCGCACATAATTTCTCTAGATCCCGGTGGCTGCTGGCGATGAGCCGGGCGTCCACCGGCCTGCCCACGGCGTCGCCGATGCGTCGCACTTCTCTGTCCTGTAAAACCCGCACGATCCGTCCCTGGATGGTCATCGACAACCGATCGATCTCGTCGAGAAAGACCGTGCCCCCTTCGGCGAGTTCGAAGATCCCTTTCCGTGCCGCCAACGCTCCGGTCAGCTCGCTGGCCACGCAGCCGAATAACTCGAAATCCACCAATTCCTCGGGAAATCCGGCACAGCCCATGCGGATCAGCATTCCCTCATGGCGATCGCCCAGATGATGGAGCGCCCGGGCAAGCAACTCCTTGCCCGTACCGGCCTCACCGGTCATCAAAATCGGGTCCTCCTCGGCCACCCGCTCGTGGAGCTCGTCATAGACCTCGCTCATCACCTGGCTCTCACAGACCAGATCTTTGAACAAATAATGTCGGCGCTCCCGCTCCCGAAAATACCGATTCTCCTCTTCCAGGCTCCTCGCCCGGCGCCGGCGCCGGTAGCGCTGGATAAGGGTGATGCCCAGGGGCTGAAAATAATCTCCCAACGCCCAGATCGCCTCTTCTTCCAGATCTGCTCCCTCGAGACCGATCACGCAGAAAGCCCCCAAAAATTCTTCTTCTTCGTGAATAGGCAGCCACAGATCGACTCGGCCCGCCTGGCGTCGTCGCAGCACGGCCTGCCCCGAGTGGCGAAGCGCTTTTTGAAGGGCCGGCTCCCGGGTCAAGGCGCTGGCCAATGCCCCACACTGAGGCGCTCTGGCCACCTGCTCATCGTCACCCCAGACCACGTGATGAAAGAATTCTCGATCGCCGGCCCAGATCAGAACGGCCACCCCCTCCATATCGTCGGCGGCCAGCAATCGCTGTGCCTGCAACGCCATGCCCGCCACCAGATCTGACCACCCACCACCGCGGCCAATCCGCCGATGGAGCTTCCACAACTGGTGGACTGTCGACTCCTCGGGCGGCAGCGGACTGTCCAGATAGTCGATAAAACGAAGCTCACCGTCGTCCTGCCAACCCTCACTTCGTCGCGCCATATCTGCCTCCGCGAGCCCGATTTATCATTTCCAACAACCCCGATTACTGCCTGTCGCCTTCTGCGTCCCACCACTGGTCGATCTGGTCGTCGAGCTCATCGAGATCGACCCCCTGGGTGGCCAATTCGACCTCGAATTCCTCGATGGTCGGCACCTCACCGCCCACTTCGGGCATCTCCTCATCGACGCCCCCCCGTTCCTGCAAGCTGGCCCAGGCCTGCAATCGCCGAGCGTCCCGATTCTCCGGCGCCAGCACGCTCACCCTGCGCATTGCCTGCTCGCACATCGAATACTCCGAGGCTGCGCAATAATGATAGCCCATGATGAACAAGCGTCGCGCGCGCTCTTCCGTATCCATCGTATACTTCCCGCGGCGCTCGGGCTCGATCTCCTCTTCCTCGATCTCCACCGCCTCTGCGGCACGGTTGGCTCGTTCGACGGCGATCTCCACGGTCTCCGCGGAAGCAAAGACCAGATCTTGTACCACGATCGACTTGCGATGAGCCTCCTGGCCGTCCAGATAATCCTGAACCATCGAATAGGTCCACCCGCTCAGGGCCGCCACGGCCGCCACGGCCACCCACCACTTGACCACATAGGAGCTCACCCGACGGGCCACCCCCTCTTCCGGGCGGGGTGCATAATAGGTGCGCACCTTCTCGGCCCGCCGCCAGGCCTGGCGCACGGAGTCGAACCAGGGATAGAGCAGGAAGAAGGTCGTTCCATACCATTGCGATTTATCGGGCTGCCCGTTGTAAACCTGGCCCGCTCCCGGAGCGAGCAGACTGAGCAATGCCGCCAGCAATGGCAGGTGGGGGGTGCGCCGGTCAAAGCCTTTTGGCTTAAAGGGGGGCCGCTTCTGCGCCCCCCCGGAGAAGGCATTATGGATCTTCTCTGCGTCAAACTGGCGCGACTGCCTCTCCTCATCGCCGGGTTCATCGCTTTGGGCCAACGGTTCGTCTTGTTCCGGCCACCCCTCGTCGTCGATCTCCTCCCAGGCCTGTTCCACCGCCGGTGGCGCTGCTGGACTGGCCGATTCTTCGTCGGCCCAACCCATTTCCTCTGCTCCCTGCGGCTCTTCTTCGACCAGGTCCGGAAAGAGTTCGGCCCACCCATTGACCTCTGCTTCCTGGGCCGGCCCACTCTGGGACATCATTATCTCTTCACCGCTCAACTCTCGATGAGCTGATACCTGGGCGGGAATCTTACGGCGGCTCAACTCGCGCTGAATCTCGATGGCCTCACCGTAGCTCAACTCCTTTTGGAGGATAATCGTCTCCCCTCGACAGGCCTCCTCCATCTCATGAGCGGGACGATTCAACAGCTCCGCCAGCCGTCGGGCCAGCACCTGAGGCTCCACGGCCACCTCGGACGCTGTGATCGTCACCGCGTAATCCTTCGCCATTGCTCTTTCTTGTTGGAGGTTATCTGACTTACCCAAGCCCACCTCATAATAGACCACCCACCGCGTCAACACCAGATTCGGTGCTGCAATTGAATTTGTTCCCTGCCCACGGCGTCTGTACTCAAAATCTGGATCTCTCCAGATCATCGTGGTAAAACTAGCTGGACTCATCCTTCGTCTTTATATCTCTCAGGAGGAACCTTCATGCTGCCTCAAGTCTCGACCTTTTTTCGACGCGTCCCCCTGACCCGTCCCCTGGTGGCCGTTCCTTTCCTGTTTGCCCTCTTCGCCCTCACCGCCTGTCCCCTCGAATTTGACGATCTCAACGAGCCCACCGTATTGGACGTCACCATCGCTCCTTCCACGGTCCACTACACCGAGACCGGAAGCGACGACAATCATTTCGTCATCGAGATCAGCGTCGCTAACTTCGACGACGAGATCGAGAGCGCCGGCGCCTTCGTCCAACTCAACGGTGGTCAACGCGACGCCTTCCCCGGCGACATTCGCATCGACAACAATAACGTCATCATTCTCGACCAGATCGGCTACACCTGGTTGAGCAATCTCGAGCCCGGCCAATACGATATCGGCGTCGAGGTCAACTCGCCGACGGTCCAGCTCATCGAGCGCAACCGCGAGCGGGTTATCATCCAGCAATGACCACAGACTTTCCATCGGTGGTGGAAAACGGCTTTCGCCGTGCTTAATTTGGGCCTACACTGATCGGGCATGAGTTGCCCTGTGACAGTCCAATTTTCCTCCGCCGGTGGAGTCTAGCCATGGCCCAACGTCCCGTCGTTCAACGAACAAACGGGTTTCAGACCGCCATCGAAGATCTGACTGACGGGCTCTCAAAACTGGTCCGCCAGCATTTCGAGTTAGCCCGTACCGAAGTCCGCGAAGAAGTCCAGGGGTTGCGCAATAAGATCGGCGCTGCCATCGCCTTTGGCACCCTGATCCTCTTCGGCTATCTCCTGCTCATCTTCGCCCTGGTCTTCGCCATGGGTGCCTTATTTCAATCTTTGGCCGCCATGGCTCTGACCGCCCTGATTCTGGGCCTGGTTCATATTATCGTCGCTGCCGTGGGCATCTGGACCATTAAAAAACGCCTGGAAGAACAAGAGGTCGGCCTCCCCCAGACCACTGACGAACTCGAGAAGGACAAGCAATGGCTCAAGGAGATTCGCAACAACTCGCCACGCGCCCTTCCGGCGGAGACGTCGTAACCGTCGAACCCCGCGACACCGACGAGATTCGCCGCGAAATCGAGGCCTCTCGTCGACAGATTGCCCAGAGTCTGGGCCAGCTTCGAAGCGAGGTCTCCTCTACGGTGGAGCGGGCGCTTGACTGGCGCCAGTGGGTCCATGATCATCCCACTACCGCCGTCGGCATCGCCTTTGGAGTCGGACTTTATTTCGGCTTGCGTCCTTGACGAGCACCCCGGCGTGTAAATGGTTGGTCCCAGATTCGTACTCACCGTTTGGGCACGTCGGAGCCGCCCTGTGAACCCTTTTTGACGAGGGCACCCTTTTTAACGAGGATCGATTCATGAGCGCTTCAGACTCTTCCCCCACTTCTCAAGACACCACCACCGAGCCCGGCGCCGACGCTCGCCAACGCCTGGAGCAGCATTATCGCGAGTTGGAGCAGACCTACGACGATACGCGAGCCCGGCTTGAGAGCTTCAACGATCAGGCCGTCGATTTCATCCGCGAGAATCCGGCCATTTGTATCGTCGGCGCTCTGGCCGCCGGCTATCTGGTCGGCCGCCTCGCCTCTCGGCGCTGGTTGCGTTGATTCGACTTTCACTTTTTCGAGGTTTGTCATGGCCCAAGATCCCACCGGCCCCCAGCATCAGCAGATCGTGGACGACACACGGCAACTCGCCGATGATGCTCGCCATCTCTACGATACCCTTCGTAATGAAAACCCAGTGGTCCACTATTACGAACAAAACCCCTATGCCGTCCTCGCCGCTGCTGCCGGCGTGGGATACGTGCTGGGAGGCGGGCTCTTCTCCCCATTTACCCGACGACTCATTCGGGTCGGACTCAAGACCATGGCCCTCCCCGTCGCTGCAGCCCAAATCCGCCAACTGGCAGGACAGGCTGCTGGTGACGATATTTCGATCGGCAATCCGTCCGACAATTAACCTCTCCAAGGAGCCACCCTTATGGAATGGAAAAGTCTTCTAAACGACCTCAACCAGAACGTCAGTCGAAAATACGACGACAGCGTTCATACTCTTCTAGACCGCATGGGCCTCGAGCAGAAGCGCTCGACCGCCGAGACGGTCCTACCCATGCTGGGCATCTTCGGAGCAGGGATCGCCGTTGGCGCCGCCCTGGGCGTGCTCTTCGCCCCCAAGAGGGGTGAAGTCATCCGCTCCGACCTGCGCCACTCCATCGAAGACCTGAGCCGAAAGGGCAAGATGCGCGCCAATGAGCTCGTCGATCGCGCCCAGGAGGAAGGCAATTCCCGGGCTACCACCTCCACCGGCAGCGAAACCTCGGCGAACTGACTCTTTCGACACCCCAACTAAAAGGGCGCGACCCCCGAC
>SLJM01000239.1 GCA_007135085.1 Myxococcales bacterium
AATTGCACCGGCGTTTTATAGGCGCTGCGGGCCTGTTTGGCGAAACTGCGAGCCTTTTTGACCTGCCTTCCCGGTCGGGCGTGGCGAATGGCCTTTTCCGTGACTTCTGGACGGTGACGAGTAGTGGCCGCCGGGGCCTGATTGACCACCTCGAATTCATCGACCAACTGGCGCAGACTCTCCGAGGCTGAAGCCAACTCGTCGGCCGCCGTGGTGACCTGACGGGTACCGGCGACGCCCTGGTTGATCAAATGCGACAGCTCATCCATCGATTGCGTGACCTGCTCGGTACCCGATTGCTGTTGCTGGGTAATCAGCGAGATCTGAAGTGCCGTGTCCGTGGTGCGCTCCGACAGTCGCGAGCCCTCTTCGGTGGCCATCACCGCTGCCAATGAGGATTCGCGAATATCGCTGACCAGCTCCTTGATATCGCCGATGGACTCTTTGATATTCTCCGCAAGACGCCGCATCTCGGCGGCGACAAGGGTAAATCCCTTTCCGGCCTCTCCGGCGCGCATGCCCTCCAGGCTCGCGTTGAGGGCCAGCAGATCGGAGCGGTCGGCGATGGATTTGATGACCTCCAGAATCTCCGAGATCCGCGCCGTATGGGATTTTAACTCCCCGATCCGCTCGGCGACGGTGCGGTTGTTGGACTGGGTCTTTTCTGCCGACTTGAACACGGTCTGGCTGTTATCCGAGATCTTGCGTGCCGAAGCCAGCAGGGTCTCCATGGTGCGCTGGGTCTCTTCGACACCCGAGGCCTGATGGCTGGCCGCCAGCTCCTGATCCTGTAGGACCACCAGGATCTCTTCGGAGGCCGACGAGATATGCAGGGCGGTGTGGACGATGCGTTGGATCAGGTCGTTTAGGCCGGTGACCATCTGATTGAAGGCCATGGTCAGATCGCCGTCGCCCTTGACGTAGGAGGTCAGATCGCCTTCGGCGATATCCTTGGCCCGGTCAGCGATGGTCTGCAGGTTGCGCACCATCAATCCGAAGGCGTCGCCGAGCTCGCCGGGGACGGGCTCCTCGAGAAGGGGGCTGTTCAGATCGTCACTGGCGATGACACGAGCCTGGATGGTGAGTCGCCGCATCTGGTTGGTCAGGCGGATAAAGCTGCGCTCCAGATCTCCCTGGGCCTTATCTTCCGGCAGGTCCACGTCGGAGAGGCGGCCCGATTCCAGGACCTTTTTCTCCACCTCGGCAATTCCGATATCACCGGCGGCCAGGTGTTCGGCGGTGTTTGATAATTCAGCGAGCTGGGCGATCATGGAGTTCGTCGACTTCGCCAGCCGACCGATCTCGTCCGAACTGCGGTCGTCGATGGTGTCGTGTTGGAGGTCTCCCGAGGCGATGCCCTCGATGACCTGTGTCACGTCCTCCAGGGGCGCCAGCGACCAGCGAGTAAACCCGATGGCCACCGCACCGAGGATGGTGAGCGCCAGGGCCAGGGGAGGACTGCCTACCACTAATACACCGGCTACGGCGAAGACGGTCAATAGGGCGATGATTCCGCCGATTTTGATCCACAATTTCATAAGTTGCCTCTATGGGGCGACTGTCCACCAGGCCCGGGCCGTCGAATCGGTTGGGCCATCGCTTTAGAACAGAAATTTCTTGGTTAGTGTATCGAGATCGAGAATCCACACAACCTTTTGGTCAATTAACAGACATCCTGGCTTCAAGATCTTCGGTGCAAAGTCGACGAGCCACCCCGGCAGGTCGAGCAGATCGCGACGGGTCACCGTCTCGGCGCCCAGGACTTCGCCCAGGACCAGGACCATCGGTGGTCCGGAAATATTGAGCAACCCCACCCGGGCCGGATCGCGATGCTCCGGGGGAACGGCTCGCCGGCCTAACTCGGGCCGGAGATAGGGCCTGGGATCGAGGCGGTTCATTCCCCGCGCTTCCTCGGGATCGAGGACGCTGCTCACCAGATCGAGCTCGATGGCGAGTCGGTGGTCGCCGAGACGAAAGAGTAGGGCGTCGACGGAGATCATCGGACGGCGGCGTCATCGAGGAGTGATTCCAGGTCCAGGTAGACACAAAAGGTGTCGTCTTGTTCTCTTACCCCGCGGGCATAATGCTGTGTTTTGGCGTGAAGGTTTGAGGGCAGCCCCTCTTTATTGAGCAGTGACTCCGCCCATTCATCCAACCCCAGGACTTCATCCACTTTTAAGCCCACCGTAAAGTGGGCGGATTCGACCATGAGGATGCGCCCCGAGGCTCCTCCCTGGGAGGGCGCGCCACTGTCGGCTTCGTCGGCCTGGGCTTGGTCGATTCCGAGAAACCGACGAAGCGACAGCAGGCCTACTACCTGGCGGCGTATCACGGCGATTCCCTCCACATGAGGCGGCGCCCCGGGCAGGTCGGTGGTCTCCAGATCGCCTAAGATTTCGCGCACCGAGTCGGCGGGAATTGCAAAGATGTCGGCGCCGATCCGAAAACATACGACCTGCCGAAGCTGCTCCGCTTGCGATGTATCCAGCTCCTCGTCGTCCCACGCAAAGGACGTATCCTCGGCGATATCCGAGAAGATATCATCGAATCCCGGTTTTTCTGAGGATTGGTGCGTATCGTCGGCCATGAATCTCCTGTCGCCAGATGAAGGCGTGCGCCGTCGAGCAAAGACCGGTTCACCATACCCCTAATGACGCCGGATGGGCAAGAATCTAACCTATTTGAAGTGCACAGGCCTCTAACAACAGGAGCTGATTTCATCTTCGCCGACACCGCAGCATTGAGCTCGGCACCTGGTGAGTGCCTCTCCCAGCGTCGATAGCGCAGAGATGACGTTGGTTCGTTCCTCTTCGGGGATAAACTCCAAAAGCTGCGATACCAGTTCCTCCGTCGAATCTCTGAGCTCATTAGCCTGGCATCGGCCGGCGGCGGTCAACTCCAATTGGACCCGCCGTCCGTCCTCCGGATCGGTACGGCGCTTGACCCAGTCTCGCTTCTCGAGCCCCTGGACCAGTCGGGTCGTGGCGCTGACCGACGTGCCCAGATAGGCGGCCAACGTCGATACACCGGCGGGCGAATTATCCAATCGCTGGAGCGCCAGGCATTGGGCGACCGTGACATCGCCACAACAGATCTGGTCGCGCTCCAGGACTCCGAAGTGACGACTGATTTCGATCAATGCGTCGCTTAGCTCTCTCATTGGGGCTTCCTGGCGAAATAGCGATAGCTCCACAAATTTTCGCGGGCCGCTTCCAGATCGGCGGGATCGACACCTTCAATGGCATCCTCGAAGACAGGATCGCTGCAGACGCCGTCGACGAGAAAGGCGGCGTCACTTCGCGTGTATTCGATATCCACAAAGCCCGCCTGTTCCATGGTCTGTTTGTAGTCGCTGGCGAGCATGGCTCCGCTGATACAGGCCGTATAGCTGGCGCCAATGCCGAGGAGTGCTTCCGGAAGAGGTTCGGATAAGACGATGTCCGATACGGCGAGTCTTCCCCCCGGTTTGAGGACTCGGAAGGCTTCGGCGAAGACCTTTTCTTTGTCCGGGCTCAGGTTGATGACGCAATTGGAGAGGATGACGTCCACGCTATCACTGGTGACAGGGAGGTCTTCGATAAGCCCCCGGCGAAATTCTACGAAATGACTCACGCCACGTTGGCTCGCCGTATCTCTGGCTCGGGCCAACATCTCGGGCGTCATATCCACGCCGATGACCTGGCCCGTTTCACCGACCTTTGACGCCGCCAGGAAGGCGTCCATACCGGCTCCCGAGCCCAGATCGAGGACCGTTTCGCCAGGCTCTAGACCGGCTATAGCCGATGGATTTCCGCAACCGAGCCCCAGGTTGGCATCCTCGGGAATCGCCGCCAGGTCATCTTTTGCATAGCCAAGGCTGATGGCTTGCTTATGGGCCGGCGTGTCGTCATCACAACAACTGCTGGTGCCACAGCAACTGCTGCTCCGGCGGGCTACTTCGCCATAGCCCGATCTCACGTGCTCTCGGATATCTTCATTTTTCATCGTCGCCGCTCCTCTGAATATATGTCGTTCCCAATGAACGATAATTGGTTGCACTGTACAACTAAATATTTGCATCATGCAACTATATTCCAGTTGGAGGGGAAAAAAAATGGCCGCCCGGTGAGATGCCCGCGGGAGTGGGGTGGAGGAAACTCCCTACTCCCGCAGGCGCTCGAAGGTGGGGTCAGGGGGCCACCACTTCGAGTTCGAAGAGGGCGTCTAACTGGCCGGTGACCCATTCGTCGCTCTCGGAGAGCGTCGAGCGAGAGTCGATATCCACTTCGCCCAGGGCGTAGAGGACCAGCGTGGCCCGCTCCCCATCGATGGTGATCGACGTGGAGCCATCGACGGGCTCGGAGTCCTGATCCATCTCCAGGGGAAAAATGGGATCGTCAAAGGTCACTGGTGCACACTCGCCATCGTGAGTGACGAAGAGCTCGCCATGAGAGACCAGATTGATCTCCACCTCACCGGTCTCGAAGGCCAGCGGCGGATCCATGACGATGTCGGGGATCTCATAATCGGTCTCCCCTGCCCATGACAGAACGAGCTCGAACTCCCCATCGGCGTCGGGATCGGGATGATAGACGTCGACGACGTAAGCGTTGGCTCCGGTGCGATAATGGGCGCCGCCCACTCCTTCGGGGTCTTCGGGAACCCGCACATTGGCGTCAAAGCGGAGCGAAAAAAGTTGGTCGTCGATATCGAAGCTGGTCACCCAACTCTCGGCGCGAATCGGATCTTCTTCGCTGGCGTCGGCCGGATCGAGTTCTGAGTCTACTTGCGCCGTCGGATAGAGTTCGAGCCCCCGGGGAAAAGAACAGCCGTCGACGGGGTTGCCAAGCGAGGGGAGGCCCTCTTCGGGGATACTCCCTTGTCGAGGATGGTCATCGTCTACTTCGAAGCCTGAGACCAGGACGTCTCCATTTCCAACCCAGGCGCCGACGATCCCCTGGCCGGGCTCGCCATTGTCGCCGTTGTCGTCGGGATCGCCACAGGCGGCGACGAGCAGCGCAAATGAACTGGTGAGGATGACCGTGCGGTATAATGCGGGGGTAAATGACATGGACTGCTCTCCGAGCTATTTCTGGGTCGTCAGTGGATCTGGCGCGCAATGTAGTCGCCAGCCGGACAGTACAAGCAAGTGCGGTGTGGTTTCAAATCTCTGATTGAGAAGCCTGGGGAGAACTTCAACGGCGGAGCAGTTCGATGGCGGCCTTGACCATCATGGACGGATTCTTCTGAATCACCGACGCTGCGCATAGAACACCGCCGAAGAGACCACCGGCCACCCCGCAGGTGGCGATATCCTGTCCGGTTAAGTAGAGCCCCTCGATGGGGGTTCGGGGACGCAAAAAGGGCTGGCGAAACCGCGACGGGCTATGGTCGAGACCATAAATCTCGCCCTTTTCGTAAGCGCAAAAATGCTGGGTCGTCAGGGGCGTGGACAGTTCGTAGAAGTCGACTTTGCCCCGCAGTTGGGGAACCTGCTCGTAGAGCACCTCTAAGAGCCGCTGGGAGAATTGTTCTTTGAACGCCTCGTAATCGTCGCCCCGCTTTTTCCAGGGCGTCCCCTCCCATTTTTTGAACCAGTCAAAGGGGGCGACAGTGATGGCTTCGATGGTCGCCCGGCCCGGGAAGCGCCGGGAGAAATCGGGATCTTTGGCCGACGGAAAGGATAGATAGACCAGCGGCAGGGCAGCGTCTCGATCTTCTTCGATGCGCTCCAGGTTCTGCTCGATCTTCTCGTCGGGATAGACCCAGAGGTTGGTCTTTTCTAGCCCCAGCTCTTCTGCCGTGTGTTGGAGGCCGATATATAGGCATAGATGGGCCGCCGATGGCGAGATCTGGCCCAGGTTGTGCTCCAGACCCAGGCTGCGTGATACCCGGGGGGGCAAGAGGTGACCGTAGGTATTGAATAGCCCGGCGCCGCTGATGACCAGCGGAGCCTCGATGGTCCTGTCGTCGGCCATGCGCACGCCCCGGGCGCGGCCACCTTCGACGACGATCTCTTCGACCTCGGCGCGGATGAGAACCTGGCCGCCCTTTTCTTCGATGAGCGGGATGATGGACTCGGCGATGCGAGCGGAGCCACCGACAGGGTAGACCGCCCCGTGGATATAGTGATTTACCAGCATGGCGTGCATGGCAAAGCTGCTCTGTGATGGGGGGAGACCATAATCTCCCCACTGGCCGGTCAATACGGCGATAAGGCGCTGGTCGTCGGTCAGCTCTTCGAGCACCTCCCGGGTGGTTCGGGAGGCCAGGGCGTCGAAGGATTCGGTCAGGCGATGGCCGAAGAGATTTGACAGCGTCGGCGGGAGGACTTTTTCCAGAAAATAGCCCCCCGAGGCCTGGGCGACCTGTCGAATTAGATCAAAATAGGCGTCGATGGCCGCTGCTTCGTGGGGAAAATAATCTTTAAGCCGCGCTTTTAGGTTCTCCCGTCCCGCCGGCAAGTCGTAGCCCTGACCATCGATGACGATTCGATCGTAGACCTCACCCATATCGGCCCACTCCAGGGTGGAGTCCGTGATCAGCCCCAGGAATTTCCCGAGCAAGGTCTTGGGGTGGACGCTGCCGATATAGTGGACCCCCACGTCCCACTCATAACCGGGGCGGCGAAAGGTATGGGTATAGCCGCCGGCCGTATAATGGCGCTCCAGAACCAGAACGCGCTGGCCCGCCAGACGCGATAAGAGAGCCGCCGTGGTCAGCCCGCCGATGCCGGAGCCGATGACAATGGCATCAAAGTCCTCGAGGTTGGTGGCGCGCTTATAGGGGGTGGCGATGCGGTCCATGGCGAATCTCGCGAAGCGACGGTGGCAGGGTGGGGCGGTAACGAGGAGGGGAATATCCTATCCGGGAAAGATAAATTCAACACCCTTGGGGAATAGAAATATCTGTGCCGGCGGTTAAGTTCGACTTCGCTCGAAAAATAGCGGAGTTTCCCGATGGTCAAAGGAGGCCACTGGTGCACTCACTCAATCGCAAGGTCCGGGGCCGTAGGGCCATGGCCCGCAAGATCGCCGGCGAACTCGTGGAGCAGGGCTATAGCGTCTGTGAGAACTTCGCCGATCCGGCGTTGGTGGAGCAGCTCGTCGGCGAGACTCGCCGGCGCTGGGACGACGGTCAATTCGACTACGCCAGAGTTGGGCAGGGAGAGGAAAAACAACTCTGCCCCACCGTGCGAAGCGACCGCATTCACTGGTTGGAAAACCATGATCTCGACGACGGGCAGGCCCGTTATTTGGAAATTCTCGAGGGGCTTCGCCTGGCGATAAATCAGGCGACCATGATGGGGATCTTCGAATGGGAGGGCCACCTGGCGATCTATCCGGCGGGCACCTTCTATCGTCGTCACCTCGACGTCTTTCGCCACGCTCGAGAGCGAAAGATTTCGACCATCCTCTACCTCAACCAGGGGTGGACGCCCCCCGACGGCGGGCAATTGAGGTTATATCTGGATGGTGTCTCCCTGGACAATTACATCGACATGGCGCCGAAAGCAGGGACGTTGGTGACCTTTTTGAGCGAACAATTTTATCACGAGGTGCTGCCCGCCCATCGGGAGCGGATGAGCATCACCGGGTGGTTTCGCACCCGCTCTCAGGGGTTTTGACCGGGGGCCATCGCCCACTGCGACCATAATTATGGGGCCGAAGAAGATCATTTTGATGGCGCCGGGAACGGCGGGCGATGTCTTTCCCTTCATCGGGATCGGCGCCGCCATGGCCGGCCGGGGCTATGAGGTGGAGCTTTTGGCCAACGCCGCTTTTGAGGAAACGGCCCGTCAGATGGGGCTTGGCTTTGTCGCCCTCGGCGACGTCGAAGACCACGAGCGGGCTCTGGCAGAACCCGACCTGTGGACTCTGCGACGAGGGCTCTCAGTGGTGATGGAAAATCTGGTGCCCGACCCGCTGGCGGCCTTCGACATCTTAATGGAAAGGGTTGAGCCCGGTCGCACCGTGGTCGTGGCTCATCCCCTGGCCATGGCGGCAAGGCTGGCCCAGGAGAGTCGACGGGTGCCCTCTGTGACCGCCGTGCTGTCGACCTGTTGGTTTCGAAG
>SLJM01000426.1 GCA_007135085.1 Myxococcales bacterium
GTGCGACCGGGAGATCGGGGTGGTGCGAGTCGATCCGCGATCAACCCCGTCGTCCCGATAACGGATCGCACCCGCGTTACCCCGACATCCCGATCGCACCTGAATTTCGGCGGATGACGAAACCGAGAAGAAAGATTAGCGCCAACCCAAGGGGTGATGGCCCTTGTCCAGCCAGGGAACAGCCGCTTCCTGCTTCATTTTCCGAGGCTGCTCCATTACCTACGTCGCCTTCTGGGCCCGCATCGGCGCCGATGCCGACGTCATCTCCGTCCTCACATACGACGGGAGTTTCACTGGAGAATGAGTCAAAGGAAAACTCTTCGGGAATCTCTACGCATGCAGGCTCACTGAATATCCAGCTTTCGTCGTGAAGTCCTTCCAGAGCCACTACGATACAGGGTTCGTCGGGCATCTCCCAGATCACCCGTTCCATTCCGCTTTGTTCCCATCGGTTGAATTCCCTTAGCCCAACAGATCGGACGGACTCACCTTCGTCATCGAGGGCGTGCACAATCCACTGATCTAAGTTGCTGCCTTCTACGTCGATTTCGGCGTCTGCGCTGATGATCCCGTAATGCTGAGCATCTACAACTGAGCATTCATCGCAATTACTCGGGTTGGCTTCCATTCCACCACATCCGCAGCATTGAAATTCCCAGAATAGGATTGAAGCCTCCAGTGAGGGCTCCTGCACGAGCACCGATTCAGGAGATGCACCATCTTCCTCGATGGTGTGGACCACCACTGATTCGTGGGACCAATCGCCTTGCTGGAACTCCATCGAATATTGCTCACCTACTTCCAGAGCTTCATCGGGATGCCAGATAAAGATCGCCGAGTAGCTGGTAAATGAACCCTGTGGTCGATTAGCCATGAATCGGGTGATCAGTTTACGTATCTCCAACTCACCGGCCACGGACTCGCCATCAGCGTCCAAGAAGGAGACTTCGAGCAATCCGATGGCGACCTCGAAGTCGGTCAGGTGTTGGAAATTTGCGTATGCCGGCACAGCCGGTAGCTCCCCGGGGCCGATCTCGATCTCCAGGTTGTGCGGCGGCGACCAGCCAACTGGACTGGCCAGCGCCGTGCTCCAGATACCGGTGATTAAAAGAAGAGTCAGAGCAACGAAAAGACCACGCAAAATCAAAATATCTCCTTGGCAACATCTAGATATTGGGCTCACCACTCCAGGACATTCAAATGACTCTCCATGATCGTATCCGCCACGGTCCAGCACCACTGGCCGATCTCCTCATCGTCGATGAGCTGGCAGGCTCGGCGAATTCGAGGCTCTGAGAAGCGGCCGTCCCAGGCCATCTGTGGGATTTGCTGGCCTGCATGGAAGGCATCTTCGATATCCTCCACTGCCTGAGCTTCCTCATCCTGGGTCAATATTTCGACTCGGCCCACGAGGGTGCGGACCATTCTGTCAGGCTCAGGAGTAACGCTGATGGGCAGTAATTGATCGGTCCACTCGTCGGGAAGGATATAGAGCACTCGATGGCCTTCGGTGCGAAAATAGCTATGTGCCCAGGTCTCGACCATGGCCCAGGCTTCGTCTTTGGTCAGCCCCGTGTCGATGAGGCCTAAGGCGATATCGTGTTTGGCCCGTTCGACCATCTGATCCAGGGAAAGTGGAGATTCCTTCGGGGCCGGTGAGAAGACGTGAGAGTCCATAGGATCGATACTCCCCAGGGGGATGATATGACCGTTGTTGCCTTCGACTTTTAGGAAATAGGCGCTGGGAATCTTTTCGAAGGAGAGGTTGGAAAATTCGAATTCGTGACCGCCGTGGTGCTGGGCCTTAAATGGAGGCTCGAAGGTGCCCACGCCGCGATAGAAGATGAATTTCTCATGTTCATCGCCATAGGTCACAAACGCTGCGTCCGGGACTTCTCGTGAGGGCTCCCAGATATCGTCTGCCGGCACCCGTGGAAGTTCTTGAGGCTCATTGGTGAGGCTCACCTCCCAATCCATCCCGCCGTTGGCCAATTGCATCAAGGGACTCGTCCAATGCTGCATTGTCGATTGGGGATACCACTCCGAAAAGAGGCCCTCGGGAAATCCCACGGAGACCGTCACGTCCCGGGGGTCGTCGCTATAAAAATAGATAACCGGCGTTTCCATCTTCTGGGTCACCGGCTCCGGTAAATATGGCATTCCCTTTTGGATTAAGGACAATAATGAATCGGGGATCACACCATAATAATTGGTGTCGGCGAAGCGATGGACAAAGTCGGGCAACGCTTCCTCTTCGTGATGCAACCCTTCCAGGTACTCCCCCTCCGAGGTTTGAACCGCCGTAAATGTTCCCCACTCGTGGACCACGAACTCACGCTCGCATTGACGAGCTTCTCCGCTACCCAGGCATCCGAGTACGGCAGAAGGGTCGCCGTGACGTTCCCACGAGGGTATTTCGTCGGGAGTCTCCGTATTGGACTCCTCGACCACCTCGTCTTGCTGAGCGACCTCAAAGGTTCCGTCCCCTTCTTCTACCTGAGTGATCTCATCGCCACAGGCTGAAAGGCCAATCGCCAATATGGCGGCTGCGCTTGAGGCAATCATTCGATAAGTCATGGGTTCTCCAATGGCAGCAATATTACATCGTTCTCGAATCTTGATCGAATAGTAGCGAGTGGGCCATTATACTGTCTAATGATGAATATTGATGGTTTTCTATGCGGAGAGCGTATGGATATCGAGAAATTGGAGCTTTTTTTGGCCGTCGTCGACGCCGGCACGGTCACGGCGGCCGCCAAAAATGTTCACCTGACCCAGCCTGCGGTGAGCCGAAATATCCAGCAATTAGAAGAAGAGCTGGGCGTTTCGCTCTTTGACCGAGGCAGTCGAAGGATGACGCTGACCGCAGCCGGTCGAGCTCTCCACGCTAGATCGCCGGTGCTATTGGAAGCGGTTCGTCGGACTGAAAGGGAGACCCGGCGGGCCGCTGAACGGGCCTTCTTCGACCTTCGGGTTGGCACGGTGGACAGCGTCGCCACCTATCTCTTCCCCGACGTCGTCGGTCCCCTCAAGTCGGTGTTTCCGGAGTTGGAGATCAAATTCTTCACAGATCGCACGAGGGCCCTCCTCGATCGCCTCGGTCATGGCGAGTTGGACGCGGTTATCGCCGCTTATTCGGGGGCGCCCCCATTTGCTGACTACCACCGCATCGGCACTTACGACCTCCAATTCTACGGACGATCCGATCTATTCTCCCAGTTGGCGGAGGTCACGACGGAGAAAGAACTTCAGGAGTTCCCGATCGTTCAACTAAAACCCCTGCCGGGCCAGCCCACGCTGATCACCAGCGAGACCAGGTCTTTCGCGTTGGCGTCGAGCCTGGCCACCATCAAATCCCTGGTCCTTGGTGGCTTCGGCGTGGGCTCCCTGTTGAATTTTACCCTCACCGAGGCGGAGCGGCGGCAATTGGTTCGCGCTAAGGTACCCCACGACCCGGATTGTGCGTTGTATCTGATAACCTCGCCAGATTGGTCAGGCGATACGGAGACACAGATCACATCGACGCTTGTCGATGCGTTGATGGGGGCTTATGGGGATTATTGATGGTGTGATTGGGGGATCATCTCGCACCACCCCGGTCGTACCGGGGCGGGAATGTCGTATGATCCAACGCACTGGTCGAGCAGATTGGTGACCTGATAGGCTCCATTTCAGTTATTCGCAGCTCCCATTGATCTGCTGCCCAGGATCGGATCCGATGTATTGTCCAAAACAATTTTTCGCACAGATTCTGATCGTCGTCGCTTCGCTGGCAATTCTTTCGGCCTGCGGAGCAGAATCGGAGGATGAAGATATTGATGATGGAGTGGTGACGGTCGCCATCGTGGACAACGATTTCGAGCCCGAGGAGTTGACCGTCGAAGTGGGGACTACCGTGCGTTGGGTGAACGAAGGGATGATGATGCACACGGTCACATCCGGGCCGGATGCTACGGAAGACGGTCTGTTCGACAGCGGTGATATGCGGAACGGCGACACCTTCGAATATACCTTCGATGAGGCTGGCGAGTTTCCCTATTTTTGTCGGCCCCACCCGATGACCATGAGGGCGATGGTCATCGTCGAGTAGGCTGGATCAATTCACCGTCCCGTCAACGCCGCCGCCGGTTCGACGCGGCCGGCGCGGACGGCGGGGATGAGGGCGCCGATGAGGCAAAATAAGACCGCCGTGGTCAGGCCGAGGGCGAACATCCAGGGCGACCAGGCGAAGAGGGAGTCCGGTTTGAAGGGGAAGTGGCCCACGTAGGAGTCGAAGATGGCGTCCACGGCAAATCCGGCGCCAATGCCGAGGGCGATGCCGGCGGCGCCGGCGAAGAGGCCGACCACGGCGGCTTCGCCGACGACCAGAGCCTGGATCTGGCGGCGGGTGGCGCCGATGGCGCGCATCAGGCCGATCTCTCGGCGGCGCTCCATGACCATCATCGAAAAGGTGTGGGTGATATTGAGGGCCGACACGGCGAGGATGACCAGGGCGATGACGTTGAAGAGCAGGGTGATGAGCAGGATGAGAAGGCCCGCTCGCTGGGCCCGCTGGTGGCGATCGGAGAGCTCCAGTCCCAGCTCGTCTTCGATGCGCTGGGCCACAGGGGCGACGTCTTCGTTTCGGTAGGTGTCGACCAGCAGGGAGTGGTAATGATCGGCTGCATCTTCGCCGCTGAACTCGGTGTTGAGTCGCTGCACATAGGGGAGGGGCATGGTGGCGCCGAGCTGCATAGCCCGGTCGGAGAATCCGACGATGCGGGCTCGGTGGCGAATGCTGTCGGCGTCGCCGCTTCGGCCCATATAGCTGTGGCCGAAGACGATATCGAATTCAAAGCCCACCAGCATATCTTCGGTCAATCTTGGAAGTCGGCTGCCGATGCCCTCGGAGTCGCGAAGGGCGGTGTGGATGCTGCCGTTATAGACCTCGAGAAGATATGGGGAGATG
The DNA here is from genome assembly GCA_007135085.1 of Myxococcales bacterium. GTDB lineage: Bacteria > Myxococcota_A > Bradymonadia > Bradymonadales > Bradymonadaceae > SLJM01. The sequence continues at coordinate 4,949 of SLJM01000426.1, forward strand.
ACCAGGGGAATGGGCAGGGCGCATATCTCGGTGTCGCGGTCGCAAAAACCCACCTCGCCGCAGGGTTCGGAGGCCCGGTCGCGTGGGTCACAGGAGCGGGGCGTGCAGGTGCCGTCGATGCAGTCACGCCCGTCGGGACAGGCCTCGTCGTCGGCGCAGCTAAGGGGCTGGTCGTGGTCTCGGAAGGCCAGGATGTCGGAGACGTCGTCGGCGGCCATCTCGGCGGGGATGCCGTCGGCGATGAACTCGACGCCCATATTTCGGCCCATCAACGCTTCCCCGCCGGAGGCCCGAGAGGGAAAGGTGAGCTTCATCTTGGGGTAGACCTCTTTGACGCCCTCGATCTGGCGGACCTGCTCCACTGTGTGGTCCGTCAGACCGCCGCCGCCGAAGAGCCCTCCCCGGCGCATACCCGCCGCCGCCGCAGGGTCGACGACCTCGAGCTGATCGATGACGAAGACGTCCTCCAATACGGTGGTGCGCACCCCTTCACCGAGGGAGGTGAAGAAAAAGAGGGTGGCGATCCCGATGATGACGCCGATGCCGGAGAGCAGGAAGTGGCGGCGGTTTCGGCGAAGCGACTGGCCGATGAGTGAGGAGAAGCGCTGCCCCTTCACGACGCCACCTCCTTCAATTTCTCGTCGCTGTCGCCGGTGTCGTCGGGCCAGACCGAAGTCTGGGATTTATCCTCGATGAGGCGGCCGTCCTGGACGATGATTCGGCGGCGGGCCATATCGGCGATATAGGGCTCGTGGGTGACGAAGATGACCGTGACCTCATCTTCTCGGTTGAGCTGTTCGAAGAGCTTCATGATCGACAGCCCCGTGTCCTGGTCGAGGCTCCCCGTGGGCTCGTCGCAGAAGATGATCGACGGGTTGCAGAAGAGGGAACGGGCTACGGCGACTCGTTGTTTTTGGCCACCCGAAAGCTGAGGAGGACGGGAGTGGAGGCGATCGCCGAGACCGACGCGGGTGAGTAATTCCCGACCACGTTTAAAGGGATCGACGCCGTCGCCGGCGCCCTCTCCGAAAAATCCGGGGAGGATGACGTTCTCCAGGGCCGTCAGATGGTCGAGGAGGCAGAATTGCTGGAAGACGAAGCCCACGTGCTCATGGCGAAATCGGGCCAGCTCGGTCTCGCTCATCTGCGATAGCGAGAGGTCACCGAGTTTCACCTCACCATCGAAGCTGGTGTCCAGGCCGCTCAGGCAATTGAGCAGGGTGGTCTTGCCGCTGCCCGAGGAGCCGACGATGGCGACAAATTCCCCGGATTTGATGGTCAGATCGACGCCGCATAACGCTTCGGTGGTCAATTCCCCCGAGCGGTAGATGCGACGAAGTCCGCGTGCGGACAGGTCCATTACGAGTCGTCGTCCTCGAGAGGATCGGTGAATCCGACGATGGCGTCCACATAAAAACCGTGGTCGTCGACGCCGCCGGTGATGAGTAATTCATGGATCGGGCGCAACACGCCGGCGTAGCCGTCGATGAAGGGCAGAGCGCGCATATGACGGCGCAGGTTGGGGAAGTTGAGATAGAGCCCGTTAATTCCCTCGGCCGTGGCGAATTGGTCGCCCAGGGGGTATTCCTCGGAGTCGGCGAGCATCTCGTCGTCGCGGTTATTGGTCAGATATTCGTAGGCGGCGTTTTCACCGATCGCCGAGGTGGACAGGGTCAGGGAATTGGCCGAAGAGAAGAGCCGGCCCGGGTATTCGTCGAGCTGAGTCGGCTCGAAGATCTCGAAGCCATCCTGGTCATCGCCCTTATAAGAGAGGGCTCGTCGTTCGGCGAGGCCCCCTATCATGGAAGAGAAAGTATCGAGGAGATGGTCTTTTTTGGCGTCGTCCTCGAAGTGGAAATTCATCATCAGCCCCGCACCGGAGAGCACGGCGCGCACACCGTCGCCGATGCGTCCGCCCATCAACAGGCTGGCCATGCGCTCACGGTCGCCGCCGAGGCCGTAGAAGACGAGCATGCTGTGGCCCGAGAAGGCGCCGATGACGTCCTCTTCGATATCCAATTCGTAATTTCTGCCCATCTGCGAAAGAGATCGTCGAAGGGCGCGACGGTCCTCGTCTGGCAGGCTCTCCACATAGGCTTCATAGGCCCGGGGCAGATCGACGCTGGTCCGTCCGGCGAGGACCGTATTGGCCGTCAAAAAGCCGTCCCAGTTGACGTCGGCCACCGTGGCGTAGGCCTCTTGAGCCTCTTCGACCATATCTTCGTCGGCGCCGGCGAAGGCGCGCAATTCGAGGCGTTGGTCGCCGGCTCGGATTCCGATTCCGGCACCCTCGGCGTTGGCGTTGGTCCAGTTGACGAGGTTGGTCAAGATCGGATCGAGGCCGAAGAGTCCGCCCGTTTGCTCCGCCAGATCGGGCCGCTCCATATAGCGGGCGGCGTTGACGTAGAGGCTGACTGGATAGTGATCGCCCAGGGCCTGGCGAAATTGGGCGAAGGATTCCGAGCTCGCCAGGGAGGAGTCGGCGTCGGTGGCGGCGATCTTTTGAGCGATCGCGGCGGCCGAGCCGGTCTCGAAGACGTCCAGGGCGTCCAGGGGAGGCATGGCCAAAATTACGACGTTGCCCTCGTAAAACCAGGCCATATCGATGCCCGGCCGGTTTCCGGACATGCGGAAGTCTCGGCCGCCGATCTCGTTGGTCTCGATGGAGCCTGCCGTCTCGGTCAATCGGCGGATGCGGCCGATGAAATGAGTCTCGAAGGCATTTCGGTCGTCGATATAGGCGGCCAGGATCGGACGGGCGCCGATAAGGGAGATGACCACCGAGCCGTCGGGATCAAAACCGGTGTCGTCCCAACTGTCGATATCGGTCAAACGCACACCGAATCCCTGGTTGAGCCTATTCTCCAGGGCTCGCACCTCGGGCTGGAAAGACTCGATACGCTGGAAGGCGTAGTCCAGATTCTGGGGAAGCTGATCCAGATTGGGGACCACCAGAGTGGCGTCGGTCTGGGCCGGCAAAAAGGAGGTCAGCTCCGTGACCCTCGCTTCGGCAGCGGCGTCAATCTCGTCTTTGCCGCAGCCATTGCAGCCCCCACAGGCCGCCGAAAAGGCCAGCGAGAAAA
>SLJM01000425.1 GCA_007135085.1 Myxococcales bacterium
ACGCCAAAACCGACGATTAAACCGACGATTAAACCGACCCGGGCGGCGCTCTCCGTATCAATTCTGGATGCACACGCCATGTTCTCCTGCCGAACCGGTGCATGCCGAGGTGTTCCCACAGCATTGGGAACTGTCGGTGCATCGCTCGCCAGGGAGGCGACAGCGATCGGTGCAGAGCCCGGTCTCGCCATCACACCAGAGAGAATCGCAGCAATCCTGGTCGAGGCTACAGGGCTCGTCGATCTCGACGCAGCACTCTCCACAATCGATAACGCTTCCGCAGCCGTCGGAGAAGATACCACAACTATTGGCGACATCGTCGCAGGTGACGGGCTCACATTCGGGAGCGATACAGGCGGTAAGATCGAAGAGCATATAGACCAGGGCCTGTTCCTGAGGGGTCAGCGCACCCGAGCCGCAGCCGCTGGGGAAATTCCAGGTCGAACCGCCCGAGACGTGGAGGTCGGCAAAGACGGCCCGGCCGCAGGCGTCGTCTCCTTCGGTGCCCAGGGGCATGTTGAACGAGAAATAGGCCGGTGTGTCCGTGGTGTTGACCGGCGATGAACTATGGGACCCAGCTTCCCAATACAGCCAATTCGTGGAGAACGATTCATTGATGGATGTCACTGAAACTCGCGGATCGACGGTAATATCGAGATTTCCCGACGAGTTGAGTGCACCCTCCTGATTGAGCCAGTCGTACATATTCTGGCCCGCACTGTGCGCGGTCTGAGGCACCGCGTAACTCGGTCCACCAATCAGCGAAGGCTGTCTCCAGGTTGCCACATTACTAATCGGCCCCGCTGAATCCATCAACCAGACACGTTGAAAATGGGACAAGAAGGCCCGTCCTCCTCCCTGGAGGAACGTTTCGAAATTCTCCAATGCGTCGTTGCTTTTATTATTCCGATAATCACTACATTCACAGGAGTTGAGGAAGAGGTCGTATTCGAGCATCTTGTTTTCGTCATTCCAGAAGCTGGTGGCATTTGAAAAGGATGTGCCGTCCTGGAAGCTGCTCGCACCACCCTGGCCGGCGAAGAGGTGGACCGAGCCGTCGCCGCTGTCGGTGGTGAATTCGCTCTCGTCGAGACCGATATTATAGACCAGGCATTCCAGATTGTCGCAGCCACCGGTGGCCACGGCGATTCGAGGAATATTTCCTTCGCTCTGATTGCGTGGAAGTCGAGTCAACTCCTCATCTACCTCGTTGTTTTCGCAGGGGTTGATTCCGGTGATGGTGACCTCCCGGCGCCATTTGCCGGTCTGGATGACCAGTGGAACTTCGTCGGCGACCGGGAAATTCGGCAATTCGAATCGGCCGTCGACACCGGTGATATTTTGAACGATGGGATCACCGGAGATCAGGTCGTTACAGGTCGCGCAGCTAGCCCCCTCGGGAAGGGGGGCGAGGGCTTCGTTGGGTACATAAACCGTGACATTGGGAAGGGGATATGCGCCGGATGGGATCCTTACCGTGCCGCTGAGGGTCGTGATCTGTCCCTGTGGACATGCGAATTGGTTGCATTCGAGGCCCTCACATTGTTCGAGGATCGGAACGCAGGCCCCGTCTTCACAGGTGCGCCCACTGCCGATGCCGCAGTCTTCATCAACGCCACAGGGATCGTAACAACTGCCGCGGTAGCAGACGTGGTCGTCTCCGCAATCGACGGTGTCGCAGGTCTCTTCGAAGCATCGGCCGTAGCGACAATTTTCGCCATCCTCGCAGTCCAGGAAGGTCTCACATACCTGGTAACATTCACCGAAATAACAGGACTCAGTGGGACTACAAATGACGTCGGTGCAGGGATCGTACTCGGTATGATTATTGGAGGAATTCGCGTCGTCTTCGTGGGTGTTATCGCCGTTGACGTCGTTATCGTTGACGTCGTCGTCAGAGGGACCGGCGTCGTCAGTGGAGGCATTTTCGCCCGCGTTCTCGGCTCCTCTCGTGAGTTCGTCGGTACAACCGGTGGCGACAAGCAGGAGCGCAATCAATAGGAGGCAACTCCAGTTGAAATAGGGACCGAAAGATGTCTTCGAGAAATGAAATTGTCGATGCATATCCTATTCTCCTTGGCTGGGACGGATAAGAAAATTTATATTGCCCGTCGTGCTCGCTCGGTCCGCCTGTTCCGGATGGGACTATCGGAAATTTCTCGCTGAGTATATTGAACTCTAGGCTCAGTAGCAATGCCGCGTCCTGTTCACAGTGTGATCCGCGTCGATCGGTAGTCCTGTCTTTGAGGAGCATCGAATCTTTTGGAGTCGCTGGTCGTGAGTCCTGGGTCGTGGATTTTGAACGGCACCCTGCGATGAATGTCTTGTATTGGACGCCCTCGAACTGCGGAGGGTGTAGTGTCGTTCACCGAGGTAGGATGCTGGAATATTTACGACAACCGACTAAAACCGATCCCACGATGTCGTTTAGGGCTCAGTAAAGAGATTCAAATAAAGAGGAATTGCGATGATCTTGAAACAAATCACGGCCCAACAATTGCCATCAATTCGCCGCGAGGCTTTCGACCAGGCGACGTTGGAACAGTCTCGGACGATCGTCGATGATGTGCGCGATGGCGGGGCCGACGCAGTTCGTCGCTATGCCGAGCAGTTCGGGGATATCGAAGGGGGGCAGGCGCTGGTAGTCGAGCAAGACGAACTCGAAGCAGCGCTTGCGGAATTGGGTGATGAAAAGCGGGGCGTTTTGGAGCGCACGGCCCGGCGGATTCGGGAATTTGCGACGGCTCAACGAGAGAGTTTGACCGACCTGGAGATCCCCATTCCCGGCGGGGTCGCCGGCCACCGGGTCATTCCCGTCGAGAGTGCCGGATGCTATGCGCCGGGCGGGCGATTTCCCCTGCCCTCGTCGGTGCTCATGACCGCCGTAACGGCGCGGGCCGCCGGCGTCAAAAACGTCTGGGTGGCCTCGCCGAAGCCGACGGTCGAGACATTGGCTGCCGCCGCCATCGCCGGCGTGGACGGCATGTTGCGCGTCGGCGGGGCGCAGGCCATCGCCGCCATGGCCTATGGCGTCGGTGGTGCGCCGCCCTGTGACGTCATCTGCGGACCGGGCAATCGCTGGGTCACGGCGGCCAAGCAAATCGTCAGCTCCGTGACCCGCATCGATATGCTCGCCGGACCGTCGGAATTAGTGGTGCTCGCCGATGAGGCTGCCGACGCGGCGACGGTGGCGGCAGACCTATTGGCTCAGGCCGAACACGATACGGATGCCCTGCCTATTTTGGTGACCACCTCGAAGGACCTGGCCAGTCGAGTAGACCAAGAGTTGTCGTTACAATTGGCCGACTTACCCACGGCCGAGACCGCCCGGGCGGCGCTGGAAAATGGATTTACGGTGGTCGTCGACGATATGGATCAGGCCATCGAAGTCTGCAATCGCATCGCCCCGGAGCATCTGGAGGTGCTCACCGAAGACGCCCGCGACGTCGCCGATAGATTATATAATTTCGGCGGCCTCTTCGTCGGCGAAAACGCCGCCGAGGTGTTAGGCGACTACGGCGCCGGCCCAAACCACACCCTTCCCACGGGCGGCACGGCCCGCTCTCAAGCCGGCCTGTCGGTCTTTAATTTCCTCAAGGTGGCGACCTGGATGCGCATCGACGACGGCAGCGCCGCCCAGGAGTTGGTCGAAGACGCCGTGGCGCTGGGTCGAATGGAGGGGCTGGAGGCCCACGCCCGAAGCGCCGCGAAGCGGCGTGAGGAGTGAGCCGGCCAGGGGGGGAAAGTTCGATGAGACGGGGTCCCCTAAACTCTCGTACTTGATCACTTGCTTTTGCACGGTGTACCGTGTGGACATAGATTGTCCACAGCTTTTCTCAACGGTGCAGTACGGGATGCTAATGTGGATCTGTGCCAAGCATTAATTGTTGATGACCAACAATAAAAGGTCAGGGTACGTGAAATATCTCAGCTCCGTACTGATTGCCGCAGTGGTGATATTGGGGAGCCAGGTGGCCTTTGCCGAGGCACCGGAGGCGGAGGAGGAATTGGAGCTGGAGGAAGAGGAGAACTCCGCCGAAGATATCGAGCGGGCACAGAAATATTTCGACCTGGGTGCTCAGCTCTATTTCGAGGGTGAGTTTAGCCGAGCCGCCGTGGAGTTTCGGCGAGCTCATGAGATCTATCCCCACCCAATCTTTCTATTCAATATTGCCTTGATCCAGCGGCGGCTTAATCAGCCCCGCGACGCACTGGCCATCGCACGGCAAGCCCAGGCGATGGACGAGGACCTGCCGCCGGAACAGGACGCGCAAAACCAGGGGATGATCGACGGCATAGGAGCCGCGCTTCTCGGACACGAGATCGCAGGGGCGCTAGCCGGAGAGGCTGTGGAAGACCTGCCGGACAGTGGCGAGCCGCCGGTCGGGATCGGCAGTGAACCTCTGCTTAGCACGTTGGGTTGGGTCGGTGTTGGTATGCTGGGGCTCGGGGTTGCCGGGTTGAGCGGTGGAGGGGTCATACAGGCGAGGCTCGGGGCCAATCGCGAGGTCTATGACCTTCGCCAGCCCCTCTATCCGGAGTCGCAGGCTATGGCTCAGTTGGCAGAGACCATGGAGCGACAACAGACGCAACGGACTGTCTTATTTGTCTCGGGCGCCGGCTTTACTGCCGTGGGCGCGGCCCTGCTCGTGGTCGCTCTACTGCCTGACGACTCGGAGCTCGATCTAGCCTTTTCGTTTTCCATCGACGAGCCCGGTTTCTCCGTAATTTATCGATGGTAAAAAGAGTGAAATTAAAATGATTGAGAAAGTCGGAGAAAGTGCCGTGATTCCTATCTCATCGTCGGGCCCGAAATTGGCGCCTCTCCTTGTCGCATTGGCTGCCTTTGCGTTGACTCTGGTCGCCGGTTGTGGGGCAGAGCAACTTCAATTCGATTGTGTGGAGCATACGCATTGCCTGGAGAGCGAGGCCTGTATCGAGGGGACTTGTGTCGACGAGCCAGCGGTAGGTGATCCCTGTCCATCGTCGCATGAGGGCGATGAGGTGAGAGGACTCTTCTGCGTCGACGGAGTGTGGAGCGACGAGTTGCCATCGCTGGTGATCCAGGAGGTCGTCGCCACCCCGGAGCTGGTGATTCGTGGGGAATCGGTAGAACTCGAGGTGATCGTCGATGCCCAGGATAAGGAGAATCTCGAATATGCCTGGACCGCGCCCGAAGGATGGGAACTCGCCGACGACGATATGGCCCGAGTGGTATTGGTGGCCAGCGATGAATTCGGTGTGTCTGCCACGATCGAAGTGGAGGTGCGAGATGCCTATGGAACTAGCGAGCGTGGGGAGGTGACGGTGGCCACGGAGGAGTTGTTCTGCGGCGGGCAGGGCAGCGCCGACGATCCCTGGAAGGTATGTACTGCCAGATTCGTAAACCGCGTCGGTGTCTACGAGGAGCATCTCGGTGATCATTTCGAACTGACCACCGATGTGAATATGGCCGATCTCGATGGCGAGGAGTTCAACCTGATCGGCGATAGCAACGCACCTTTTGTCGGTGTCTTCGACGGCGGTGGCCATATCATCGAAAATCTCCATATCGACAGCGACCGCAATGAGGTGGGGCTTTTCAGTCGAATCGGAAGCGATGGTGTAGTGCGATCGGTAGTAATCGACGGCGCCGACGTATCCGGTGGAGAGAGGACCGGAGTATTGGTGGGCCGCAATGATGGCGAGGTAAGCCAGGTAGCTGTGTCGGGAGTCCTGTCTGGGGACCGCGAGGTCGGTGGATTGGCGGGGAGAAACGGCGGTACGTTGGTGGAATCCAGGGCGGACGTGGTCGTCGAGGGCGACGACGATGCCGTGGGCGGATTGGTAGGGCGAAATATAGGAACCATCACCTATGCCTATGCTTTAGGTGATGTAGAAGGTGTGGAGAATGTGGGTGGGTTGGTCGGAGATAATGGAAATGTGGGCACTATTGACCAGACATTTTCCACCGGCGCCGTCGAGGGCTCCCTGGGGGTCGGTGGATTGGTTGGTGGCAATAGCGCCGATGCCGAGGCGATCGAGGACTCCTATTGGGTTGTCGGTTCGAGCGGCCTCGATGTCAGCGATGGGGGAATGGCGATTGAGGCGATTAGGGACCTGGCCTACAAGCGCAATTTCGTGGCGAATTGGCAATTTTACGCCGATGAGGATTTTCATTGGGTGATGGGAGAAGATGAAAGCGGCGTTCGGCCCTGGCTGCGCTGGGAGAGGTCCTGCGAGACCGAAGAATGCGAGACCGGAATTTGCGACGAAGGCGTCCAGGTCTGCGTCCGGTGTCTTCACGAAAACGACGACGGCAATTTTGGTGGTGGCCAGGGCATAGACGGCGATCCATTGCGAATCTGTACGGAGGACCAACTACGGTCGGTGGCCGACGCTGTGGCCGACGATCCGACGGCAACCTTCGCCCTATTCGACGATATCCTGTTGGATGAAAATTGGGGGACCGCTCAGGTCATCGGTACGTCGGCGGGCAATTTTTTCCAGGGAGTCTTCGAGGGTCATGGACATCGGATCGAAGGCCTCAATTTAAACCAGCCAAATGAAGACCGAATGGGATTATTCGGCACCATTGATGCAGGCGGCGTCGTTTCCAACGTGGTCCTCAAAGATGCCCATGTGGTCGGACGGAACCGGGTTGGAGGGTTAGCGGGATATAATAGTGGTACCATCAGCGGCGTCTCGTCGGTCGTCGACCTCGTTCCAGGCGGCGGGATCTCCGGAGACGAAGACGTCGGTGGACTGGTCGGCGTGAATGCGGGGGTAATCGATGAGTCATATACAACAGCCCGTGTGACCGGCGAAGACCAGGTTGGTGGGTTGGTCGGCAGAAACGATGGAGGGGAGATCAATTCGTCTCATCACAGCGGCGATGTGACGGGAGTGGTGAGAGTGGGTGGACTGGTCGGCTATAATACTGGTGGAGATATCGATTCGTCTCATAGTAGTGGCGTCGTGACAGGTGTGCAGGACGTCGGTGGCCTGGTCGGTATTAATGGGGGGATCATCGGCGTCGAAACTTCGACGATCAGTTCCTCCCACAGCACAAGTGACATCAAGGTAACGGACGGCGAAGGTCCACAAGGCGGAGGAGGCCTGGTGGGCATAAATTCTGGGGTGGGACAGATCATCGATTCCTATGCTGTCGGCGAAGTCGAAGTCTTTCGATACTCCGGGGGCCTGGTTGGCTTAAATTCGGGAAGCATCGAAACCTCCTATGCCAGCGGAAACGTGATTTGTACGGGACTGTGTGGTGGGTTGGTCGGCCAGAACTTCGGATCGATCGTCGACGCCTACTCTACGGGGGCAATCATTTTTTCACCCAGTGACGACGAAAATTATGCCGGTGGACTGATCGGTTTCCTGCTGCCCTTCGAGACAGCGATGATTGAGCGGGCTTATTCGAGCGGTGCCGTAATTCCCGGAGGTTCAACCGATCCAGTAATGGGTGCACTTTTTGGTCAAGTCCTCGGCCAAAATATCGAGTGCAATTCATGTTTTTGGGATATTGAAAACAATTCATTGAATGTGACTGGTGGAGGTGAGGTGAGCGGGGCTACGGGACAAAATACCAACTGGTTTGGCAACGGTGACAACATCCCCGCCGGTTGGGATTTCGAGAATGTCTGGACCATCGGGATTGCGCCAGATGGCGAGATGCGGCCTATTTTTCAGTGGCAGTAAACCCCACTATTCCCCTTCAATCTCGTCGACTGCCACATAGGCGGCGCTGATGCTTATCCACCGGCTATAGCGATAGACGATGAAGATGGAGATGGCCTTCCACCAGTCCAGGGCGTCGGAGGAGAGAACCAGGTCGCCCATAAAGTCGACTATCGACGAGGAGTCGACCAGGGGGCCCAGGCAGACGAAGAGGGCCGGGATGCCCAGGATATAGAGCACGTGACGTCGGGCGACGGTGATGGAGCGCGACACGGCGGTGA
>SLJM01000435.1 GCA_007135085.1 Myxococcales bacterium
ACATAGTGCAGTGGCAAACTCGGGCCAGCAAAACCAGTCACTCATCTACTCGCCATAAGAAGTAACTGCCATGACCGAGCTCGCCGACTCCACAGCGGCCGACGACCAGCGTCGCCGGGAGATCTTGCGACGCACGCGTATGGGCTTGCAGGACGACCTCGATGATCTTCGCGGTGAATTGGGGGCAAGGCTCGAGGACTTCGAGTCCCGGCTGACTCGGACGGCCAAACATCTGCCGCTGTGGCTCGATCTTCCCACGGACTCGCTGCGCGCACCTTTTAGGCTCACCACGCCGGACCAGGTGGAGGGCACGCTCATCGGTCCACGCTGCGTGGCCGTGGTGGCTGCTGAGGTAGAGGATTTCATCTACGAGTGGCTCGGCGACGACGGCGATATTCCTGCCTGGAAAAAGCGGGAGGACGAAGAGGCGCAGGCTCAGTTGGCCGACGATATGACAGGGCTGTCCGAATTTATCGACGATTGCCAGGCCGCAGTATTTGCTCTGGGCGACGACGGCCCCCTTCAGCTCGAGCAAATTTTGGAGTCCATCGTCTTCGAATTGGAGACTCGGCGCGAGACCGACGTGGAAGCCCTGGAGTCGATGATTCAAGACGGCGACGTCGAGCCCGGTCGAAACGCCCGCGCCGAGATCGCCGAGCTGTGGGAAGAGCAGCGCCGGCGAGTTTCTGAGTTGCAGCGGGTCTGGGACGATATTCTGAACCTCCACCATGAGGGCGTTCGCATCACTCTCGACGGTCTGGAGGAATTGGCCGAGCTGGCCGATCAGGCTCGGCTTGGGATCGAGGGCGCTGACCTCTTCGAAGTGGAAGAGGTTGCCGCGGAGGACACAGAGGACTCTGCCGCGGAGGACACAGAGGACAGTGAGGACATAGAGGATAGTGGTGGAGAGGCGACCATGTCGCCCACGGAGCCCATCGATACGGCTAAGCTCGAGGAAAAGAGCGATCCCGTGACCAATCCCTTCTTGCGTGCCCCCTCGGAGGTCTCGGAAGTTTCGGAAGTCTCAACGACAGAAGAACAAGACGAAGTTGAAGAAGACGAAGTTGAAGAAGACGAAGTTGAAGAAGACGAAGTTGAAGAAGACGAAGTTGAAGAAGATGAGGGCGACGAAGAGAAAGACCAGCCCTACGACGCCGGGCCGACGGCGCCCATGCTCGACGAGGTAGCCGAACAACTCGTGGAGCAATCGGCCGTCGAGGAAGACGACGATGTCGATGACGTCGAAGTCTCGGGGAGAGGAGAAAACCTAGATCTCTTTGCAGCGACCATCCCCGACGCCATGGCTCCCGCAAAGGAAGAGCCTGCCGAACCCGATGAGCCTGCCGAACCCGATGAACCTGCTGAAGCCGATGAGCCTGCCGAACCCGATGAACCTGTCGAACTAGAACAACAAGCTCAGGTCGAACCGTCGAAGCCCACGCCGGTCGACGATGAGCCCGATGAAGGTGAAGCAGCGCTCGAGCCCAGGGCGCCAGCACGCACCTCTGACAGCCCGGCAGACGATCTGATAAGGGTGCGCACTTATCGCATCCGTGACGGCTGGGAAAAGTTGGGATTCGACGAGATCGCCGCCACTCTGGGGCCGTCGGGAATCTTTGTGGCCGCCTTCCTCATCATGGGGCTTCTGTCATTGGTCGACCTCTCGCCAAATCCGATGAGCTTTGGAGTCTGGGCGCTGCCGGCGACCTATGGCGCCCTATTTTTATTGATCCTTCTGCCAGTGGTCTTGAGGTGGCGTCCCATGTGGCGTGGCACCCGCTTTCAGGTCATCCGCTGGGGTGACGTAGAAGACGAGGTCGATCTTCGCCTCACCACCGACGACCGGCTCATCCTGGACCGCACGGGCTGGAAGATCAGCGAACTGCGCAGCGTCAAAGTCTCCCGCTGGCAGAGCGAGAACGGCTCCAATATCGGTTGGCTGCTCACCGTCAATCCCCCCTATCATTCTCCGGTCCATCTGGTGACCGTCGCCGAAGATCTGACGGCCTGGGAGACCGCCTCGGAGCCCCTCGAACAGGCTCCCGGCGACTCCTGGCAACTCCCTCCCGAAGAATTCGACGCCATCTGCGAAAAACTAGAAAGCTGACGCCCGCCAATTTCTTATGGCGAGACGTCAGCTCTCCAACGTTGTGAGTTCGGCCGGGGCAAGGCTCACCGGGGCGACCGGCGACGCTTATTCGCCCCAACTTCCCTTGAGGAGTTTCTCCGCTTCCTCTTTATGCTCTGTCTCATCGGCGATGAGATCCCCGAGCTTCGACTCCAGACCGTAATCACCAAAGGCGGCGGCCTGCTTCATGCGCCGGCCGTAGCGCTCGATGGTCTCCGCTTCGGCGCGGGCCACGTTTTCCATCATCTCCCGGGGCGACGTCGTATATTCGACGGGGGCGGCCTTGGTGACCGGCTGGCCGCCCAGGGCGGTGATCTTGTCGGCCAGAAATTGGGCATGTCCCAACTCGTCGGCCACCTCGTCGAGGAAAAACCGCTTTAGCTCGTTGCGATGCACCCCGGTCACGGCGGCAGCGTAGGTATTATACATCACAATGGCTTGATACTCGTGGGCCAGATCTTCATTGAGCCCCTCGATCAACGTGGACTTATCAACTTTTTCGCTCATCTCTGCCTCCTGCAGGGCTTTTGCTCTCTTGTTCGGAGAGCTAATTAATCGCGATTGCAGGAGCGAAGATAAGCAGGGCCGGCTCAGATTCAAGCCACCCGGCGAGTGGCCTCGGGGATGAAGGGAGGAAGGGGCACGTCCAGGGACTCACAGGTAGCCCGGAGCATCTCCACCTCTTCGACGACCACCACTCCGTCGCCCATCACGCAATAGGCACAGGCGTCGATGACCTTCTTCTTGATCGTCGGCGAGGCCACGCTGAGCCGTTCCAGCGAGGCCGCCACGTTGGGGAAGGTCCAGCGGCTTCGATCTCGAAACTCAATGCGCCCCTGCACCCGCTTGGGAAGCCGCTTGACCCCCTCGTCGAAGGAATAGCGGGCCATGGCCATATCGTCATGGCCCACATAGGCCAGACAGGACAGGAGGTTGGAGATATCGGAGCCCACGGCGCCAAAGGAGTGAAATTGAACGGCCTTTCTATTTGCCCGAAAACGCGCCACTTCCAGACGGTGCAGGAGCACCCGCTCCAGGACGAACTCCTTGAAGGTCACCTTTCCATCGGCCTGGATGAGCCGATCCACCATGGCCGAAAACTCTTTGAATTGATCGTCGGTCATCCTTCGCAGGCTGGGCACGAGGAGATCCATAAAGGGCAGGCGAAATTCATCGTCCAGGGTGGCCACCGACGGCCACAGCCTTCGCGCCTCTTTGAGAATACGCGGGTCGGCGTGGCGCTTTAGCATCGCCGCTTGTTTCTGGCGCTCCTGCGCGTCGTGATCGAGGAGCAGCGTATAGACGGCGGCCATGGAACCCATCAGGTCGCTTCTGACCTCCATAAGAGGCCGGGGAATCTCGTCGAGCAGGGTCGAACAATAGATCAAATTCTGTGGCGAGGTCTCGCCCACCGACTCCAGCACGTCATCGGGAGCAACCTGATAGTCGAGTTCACGCCCCTGAGACGACCAATCATTGCCGCCCGTGGACATCGCGGCCGCCATGGCCATGCCCTGAGCCATGGACCCGTCGCCCAGGTCGAAGACGCCGCCCTCAGCACGGTTACCACCGGTCGACGATCCAGCGACGGCGGCCACCTCGTCGGCTCCCAGAGCGGCATGCTTCTCACCGGCCTCGATGACCCTATAGGTACCGTCAAAGGAGGGATCGACGGCACGGATGCGCTTCTCCAACGGCGGGTGGGTCGACATCAGGCCCGATGAAAAACCGGACAGGCCGCCACCGCGGACACTGCCGAAGCACATATGGCTGATCTCTTCGGCGTTGGCTGCCCCCAGCGACGAGCCATAGGTATAGCCGCCGATCTTTTTGAGGGCCCCCGCCAGGGCCTGGGGATTTCGCGTAAATTGGACGGCCGCCGCATCGGCCAGATATTCGCGCTGACGAGATACGGCGCTCTTGATGAGTCGACCGCAAAAGACGCCGCCCAACCCGAACACCCACAGCACCACACCGGCCAGGATGATCCCGCCGCCGCCTCCGCCGCGCCGGCTGCTCCGGCTGCCCCGGGCGGCAGCGCGCATAAATACTCGCCCCGTCAGATAGATGATCAAGATTCCGTGGATCACACCGATGAGGCGGATATTGAGCCGCATATCGCCGTTGAGGATATGGCTGAACTCATGGGCCACCACGGCCTGCAATTCATCGCGGGTCAACTGCTCGAGGGCCCCGCGGGTGACCGCCACGGCGGCGTCATTCATCGTATAGCCGGCGGCGAAGGCGTTGATCCCGTTCTCCCGCTCCAGGACGTAGATCCGCGGCACGGGCACCCCCGAGGCCAGGGCCATCTCTTCGACGACGTTGACGAATCGACGCTCCAGGGGATCCATGGTCGACGAGTCGATCTCCTTGCCGCCCATGGTCTCGGCCACCACGCTTCCCCCATTATTGAGGGAGGAAATCTTATAGGCGCTGCCCGCAAAGATCACCGCTCCCGTGACCACCAACGACAGCAGCCCCAGCTCCAGATCGAGTCGACCCGCGTCCTGGGGCTCGAATAGATATACCAGAACGTCTGGATTGAGGATCATCGCCAGCGCCAGGTAGGTCCCCCCGGTCAGCACGGCGATGGCCAGGCCGAACAACAGGATGAGACGGCCCGTATTTTTTCGAGCGTCATCCTGACGCTCGAAGAAATCCATGGTCGAACGGTTGGCCACGGAGCGACCTCACTTCTTTTTCAGGTAAATGACACGCTGACTGCTTCGCGCTCTTTCGGGCTATCCAATTCAAAGAGCATCGCTTCTTGAAAGCCCATGGCGCCGGCAAACATCACGGCCGGGAAAGTCTCGCGAGCCGTATTATATTTGGTCACCGAGTCGTTGAACGCCTGACGGGCGAAAGCGATTCGGTTTTCCGTGGAGCTCAGCTCTTCCATCAGATTGGTCATCGTCGAATCCGATTTGATCTCCGGATAAGACTCCGACAGGGCGAACATCTTTCCAAGCGATCCCGTCAGGGCCGCTTCTGCGCCCATCAAATTCTGGATCGCCTGGGGATTGTCCGGGCTCTGGGCCGCTCGTTGGTTGGCCTGTTGAGCTTGATTACGAGCCTGGATGACCGCTTCCAGGGTCTCTCTTTCATGCTGCATAAAGCCCTTGGCCGTCTCCACCAGGTTGGGGATCAGGTCGTAGCGGCGCTTGAGCTGCACGTCGATCTGCGAGAAGGCATTCTTGAACCGATTACGCAGCTTGACCAGCCGGTTATAGATGCCCACGGCGAACATGATGAGCCCGCCGACAATGACGAAGAAGATCACCGCGGCGACGACCAGAATTCCGAGTTCCATAACAACCTCTCACGAGAAAAATAAGAGCCACGAGGGCGTCGAACCGAAGTCGATCAGATTCGCCCACTTTCTGCATTGCGGCGAGGATAGCCGCCGCCCTCGTAAACTGTCAATCTAGCCCGAGTATTTGGGGCATCTCAACGAGGGGCGATTAGACGACGGAGGCGCTGATTCTATTCACCCGCTTCTCCAATTGACTCAGGCCTCCCAGCGCGTCGGGCCCCTGCCCCTCGATGACCACCGAGGCCGCCGCCGCGCCATAGCGCGCCGCTTCGACGGGATCATCACCGCCGGCCAGGCGATGGACCATGGCGGCGGCGAAGACGTCTCCCGCCCCGGTGGGGTCCACCGCTTCGGTGGGATAAATGCCGATCCTTGCCCGCTCTTTTCCGTCCACGAAAATTCGGCTCCCCCGCTCCCCAAGGGTCAGGGCCACCACGGGTACGGCCTCCACCAGGCGGGGCAACAGCCTTGTCTGACCGATGAGGTCTTCCTCGCTCAAGCAGACCACGTCGACCCCCTCCAGATCAGAACTGCCAACCTGCCACGGCCGATGGACCACTCGATGAGCAGCCCCTGACAGGCCACGACGCTGAAGGTTTTCCAACTTCTGCGGATCGATCTTCGAGCCCCGGTACTTTAGCCAGCCCTGCACATTAATCGCCAGAAGGCCCTGGCCCACAGCTTTTTTCCAGGCCTGCAGATCGATTTCACCGAAAACGGGGGCCAGATGGACCAGATCGGCCTCCAGCCACTTCGGCGGCGCCATCTCGGGCGTCACCGCGGGAGCGCTCGCCACCAGGAGCTGCTGACGCGGGCCCTGGTCGGGATAATAATTGGCAAATACCGTGGTCTCGCCCTGTCGAATGACGGTGGCTTCGATCTCGGAGATCGCCTGGTCGCATTGAAAATCTTCGCCCACGACGCTCACCAGATGAGTCTCACCGCTCATCCGTCGATGCACCTGGGCGCCGTAAAACGCACAGCCCCCGGGCACGAACTCCCCCTCGTAGAGATCGTGTGTAACTTGACCGACCACCAGTGTTTTCATGGAAAGTAACTCGACGCTAGTACACGGCCGCAGTGAAGATGATTGATTGAGGCCGAGGACTGGGCGACGAGGTCGAAGCCGTCGAAACGAGGTGATGCCATAGCATCGTCGAGTGCAGACGGCGAAGAGATCGTCGTTCAGCACCGGCGTCAACTGGTCATAATCACCGCGGCCGTGTACTAGATCAATTAAAAAATTCGCCGCACGAGATATTATAGGATTGTCCCGTGATGGCTCCTGCCTTCTCGGAAGCCAGAAAGGCGATGAGGTCGGCCACGTCCTGGGGCACCACCATCTTGCCCAGGGGAATAGACCCCACGGCGGCCCGTCGAAAGTCCTCGGCGTCCACGCCGGCGCGGCGCGCACTCTCGACGACGTCGGCCTGCGACATGGGCGTGTCCACCCAGCCGGGGCAGACGGCGTTGACTCGAATCGACCGGGGCGCAAGCTCGAGAGCCACGCATTTTGTCAGCCCCAGCACGGCATGTTTACTTGCCGTATAGGCCTCGTAGCCGGCGCGGGCGTTTTTGCCCAAACCTGACGAGACGGTGATGATATTGCCGCCGTCGGGCATGGTCTTGGACACCGCTTTTAGACAGAAATACACGCCGTCCACGTTGATCTGCATCGCCCGACGCCAGACGTCGTCGCTATCGTCGTCGTCGAGCCGGGCCTGTTCGCAGACCCCGGCGTTGGCCACCAGGACGTCGACGGGCCCTACCCGCTCGAAGAACTCCTCCACTTGAGCCTGATCGCTGACGTCGACCTGAGCAGCCGACAATCCCTCCACTTCGGCGACGGCCCGCTCGAGCTTTGCCTCATCGCGCCCGCAGATGACGACCTGGTCGCCCTGCTCTGCAAAATTGCGCGCCGCTGCAAACCCGATACCACTCGAGCCCCCGGTGATGACCACTTTGCGTCCCATCTCGGCTCTCCTTTTACAGCTCAAAAGCTGGCTAAAATCGCCTCGCGCAACACCTCGTCGGGCACGGGGATGGCGTAGTCGTCATTGACCTGCCAGATCCGGCCCGGCTCGTCGATGAGCGCCATTCGCGTGCCCTCGGCGAGGTAGCGCTTGTTATAGCGAAGGGCGGCCATGATATCGTCCACGTCCAGGTTGGCCGGGATCTCCGTGGGCAGCTCGTATTTCTCGATGACCTGGCGATGAAGGTCGATCATATCATCGCCGCAGGCGCCCAATAGTCGGGCCACCCGGGCGGCGACCATCATGCCGATTCCCACCGACTGTCCGTGATTGAGCTCATAGCCCGACAAATACTCCACCGGGTGTCCCACGGTATGCCCGTATTGAAGGACCATCCCCTCTCTGAGCTCTTTGGGGTCGATGGCCATGAGCTCACATTTGAGCTCGATATTTCGGCGCACCACATGCTCCAAAAAGTCCGGGTCGTCGATGGCCCCGTCGTAGTCGAGCAAGAAA
>SLJM01000149.1 GCA_007135085.1 Myxococcales bacterium
CCCTTTTTCAGCTCCTCGTGGAGCTCCAGATAGGGGACCAGCGTGGTCTGCTTGAGGCGGCGCTCGAAGCCCCGGCGGCTCCCGCCGAGCTGGCGGCTTCCCCAGAAGACATAAGACGATAGCAGCAGATGGCCCTCGGTCTTGGCGTCGGGCTTGTCCAGGCCGGGCAGACTGCGCAACAGCGCCACGATCGGCGAGTGGCCGGCATCGCGGGCCAGCCTGTTGTGGGCGGCCACACAGCGTTGGCGCAATGTGCGAAGGTCGTGGAGCATTGGTATTATCCTACCTCTTCGATGGTCAACCCGGCCAGCCAGTGTGCGAATTCCTCGACGTCGACGCAATCGGCGACCCATCGGCAGAGCAGGTCGTCGGGGACGAAGCGCTGCCAGGGGCCGGCCTGAAGAGGGTTTAATAATTGGCGATAACCCTTGCCGTCGCGAAGCCAGGTATTCAGATCTTTTTCGATGCGATCTGCCGGGCCCAGGGTGGCCGGCAATTTTCCCGAATTCAGGCGGCATTCGGCGAAGAAGGGGGTGATTTTTTTGAGCGTAAAACCCCGCTCTCTCATGGCGGCCGACAGAAGTCGTGAGCCCAGGGTGCCGCAGAAATGCTCGACGCGCCAGCGTTTGGGGCCGCGCGGTTCGAAGGGGAGAATATCGCCGGGGATCTGCAGATGAGCCGACAGGTCGCGGGCCAGCCCGAATGAATAGCGGGGGCCGGAGCGGGACATAAAACTAGCGTCTTCGCTGCGATCGCCGGCTTCGACGAAGACCTGTCGGTCTTTTACGCGGGTTACCTTCCGGTGTTGGCCGCCGAGCAAAAGCCCTTCGCCGCCGCCCTGGCCGCGGCCGTAGTCCTCGTCGGACCAGCGGGCGGTGCCGATCTTTCGGCCCGTGGCCTCGTCGACGACCTCCACTTCGCCAGTGGAGCTGATATGGGCGTGCATGCGGCCGTATTCATAGTCACGGCGCGCCGGTTCGTCGGGCACGAAGCGGCCCTGTGAATCGGCGTGGAGATAGCCCTCGTCTTTCATCTTATTGAGGATCGCCCGGCAATCGGCGGGAGTCCATCGGTGGCGCACCCCTTCGGGAAGTCGTTTCTGGATGACGCCGGCAGAGATCCAGCCCTTGGGGTTCTGGAAAGCCAGCGAGATAGCCTGTTGGGCGATGATCGTGGGCCGAAAGGCGATGGCCTCGGGAAAGAGGCGACCCTCCTGGGCACAATCGATCATATGCTCGAAGCGAAGGCGGTCGAATGGCGAGGAGTAAATCCCCGTGGCGTAGACCCGCAGACCGCGGCGATTTCCCCGGCCGATGCGCTGGGTAAAAGAGGCCACGTCGGTTGGCGGATTGAGCAGGACAACTCGGTCGACGTCGCCGATATCGACCCCCAATTCGAGGGTCATCGTCGCCACGCAGACCCCGGAGGGGGCGTTTAAAAAGCCCTTCTCCGTGGCCAGTCGTTGGGCCTTGGAGAGGCTACCGTGGTGGGCGAAGGCCCGCAGCTCCGATAATTCGGCGGAGAGCCACTCCACTTCAGCGCGGGTATTGGCGAAGACCAATAATTTGGTGCCCCGCTCATCATTGAGTTCGGTGCGGATGAGCTGGGCGGCCTCTTCCAGGGTGAGCGCCTCGCGAAGTTTTATGTCCAATTGGCGGTCGCGCCCGCCGCCTGCGCGAATAGTCACCGCCGCTTTGCCCGCATAATTTCGAGCCAGTCTCTCGGCGTCGGCGGCGGTGGCCGAGGCGCCCAGGATCTGAAGGTCCTGTCGAATGGACTTCAGCCGCCAGATGAGGGCCCGTAGATGATCCCCTCGGGCGTCGCCGTCGAGGAGGTGGAGCTCGTCCAAAAAGAGGGCGTCCACGCCCAGTAGAGCGCGGGGCTGGCGGCTTAAGAGAGAGTCCACAGATTCGGGGGTGGTGATCACCACCTGGGGCCGATCGGTGTCGCTCAGAGTTGGGGAGTCGCCGGTTTTGACGTCGCTGACCCATCGGCATTGCTCGACGGGGCGACGGATGCGGCGGTGCATATCGTTGCAAAGCGCTCGTGTGGGGCAGATCAGAAGCACTCGGGGGCCGGCCTTATTTTTGTCGAGGGCGCTCAATCTATCGAGTAAGGGGCCGAGGAGAGCCTCCGTCTTTCCCGACGCCGTGGGCGCGCAGAGGACCAGAGATGTTCCCTGTGAGACGGGCTCGATGGCGCAGGCCTGGGCCTCGGTGAGGCCGCCGAAGCGACCGAAGAAGGCGTGCCAGGTGCGAGGGATTAAAGAACGTGCTTGGGACTCGGAGATCATAAAAATTTCCGATGCAAAATTTCGGATTTCCGATTTCCGATTAGACTTTTCTGTTGGTTTTGGTGTGTGTTCTTCGCAAGTGGCGGAAAAACAATTGAAAATTTGGAAATTGAATCGGAAATCGGAAGTCGGAAATCGGAAAGGTATTGGGGCATGGCGGCTATCCATACATCTGGCGGAGGTCGCCCACCACATCCTTCATCGATTCTCTGCGGAAGGTGGCCAGGTCGAGAAATTCGACGACGAATTTCATGGCCTGCCTGGGGTTTTCGACGTAGGCCGACTCCAACAGGCCTGAGACCACTTTGGCCAGGGCGGCCTCTACTTTGGGGCCGGCGTTGGCGTCGTGGCGGGCCTGTCGGTAGTGGTCGGCCACGGCGGCGACGAGCTCGCGATAGTCCGCCATGTCGAGGCGGCTCAACTCGGCGGTGCGCTCGACGGGAACGGCTTCGGCCAGGGCCTCTTTGCCCTCGGCGTTGGGAGTCATGGCGAAGACCGTATAGAGGCCGCCGCCGTCGCCGTAGCGCGGGGGCAGATCCTGGAGGATTCCCATGCCGCCCAGATCTAATTCGTCGCGATTGAAGGGGATCTCGCCGCCGTCGTCGCCGATAGAGGCCCAGGCCAGGGCTTTGAATAGGATGCGGGCATATTCGCGATTCTGCGACGACAGCAGGGAGTAGAATTCGGCCTCGTCGATGAGGACTGCCAGGCCGGCGTAGCCCGACTGGCGAGCCAGGGTGGCCAGGCCGCTCAAAATATAGCCGTAGATCCGGGCCCAGGGGCGATAATCTTTGAGGCTGTAGATGCGCCCCTGCCGGCCCACGAGTCGGCGAAGTTCGTCGTCGATATCTTGATTTGAGATCGTGGGATGTCCCGACAGCCATTGGAGCATGACGTTGAGACCGTCGTCGCGCTCCTTTTCGGTGACGTCGTTGGTCTTGAGGCGACGACCGTTGGATTCGCCCAGCGCCAGGGCTCGGTAATAGCGAATGGCAGGCGTCAAATAGAGGTGGGCCCCCTCGTCGAGGGCCTCACGGGCGCGGATCCGTTCGGTGATCTTGAAGGTCTCCAGGACCTGTTCCGACGTGGATGCTTTTTCCAGCAAGGGCAGCAATCCCCGGCCTGTGCGCGATGGCTGGTCCGGATATTCCAGGGAGCGCAGCAACTCACGATAGACTCGCCGGGGGTGACTTGGTGCGGTCTCGTCGGGGTTTAGCACCACCCGGGCGGTGATGAAATTTCGGGCTACTGCGCGCTGGCGGATCAGCTCGAGCAAGTGGGTCTTGCCCGTGCCGTATTCGCCTAAGAACGCGCGCAGCGCGCCAGAGGTGGGCGTGTCTTCGAGGTCGACGTCGACGAGGGCCATCTCGGCGCTTCGGCCCACCGTATAACCGGCCAGATCGTCGTCGGGCACCACACCGAGGCGCATCGCTTCCAGGGTGCGAAGGGCCTGGGCCGTATTGGGAGGTGATTTGGTCATGGGTGGATCTCGGTCAAAAGTCGGCGAATTCCTCTTCCAGGTCGGCCGTATTCGTGGTCAGCGAATCATGGCCCTGCAAGACGAGGTCGATCGCCGAGTCCAGATCGACCTCCCACTGGCCGTCGACGGCCTGAAGTTGGAGGAAGTCGACGAAGGTCTTTACGAAGAGCCGCCGGTGATTGACCTCAAATTGGGTGTTCACGCAGGCCGTGGCGAGCATGGCGGCGTTCGTGCTCTGCAGGTCCTCGTCGAGGTCGGCGCCGCGGGCGATATTGAAGACGGGCACCAGCTTCTCGCCGATGCAGGTCAGCAATTCCTGGGGCGATAGATCGAGTTGCTCCAGGTCGATGAGCACCGCCTGGGGGCTTCGCACGCTCAAAGGGACAGGCGTCTTGAGGCGTTGGTAGAGCGCCGGGTAGTCGGGCACGATAGTGCGCATAAACTCCGGCGGCACGGCATACATAAAGAGCGTATTCGGCAGTTGGTGGCGGCCGCAGAGGTCGATGACCTGGCGCAGGTTGTCGCCGATGACCTGGCTGCGCTTGGCGCTGACGCTCAGGTTTCGGTCCACCTCGTCGAAGAGAAGGGCCGTGCCGGCAAACCCTAAGCCCTTGATCATCTGGGTCAGACTTCGGAGCATCAAAAAGCCGTTGGCTCGCTTCATCTGCTCATAGACCCCGTATTCGCGGACCTCACCTCTGGGGATCGGTTCGCCGCGCAGCCAGGCCTCGAGCTTTTGCTCGGCCTCGAAGTCCTCGTCGAGCCAGGCCAGGCAGAATTGGACCACGGCGTTTCGGTAGGACACGCTCTCACAGGGGGTGCGTCCCACCTCGCGGCGAAGCCAGCGGCGCACCTTCTCGCGGGCCTCCTCGCCAGGGTGGCGGGCGCCCGATTCGCGAAGCTCGCGGGCCAGGTCGGTGACCTCGGAGTCGACCAGATCTCGGAGCATATCGGTCAGCCCATAGCGAGGCGTAGATCCCGCCTTTTTGCTCTCCACGGCCAGCCGTCGAGCCACCGACGAATAGACCTTGAGGGTGTCGTCATAGGGGCATTCAGCGGGCGATAATTCGACGATGGCCACCGCAAATCCATGGCGCCATGCCATATCGCGAACGCAATATAAAAAGTGGGTCTTACCACCTCCGAAATAGCCCTGGACGAGCTTAAAGCTGGCCCCGCCGTCGAGGAGTCGCTCGAAATACTCGCTCTCCAATACGTCGAGGTAGCTCTCGTTTCCGACGTTGATATGCTCCACGCCAAACTCGGGGGGCTGGCCGCCTTCACCGAGGCGTTGGAGGATATGAGAGGCTGTTCTGGGGTCGAGTTTCATCGTCTTGGGAGGTCTGAGAGGGAAATGAAACCGCGAAGGGCGCAAAGGGCACTAAGGGTTGGGATCGGGGTTGCCCGGGGATGAATGAAACCGCGAAGGGCGCAAAGGGCACTAAGGGTTGGGGTCGGGGTTGAGTGAGCGTTTGGTAATGGGTCGTTCATTTTTTGAGGGCGCGAAGGGTTAAATAAGACTGCAAAGGGCGCGAAGGGTTAATTGAGAGCGCGAAGAGGATTATTGAGAGCACTAAGGGTTCGCATCGAGGTTTGCGGTAACAGGGGCGACGGGTCGTTCATTTCTATTATCGACGATCTGGGTGAGATCTTTCGTAAAAGTTTTGGTTGAAACGAAATTTTCCGTCTTTTTATCAAAGGTCGGAGGAGGCCGTTCAAGACCCAAGACTCAAGCCCCAGGACGTCGTTAATTGGTCGAATTGAAGCGGATGGAGCCGTAATATTGGCCGCTTTTGGCGCCGACCGGGATGTAGAGGACGTCTGATTTGTCGCGGGTCGATCCGCCGGTGGCGGCGCCTAAGTCGAGGCGGCGGCCCTCTTTTTCGAGGAGGCCGTCGCGGCGAAGTTGGGCTAGCTGCCAGGCCAGTTGGTAGCGCGTAAAGGGCTCGAGGGCATGGATGCCCTTTTTGCGGAGCGATTTATCGTCGGCGCGCAACATGGCAAGGGGGACGAGCACGTCGACCAGATCGACTCGGCTCTCCTGTTCGCCGTGAGTTCTGGCCAGGACGGTCTGGTAGGCGTCGAAGAGAAGGTCGAAGAAGTCCTCGGAGGGGATGGCCAGCTTTTTTAGTTGGGCCAGATATTTCGCATGAGCGTCGATCAGGGCCGAGGCATTTATGGAGAGGGTGTCGTCGATGAGCTCGTGGCCGTAGAGCAGTCGCACCCCGCCGCCGTCGAAGTCGACCTCGAAGGTCAAAGGTTCCAGATAGAGCACCAGCGGCGACTCGGAGATCTTTTCTACGGTTAATTCTTTTGTGCCGGCGAGCATGTCGAGTTTGGTGAGAAAGGTCATGCGCGCTTTAACGCGCAGGCGGTTTAGCTGCTTGCCCATTCGCTCCACCACCGATTGTCGACGCTGGTCGACCTCGTCGATGGCGATCTCGTAGCCCTCCAATCCCTGGTGGACCTCCAGCCAGGTCTCGTAATCACCGGCTCTGGGCTCTTTTTTGTCGACCTGTGCCAGCAATTTTTTGACCCGTGAGAGCCGACGAGAGTGGCTTCGAACGAGGGTCAGAAGTTCACCGACGTCGTCGGTAAGGGTGGGTTCTTTATTCTGGTCGGCAGCAGAGGAAGAGTCGGTCATGGTCGGATCCCGTGGTCGCAGGCGCAGTGAGCGGCGCGAATGATTAGCATACTGAACGTTTTTTCAACAGGGTCGTCGAGATTTTCATCGATGGTTTTTATTGAGGTCCCATAGGCAATCTGTAACTGTGGAGAAGCTCCGAGTGAAGACCTCTTAAGTGCGAGAGTCTATGATGGAACAGCCATTCTTC
Organism: Myxococcales bacterium; assembly: GCA_007135085.1. GTDB lineage: Bacteria > Myxococcota_A > Bradymonadia > Bradymonadales > Bradymonadaceae > SLJM01. The sequence goes on from SLJM01000149.1 coordinate 6,608, forward strand.
AAATGCTTTTTGATCGCCTCGGCGATGGTGGGCGCCCTATTTGTGCTGAGCCTGGCGGCGGGGTGTTCGGGCACAGCGGTTTGCGAAGAAGACGGCGATTGTTTTGCCGACGAATATTGTCACCGTGGTCGATGCCTGCTCGCTGAGCCCGACGACGCCGGTAACGGCGATGAGGACGTGGTTGACCAGGACGGAGAGGGCGACCAAGACGGGGGTGATGACGGGGATGCAGGCAATGGCAGCGACTCCGGCGGCGACAATGACGAGCAATCGACCTGCATGGGCAGCGTGCCCTGCAGCTCCGGGGTAGATGAGCTCGACAGCGGCGACGCCGTGATTTTTCGACCCGACGACTCCGAGTCCAATCTCGATCGCTACGGGTGCAATATTGGCAGCGGCTCCGAGGTATTCATCGGCGGGGACGTCGAGCCAGTGGAAGCTCAGACCTGTCCCGCTCAGGAACATGCCTATCGAATTCCCGTCTTTACCTGCGTCAACTACGACTTCATCCTGGAGTTGACGCTCACGCCCCTCGATGAGCATTGCCCCGTCGATGAGTGGTTCGACGAGGTGAAATTCGCCGTGTCCAGTACGCCGATTGCATGCGATCCCGGCGCGGGGATCACCACCAATTGCTTCAATTTCTCCGAAGAGGACGGGGTCTATCAATGGGTGGCCGTCTTTGATCGAGTGTCGAGTCCGGGCAATCGAAGTGAGATGTGGCCAGGCTTAGATCTCAAACCAATCACCGGTTCGTCCGTGCCCTACGAGGTGGCGGTGACCGTGGAAGCGACGAGTGGGCCGGAATGATGAAGACGAAGGGACAGGTAAGCGTTCAGTGCGGTGACGATGATCGGCGATGTTCTCTACTTTCGTATTCCTTGGAGCGCGGACTGCCAGTCCGCGATGCGGCCAAGCTGGCCGCCGTCCAATGTCTGTTGGGAATTCTCATGGCCTGCGGGGGCTCGGGGGAGACGCCCTGTGAGAGCGAAGAGGACTGCTTCTCCAACGAGATCTGCTACGACGGCTATTGCCAGCCGGCCCGACCTAATGGGGTCTCCAATAGTGCTTCTGCCCAATTGTGCACCGCCTCCGATGGGTGTGCCTCGGGCGTCGAGGAGTTCGACGGGGGAGACGCCTATTTTTTCCGGGCCGGCGACGAGTCAGAGCTTCGCTATGGCTGTGAGCCCTTTGCAGAGGAGGATTTTCTGGGCGTCCAGGAGAGGACGCTCGAAATCACCGCCTGTCCCAACTCCCACCATCGAATGTTGGTCCCCGTTTATACCTGCTCCGATCGAGCATTTACGGTGGACGTGATC
>SLJM01000405.1 GCA_007135085.1 Myxococcales bacterium
ATCCGGGCTCGGTCAAAGATGATCTGGGGCGATTGTTGGTGGCCGCCGCCATCGGCGTGGGCGCCGATCGAGACCTGCGGGCCGAGGCGCTCGTCGCCGCCGGTGTGGACGTGCTGGTCGTCGACACGGCCCACGGGCACTCGAGCAAGGTCATCGAGTCGGTGAAGTTGTTGCGCGAGCGCTATCCCGATATCCAGCTCATCGCCGGAAATATCGCCACCGGTGACGCCGCCGAGGCGCTCATCGACGCCGGGGCCAACGCCGTCAAGGTGGGCATCGGGCCGGGCAGTATCTGCACGACTCGGATCATCGCCGGCGTGGGCGTGCCGCAGATCACGGCGATTATGGAGGTCTCGAAAGCCGCCGGTGCCCGGGGCGTGCCCGTTATCGCCGACGGGGGCATCAAATACTCCGGCGATATCGTCAAAGCCATCGCCGCCGGGGCCAATACGGTCATGATCGGCAGCCTCTTCGCCGGCACCGATGAAGCGCCGGGAGAGCAGGTGCTGTATCAGGGCCGGACCTATAAGATGTATCGCGGCATGGGCTCCATCGGCGCCATGAAGCAGGGATCGAAGGATCGCTACTTCCAGGAAGACGCCACGGATAAGCTGGTGCCCGAGGGCATCGAGGGTCGTGTGCCCTATCGCGGCGCCTTGTCGGCCAATATCTTCCAGCTTATGGGCGGGTTGCGAAGTGGCATGGGATATGCGGGATGCGCCGATATCGACGAGCTACGAGAAAAAGCCCAATTCGTGCGAATCACCAACGCCGGTCTGCGTGAGAGCCACGTCCACGACGTGATCGTCACTCAAGAGGCCCCCAACTACAAACGCGGTTGATCATGAGCGAGCTCAAATCGGGAATTCTGGTCCTCGACTACGGCAGCCAGTACACGCTGCTTATCGCCCGGCGGATTCGGGAGATGGGCGTCTATTGCGAGGTCTGGCCCTGCAACGACGAGAGGGTAGGGCAATTCGTAGAGTCCGGTGATTTGCCCTCGGCGGGGCTGATCCTCTCCGGCGGTCCGAGCAGCGTGAGCATCGATGGGGCGCCTCAGCTTCAGGGCGGATTGCTTGATCTGGAGATTCCGATCCTGGGCATCTGCTATGGCATGCAGCTGCTGGCCGATGCTCGAGGGGGGCGTGTGGAACCATCGGAGGTCGGCGAATACGGTCGGACCACGATCGTCATCGACGAGCCGGTGGGGCTTTTTCACGGCTTCGACGAAGGGGAGTCCCTCGACGTGTGGATGAGCCACGGCGACGCCGTGGTCGAATCCCCTCAGGGCTTCAACCGCGTGGCCTCCACTGAAAACGGCCTGCTCGCCGCCATGGCCGACGAAGAAGCAGGGCGCTACGGACTTCAATTTCACCCGGAAGTCTCCCATACGGAGCAGGGTGAGGTGCTGCTCGAGAATTTCGTATTTCATGTCTGCGGATGCAGCGACGAGTGGAATATGAGCAATTTTCTGGAGACCCATATCGCCCAGATTCGCGAGCAAGTGGGCGACGACGAGCGCGTCATCTGTGGCCTCTCCGGCGGCGTCGACTCCTCGGTGGTGGCCGCCATGCTCCACCGGGCAATCGGCGATCGATTGACCTGTGTCTTCGTCGACAACGGCCTGTTGCGCCATCGTGAAGGCGAAAAAGTTCGCACCATTTTCGAAGACCATTTCGGCGTCGATCTGCGCGTCGTCGACGCCCGCGACAAATTTTTGAGCCGCCTCGAGGGCGTGGTCGACCCGGAAGAAAAGAGGGTGGTCATCGGCGAGACCTTTATCGAGGTCTTTGATGAGGTGGCGGCCGAGATCGATAACGCCAAATATCTGGCCCAGGGAACGCTCTATCCCGACGTCATCGAATCGGTGAGCGTTCGCGGCCCGTCGGCGACGATCAAATCCCACCACAACGTGGGCGGTCTGCCGGAAGAGCTGGACTTCGAGCTCATCGAACCCCTTCGCGAGCTCTTCAAAGATGAAGTGCGAGTGCTGGGCCGAACCCTGGGATTGCCTGCCGATATGGTGGATCGCCATCCCTTCCCGGGGCCGGGTCTGGCGGTCCGCATCTTGGGCGAGATCACCCCGGAGAGGCTCGAGATCGTGCGCGCCGCCGACCATATCTTCATCGAGGGCCTTCGCAAGGACGAGCTCTACCACAGCGTGTGGCAGGCCTTCGCCGTGTTGCTCCCGGTCCGAACCGTGGGCGTCATGGGCGATAGCCGTACCTACGATCAGGTCATCGCCTTACGAGCCGTCACCAGCCGCGACGGCATGACCGCCGACCGAGCCCACCTGCCGATGGATTTTCTGGGCCGCATGTCGGATCAGATCATCAACCAGGTCAAAGGGGTCAACCGCGTGGTCTACGACGTGTCCAGTAAGCCTCCGGCGACCATTGAATGGGAATAAGACGAGGGAGCCGAGAAAGGATCCACCGCAAAGAGCGCGAAGATCACTAAGGTTGGATCGGGGTATGCGAGGAGCGAAGACTACGCCGTAACCTTTGAGTTCTTTGTGATCTTCGCGGTGAATAGGTCACTCCCAAGTTACGCTCTTGACAGCTTCCCTCGGGAATGCGATTTCGTGGCCGACGGGACAAGCACGACACAGTTTGATGGCACCGACCACGGGAGCATGGAGATGGAAGATCACCAATCTCAGGCAGCAGTGGACCATCCGAAAGTTGGCGTGATCATGGGCAGTCAATCCGATTGGCCGACCATGAAATATACCTGCGACGTCCTCGATGAATTAGAGATTCCCTACGAAAAATTAGTGGTCAGCGCCCACCGCACGCCGGATCGGATGTTCGAATATGCCGAGTCCGCCGTGGAGCGGGGGCTGAAGGTGATCGTCGCCGGCGCCGGTGGGGCAGCTCATCTGCCGGGGATGGTGGCGGCCAAGACGGTGCTGCCCGTCATCGGCGTGCCCGTCAAAAGCTCGACGTTGAATGGGGTAGATTCGCTGCTGTCGATTGTTCAGATGCCCGGCGGAGTGCCCGTGGCGACCATGTCGATCGGCACGTCAGGAGCGAAGAACGCCGGCCTGATGGCAGCACAAATATTGGGAGCCTTTGACGAAGCCCTTCGCGCCCGGGTGCAGCGGCGTCGCGAGGGCCTTCGAGATCATGTCATCGAGACCAGTGGAGATCTGGGGTGAGCTCAAAACGCGATGGTGAAGTGATCGTTCCCGGGGCTACGATCGGAATTCTCGGCGGCGGCCAGCTCGGTCGAATGATGGCCCTCGCCGGACGCCCCATGGGCTATCGCTTTGTCTGCCTCGACCCCACCCCGGACAGCTCCTGCGCCCAGGTCTGCGATGAGCAGATCGTGGCTCCATTCGATGACGTCGACGCCGCTCGAGAGCTGGTCAATCTGGCGTCGGTCGTCACCTACGAATTTGAAAATATTTCGCCCGCCGTGGCAGCGGTGCTCCAGGACGAGAGCTACCTGCCGCAGGGCACACAGCTGTTGCGGACCACCCGGCATCGAGCGCGCGAGAAGCGGGCGATCATCGCCGCCGGGGCTCAGGTCGCATCCTTTGCCGAGATCTCGGACCAGGCGCTATTCGAAAAAGCCCTCGAAAAATTGGGAGTGCCGTCGGTGCTCAAGACAGCCACCGGCGGGTATGACGGCAAGGGCCAACGAGTCATCAAAGATATTGGGGCGGGGGCGCAAGCCTATACCACGCTGGCCGACCAGGGCGATCTGGTGCTGGAGAGGTTCATCGACTTCCAATGTGAACTCTCCGTGGTGGTGGCCCGCGGCACCACCGGTGAGAGGATGACCTTTCCGGTGGCCGAGAATATTCACGTCGATAATCGGCTCCATCTGTCGATCGCACCGGCCAGGGTTGGCGACGATATCAAGGAAGAGGTCTCTGAGATTGCGCTGGCGATCGCCGATTCATTGGACATGGTGGGCCTGCTGGGGATCGAGTTCTTTCTGGGGCGCGACGGTGAAATTTATGTCAACGAGATGGCGCCTCGGCCCCATAATTCGGGCCATTATACGATGGACGGCTGCCTGACCTCCCAATTCGAGCAGCACCTTCGAGCCATCTGTGGTCTGCCCCTTGGGAATCCTCACCAGCATACGCCCGTTGTGATGGCGAACCTCCTAGGCCAGCACGTTGAACCCTGGTTGGAGCAGTTGGTAAAACCCCGTCCCTCAAACCTCGAACTCAAGACACATCTCTACGGCAAGAGCCCGGCTCGAGAGGGCCGAAAGATGGGCCATGTCAACATCCTCGCTGATGACGTCGAAGAGGCGTTGCAGTGGGTGGAGAGCTGTTCGGTGTGGAGTGATCTTCAATCCTAAAATGGACGATTTGTCATGATTGAGCGGTATACACGGCCTGAAATGGGCGCCATCTGGACCGAGGAGAACAGGTTTCGCGCCTGGCTGGAGGTAGAGATCTGCTCTGCCGAAGCCTGGGCTGAAATCGGCGTGCTTCCCGAAGATGAAGTGCAGCTTCTGCGCGAGAAGGCCGACTTCAACGTGGAGCGCATCCACGAGATCGAGGCCGAGACCAAACACGACGTCATCGCCTTTACCCGTGCTGTTTCGGAGACGTTGGGACCGGAGCGAAAGCACGTCCATTACGGGCTGACCTCGACGGACGTGGTGGATACGGCCAACGGCTATCTGCTCAAACAGGCCAATGAAATTCTGGAGGCCGACCTGGAGCGCTTCATCGAGGTTCTGGCCGAACAGGCGCGGCGTTATAAGAAGACGCCCTGCATGGGACGAACCCACGGGGTGCACGCCGAGCCGACGACCTTCGGGCTCAAATTGGCGCTATGGTATGCGGAGATGCAGCGCAACCTGGAGCGCTTTCGACGGGCTGCGCGGGACGTGGAGTTCGGAAAGATGTCGGGAGCTGTTGGCACCTACGCCAATATCGACCCCAGAGTGGAGCAGATCGTCTGTCGAAAGCTGGGGTTGAGCCCGGCGCCGATTTCGACGCAGACCCTGCAGCGGGACCGCCACGCCCATTATGTGGCGACCCTGGCTGTTTGTGCCACGTCGCTCGAGAAATTCGCCACCGAGATTCGAGCCTTGCAGAAGAGCGAGGTCCGAGAGGTGGAGGAGTCGTTCTCAAAGGGTCAGAAGGGCTCGTCGGCGATGCCTCATAAGCGAAATCCCGTGGGAAGCGAGAATATCTCGGGTCTGTCCAGGGTGCTTCGCGGCAATATGAGCGCCGCCTTTGAAAATGTGGCGCTGTGGCATGAGCGCGATATCTCGCACTCCTCGGTAGAACGGGTCATTCTTCCCGATTCGACAATCTTGCTCAATTATATGCTCAATCGCTTCACGAAGATCGTCAAAAACCTGACGGTCTTTCCGGAAAATATGCTCAAAAATATGAAGCGCACCTTCGATCTTCCCTTTTCGGGGCGAGTGCTGACCACGCTCATCGATAAGGGGTGGAGTCGGGAGAAGGCCTACGATTTCGTCCAGAAGCGGGCCATGCGCGCCTGGGATGAGCAGCGGTCGTTTCGCCAAATTCTCATCGACGATGAAGAGGTGACGGCCGTGCTCAGCGAGCAGGAGCTCGACGATTGCTTCGACCCCGCCTGGCACGCCCGTGAGGTGGACACCATTTTTGCACGGCTCGGTCTGGATTCACCGACCCCATCACAGGAGGGAACGTCGTGAGCGACGCCAAGACGGACGCATTATATAGCTCCACCGACGATATTAAGGCGCCCCTGTTGCACAGCGGAAAGGTTCGAGAGGTCTATGACCTTGGAGACCGCCTGTTGCTGGTGGTGACGGACCGCATTTCGGCGCACGACCTGAAATTGAAGCCGCCGATTCCCAAAAAAGGAGCGGTGCTCAATCGGCTCAGCGAGTATTGGTTCTGGCAGACTAGTGAGCTGCAGGCCAATCATTTTATCCACGCCGATGTGGAGAAGCTGGTCGCCGAAGGGATCATCGACGAGTCCCTGTCCGAGCGCTACGCCGACCGCATCACGGTGGGCCGCAAAGCAGAGCGCATCGATATCGAATGCGTCGTGCGCGGTCACATCACCGGCGGCGGCTGGCGGCAATATCAGGCGTCGGGAAAGGTCAACGGCATCGAGCTGCCGGCGGGCATGGAAATGAATCAACGCCTCGACGAGGTCCTCTTTACGCCGGCCACCAAGGCGGCTGAGGGCCACGACGAGGATATTACCTTTGCCGAGACCGTGGACCGCGTGGGCCAGGAGACGGCCGAGGCGATTCGAGATGCGGCCGTCAAGCTCTACACCCACGCACGCAAGGTCTGTGAGGACCGAGGCGTCATTTTGGCGGACTGCAAATTAGAGTTCGGCTATGTGGACGGCGAATTGGTGCTCATCGACGAGTGTTTTACACCCGATTCGTCGCGATTCTGGGCCGAAGAGAATTTCAAGCTCGGCGAAGCGATCGACTCAATGGATAAGGAGCCGGTGCGGCAATGGTTGCTGGCACAGGAAAAAGAACAGGGTGAGATGCCGACGTTGCTCCCCGACCATGTGGTCCGGGAGACGAGCGAGCGATATTTGGAACTCTTCCGCCGAATTACCGGCGATGACCTCGAGGGATAAGCATGTTTCAGGCGACGGTGCACGTGACGATCAAGGAAAATGTCCTCGACCCCCAGGGGCAGGCAGTGGAGGGAGCGCTCCACTCGCTTGGCTTTGGTCATGCGCGGGATGTGCGAGTTGGAAAATTTCTGGAGCTGACCATCGACGGTGACAACCGCGAAGAGGCCGAAGCCGATCTGCGCGAGATGTGCGAGAAGCTGTTGGCCAATACGGTCATCGAGGATTATCGCGTCGAGCTCGTCGAAGTCGACGGGGAGGAGCAGTGATGAAGTCGGCAGTATTGGTCTTTCCAGGCTCGAATTGCGACGTCGACTGCCTTCGAGCAGTCCGTGAGGTCGTGGGCGGCACGGTAGACGCCGTGTGGCATAAAGAAGAAGATCTGACAGGCTACGATCTCATCGTCTTGCCCGGTGGATTTTCCTACGGCGATTATCTGCGAAGTGGGGCCATCGCCCGTTTCTCACCAATTATCGGCGCTCTCGAGGCTGCAAATGCCCGGGGAGCGACGATTATCGGCATCTGCAACGGCTTTCAGATCCTGCTGGAAGCGGGGTTGTTGCCGGGGGCGATGCGGGTCAATGAATCGCTGAAGTTTATCTGCAAGCCCTGCGATCTGCGCGTGGAAAATGGGTCGACCCGTTTTACCAGCGAGTTTGAAGGGGGGCAGGTCGTCGATTTTCCCATCGCCCATATGGAGGGGAACTACTATTGCGACGACGAGACTCTTCAGAAACTCAAAGCGAACGACCAGATTTTGTTTCGCTATGTGGATAACCCGAACGGGTCGATCGACGATATCGCGGGGATCACCAACGAGGCGGGTAATGTGCTGGGTATGATGCCACACCCGGAGCGGGCCGTGCGTGAAGAGCTCGGTTCCACCGACGGCGTCGGCCTCTTTCGCTCGATCCTCGAGTATCACCTGAAGGCACAAAAGGAGTCGGCATGAGCGCTCAACGTGAGCCCACACCGGAAGAAATTCGCGATCAGAAACTCTACGCCGATATGGGGATGAGTGACGCCGAATACGAGTTGGTCTGCGACCATATGGGTCGTCTGCCAAACTACGTGGAGGTGGGCATCTTCAGCGTCATGTGGTCCGAGCATTGCGCCTATAAGAACTCCAAGCCCGTATTGGCTCAGTTGCCCATCGACGGACCGCGGGTTCTCGTCGGTCCCGGAGAGGGAGCGGGTGTGGTCGATATCGGCGACGGGCAGGCCGTGGCGTTTAAGATGGAGAGCCACAACCACCCCTCGGCGATCGAGCCCTTCCAGGGGGCGGCCACCGGCGTGGGCGGAATCCTACGCGATATCTTTTCCATGGGCG
>SLJM01000233.1 GCA_007135085.1 Myxococcales bacterium
CTAGGAGCCTGTTGCGCATAGCGGACCGAGCTCTCGGCGAGGAGATTTTGTGCTCAGATTTGTTCGTATAACGAGTAATAGCAACGCTATTTCGAGGCCATACGGGCAAATTCTGACGCAAAATCGGCCGCCGAGGCGACGTGGAGTCTATGCGCAACAGGCTCCTAGTACACGGCCGCAGTGAAGATGATTGATTGAGGCCGAGGACTGGGCGAAGAGATCGTCGTTCAGGACCGGCGGCGACGATAGTCAGAGACTATCGGCCCCAGGGCTGTGTTTAAGCATAGTCCTCCTCAAACCCTCAAATTGTCGTTTGTATCTTTAGATCGACCGCTCTTTGAGCTCCCCCAAGACGGGCATGGCCTCTAAATCTTCGTCGCTTAGAAGCTCCCACAGGATTCCCGGCGGGTCTTGTCTGTCGGCCCCGTCGACGTCCCAGACTCCGTCGGGAGTTGCCACCGCCGATAGATAGATATCGTGCTCATCGACCGGGAAATCGCCGAGCACCTGGACGTCGTGGACCGTGGTGACCACCGGCACCGGCGGCTGACCGAGCTCGCGAAGGATGGCAAATTCCAGGTCGCTATAGCCGTGGCCCTTGCCGAGGCGTTTGCCATCTTTTGTGACGGCCACACAGCCCGTCACGATGAGGTCCACCACGGGAAAATCATCGAGGGGCACCTTCACAGAAAAGGGCTCCCAGCGACTCATCATAGAGGCATCGCGATAATTCTCCTCGTCAATTTTGTCGGGGTCAAAGCGCAGGAAACCGGCGCGCAAACGAGGGGTGGGGACGATGACCGTCTTGCCCCGCCGCAGCGCTTCTTCGCGCAGTGGGCGCTGCGGCGAGTCGGGGTTTATCTTGATGACTCGAGCTTCCTGGAACAGTCGATGGTCTGCCAGGCGACTGGCCGCCGCTTCAGCTCCTGAGAAATTGGGAATTCGCCCCGTCGGCGGAAAGGGGAATCGAGCCACGCCCCGTTCCTGCAATTCTTGCCAGACGAATTCCCGAGCCTTTTGCTTATCTTCGAACTTCATTTACATCCTACCTTTTTGATTCAGTGCCAGCGCTCCATATGTTCGGCATGGGTGCTCAAATAGGCGCCCTCATCGTAGTGCTCATCATAGAAGTCGGTGTCGATGTGGACGGCCTGAACATAACAGGGCATGACGATGGTCGTCGTCGTTCCCGGAAATTTCCCGTATTTTTCGTAGATATATTGAGCCACCTCGCCCAGGCAGTCGACGAATTCGTCGCTGAAGGGTTCGACCGTTTCTTTGACGGCGGCGCTATTCTTCCAGGGCCCGGGTGTGTTGGGATCGTAAGCACCGCCTGGGCCATGGCGTCGATCCGCAAATGCGCGGGCCGCCTCATACATATCGTCAAAATAGGGCGGACAGAGTCCCTCGTATATCCCGTCGAGCCCCACCGGGTCGAGGTTGCCCTGGTGGTCTTCGACAAAACGAAAGCCCAGCCCCTCGATGCCGTCTTCGGGATAGGCTCCCATGACACTCCAGCGATTGATCCCTGCCAGGAAGAGGCCACCCAATCCCATTGCCTGCATGGTGAGCATGATATTATGGCCCATCATGGCCAGCTCCATACAATTTGTCTCGTAGGTATCGCGCTGGAACTCGCCGAGGGTGACCACTTTCTCTTCGTCGATTAGCCCGGAGCGCAGAAATGGCCCCAGATTCCCGGCGGAACGGCCCGTCTCTTCATCGACGATCATGGCGCCATGGCGCAATGCCAGGGTCAACAGGCCGAAGAATTGCTCGCTCGCATCGCCGACGGGCATAAATAAGGTCGAGCCCTCGGCGTTGGCCATCCACATATTGGGCGGCAACACGTGGGGCGGCGTCGGCGGGAGGTCGAGGCGCTGGTCGCGAACCCTCTTAGTGACCTCATTGGTGGCGGCGATGATCCTCTCTGCGTCGTCGTCAATACGACGGAGCTCTCGCATCCTGGTGGGCGCAATATCCCGGTTATTGGTGAAGTAGCAGCCCTGATCGTCGGTGTAGAAAAGCGCCGGCGTGCCGATCCCGGCGGCTGTGGGATAGGTGCGCCCGGCAAATCGTCCCGTAAAATCGGCATGAGAATCAGGCTGCAGCGGCCCGAAGGGAACGCCGAAGCTCCATCCCGACACACCGGTGGCGGCGGCGACGAGCACCGATTCCTCCAGCCTGGACAGGGGCATGGGCTCATGGCGCGACTCATAAGCCAGCGGTCCGGAGGGGATATTCATGCCCCGTCCGAATCGTCGTGAGCGCCGGCCAAAAAGAGACTTCATCAAGGGATATTCAAATAGGTCACGCAAAGGTTGGTCTCGGTCATCCATTTTTATTGCCTCCCGGCATTGGAGTTTCAGTCATTATGTGAAGACCGCGGTCTTCCAACATAGGGAGGTAAATCCAGAGGGCCACCAAAACGACAAACAGGCGCCCCCCTCGTATTGAGGAGGGCGCCTGCTTTTTCTTCACCACCGGGGCATCACCTATGGGGCGACACCCCGATTAGCTCAGTGCAAGAAGGTGCTGATCGCCACGTCTCCAGTCTCACAGACCTGGGCAGGTTCGTCGGGATCAGGCTGGTAGCAGTAGGGGCGAACTCTGAGGAAGTACTCACCATCTGCTTCTGCTTCGAAGACCAGGGCCGTATCCCAGAAGGTGTCGTCTTCGTCACCTTCTTGATATTGCTCCATCAGATAAGCGCCGTTGGCCAGCTCCTCACCGTCGCCGTCGACGATGGCCAGGACCGACTCCATGTCGGGGCCGTTTTCGGTGGAGGCGACGAAGAGGTCGCCCTCATTGAGCTGGAGGGAGAAATAGTGGACCGGGATGGCCTCTTCATCGATGACGTCCTCGTCGGCGAAGGCGCCTTCCACCAGGGCCGGGAGGTCGAGCTCCGAGGCATCAGCGATGGCGTCGTTGTCGTCGTCGAGATCCACGGCGTCGCCGTAGGCCTGACCGCGCACGTCGAAGGCATAGAGGCGCACGTCGCTTTCAAAGCCCTCGCCCCCTCGGAAGAAGGCGTCGCGGAAGGTCAGCCCCACCACGTCACCGCCGCCCCAGTAGAACGCCGAAGCCGGCATCATACCATCAAAGGTCGAGCCCTGATCTAGAGCGAAGCCGGGGTTGATGCCCATCTCCAACAGGTCGAAGTCCTCATCGTCCATATCGACGTCATGAGAGGCGTCCATCCACAGCAGGAAGTCCTGGGCCACGTCGATCTCGAAGAAGTTGATATCTCCAGGGCTGGCCAAGCTCATCGTGTCCTCAAAGCCCGCTTCCAGGGTGACCAACTCGGGAGCAATCGCCTCCACGGAGATGACGTAGTCGTAGGTCTCGCCGCCGACGTAGCTCTCGTCTTCGGTCAGCACGTTCTGAATATCCGAGACCTGAAGGGTGAAGCTCGTTCCCTGTTCAGCATTCTCGTTGAGGCCGAGGGTCAGCCCCGCCTCGTTGCCCACGGGCAACACCTGAGCGTCGGAGGCGAAGAAGAAGGAGGAGGCATCATCGATGGCGTAGATGAAGGGCTCCAGATCATCGAGCCCTTCGACGTGAACCTTCAGATATTCACCGGGCTCCACGGCGATCGAGAAATAATCCCAATAGAAGTCGGCGCCCGGCTCCTCGATGGTGCCCTCATAACTGTCGCCGTCGCCGAGCACGATGGGCGCGTCAGGAGAGGAAGCCACGTAGTCGGTCACCAACTCATAGGCCCCGTCAGAGGTGTTAAGCCAACTGTCGACGACGAGAATATAGTTGCCGTCGACCTCAACCGAGGCCTGAATGGCGGAGTCAAAAATCTCATCGCTGATATCGGCGTTCTCGGCGATGGCCTCTCCATTGTCGGCGTCCCACAGGACGAGCACGCTGTCGAGGCTGCTCTCTACGGGCGGACGAAGACCGAAGATCTCGGCGTCGAGCACCATACTTTCCGTGGCCTGGAAGCTATATTTGTCGATTCTGGCATCGCTCAGATCGCCACTGACCGTGCCCGGCACGTCGATCGGCTCGGCATCGGTCTGGCGAAGCTCGGTGGTAAAGGCGAAGCCCGCGTCGCTGCCGGTCGGCGCTCCGACGGTCAGGGTATAGGTGCCGGTGCGGCTGGCGAAGAGTTCGCGCTCTGCGTTCGCCTGCGGCGAGTACGCCCGTTGGGCCGCGGCGAACATCTCGGTCTCCGGCAGGCCTATGACGACATGGAAGTCATCGATGATCGCGTCTTCCGCAGCTTCCTCGAGGTCGAATATGGACAGCGCCAGAATCTCACCGGCCTCCAGTTCCACGGCGTAGGTATGGGTCCCTTCGCCGTCGTAGCGGCCGCCAAAGCTCTGACCGATGTCGATCGCCGTGGGCGTGCCGCCCTCGCCGACGATATCGGAGCCGGTCCAGACATCGACGGCCTCGGCAAAGTCATCATCGCCCGGGTCCTGGTTCGGGTCCTGATTCGGATCCTGATTCGGGTCCTGGTTCGGATCCTGGTTGTCGTTATTGTGGTTTTCCTGATTCTGATTCTGGTTGAGCTCTACCGGGTCATCTTCACCGCCACAACCAACGGCCAGGCCCATCGTAAGGGCCCCTACTAATAATCCACTTCTCCACTTCATAACTCTCCTTTTACTTCTCAATAAACTGCGATTGCCTCATCGGCAAATCGCTCCAACTACTACTGCATCAGAAATGTGCAACGGTGATTATCATAATCGGAAGGCCATTAACAGGATTGGCCTCCTCCTCAGCTATTCCCCGGTGATCACGACCTTTACGGGGCGCACGGCGTTGACGATATAGGCGCCGCGGCGCCAGTCGTGATGGTCGGGCTGGACCTCACCATCGCCGGTGCGGGCTCGGCTGCAGAGAATGCGCTCCCCGGGCTCGTCGGGCACGACCCATTCGTACTCCCAGGCCCGCCAGGCGAAGGGATGGTTCGTGCCTGCCAGGTCCGCCGGCTCATAGGACTTACCGCCATCGACGCTGACCTCGACGGCCTCGATATTTCCCCTGCCGCCCCAGGCGTAGCCACGAAGAACGACCGCCTCGCCAGCGGTGATACTCTGACCATCGATGGGAAACCCGATATGGGATTTAACGGCCATCGGCCCCACCGGGCGGCGAACCACCAGATCATGTTCGGGCACCCAGGTGGCGTAATCCTCGGTCTGAAAATAGCCGTCAAAGCGCTGATCGACGGCGATAATTCGTGACAACCACTTCACCGAGGCCATGCCGTACCAGCCGGGAACGACGAGGCGCGCCGGAAAGCCGTGGTCCGCCTCCAGAGGTTCCCCGTTCATATGGGTGGCGATCAATACCTCTTCGGCGGTGGCTTTAGGTCGCGGGAGGCTGCGAGCATAGGACATCTCTAATTGCCCACCGTCGTTGGTCTCCAGAGTTCCCCGATCGGCGCCGACGAAGATCAACTCCACCACCTCGTCGCCGAGCCCGACCTCGTCCAGGACTTCCCGCAGGGGCACCCCGCCCCACTCGGCGGTGCCAATCGCCCTGTCGCGCCAGGGCACCCCTTGCGCCCGCTCACCAAGATGGGCCCGACTATTGCCGGCACACTCGATGGTGGCTCGAACCGTCTGATGCTCGAAGTCATCCAGTTCAGCAACGCCCAACTCCCTGGGACGCTCCACATTGCCCTCGACGCTCAACCGCCAGCTCTCGGCGTCTATCTCGGGAACGTCGAAGTGGTTCCTGACGAAGAAGGCCTCCACGGGCGTCACCGACGCATCAAATACCTGCCGTGGCCCCTCCAGATTGTCGGGCTGTCGACTTCTATAGACCAATTCCCTGCTCACCTCTCGCTTCATCGCTCCCTCCGCTGGCTCCATCGTAAACGCAGTCGTCTCGAAACCTGGAAGGTCAAAACTACACACAGCAGCACGTTGTCGAGGCACTCCATGGCACTTTTCATGATCGCCTCATCCATCGCCTCATGACTGCGATCATATATGGGGGTCTGCCGCCAAATTCGCTGATCTAGATCATGCTGTCCCCCCCGAGCTGAACTAATCATCGCACTGCGAAGCGGAAAGTGTGGTCCGGCGCCAAGAACACCGCCGACACACTGGACAGAGAAATTCTCACAGGCCTCAGCAGCAAAACCCAAGGAGTCGACGGCAAAAAAGAAAACCAACCCGAGACCGAACGACAGAGCAGCACCCTGATAAGCAAGTAGCATCAACCGAGGACCAAAGACCTGGAGAAAGCACATGACGAACCGGTCGTATTATTTTGGCCTAATCGCTACCTTGATGTTGTGCCTGACCTTCTCCTTTGCCGCCTGTGGCGGCGAAGACCCGGACGACACCGTCGACGAAGATCCCACCCTGACAGACGCCGAATTCGAGCTGGGCACCGAGATCTACTTCGATCTATGCGCCGGCTGCCACGGCACCCTGCGCGGCGGCGCCACCGGACCGGCGCTGACGCCGGATATCTCCGCCGAAATCGGCGTGGCTAACCTGAGTCATATCATCGCCCACGGCACCCCCGGCGGAATGCCCGGCTACGCCGACGCCCTATCGGAAGAGGAATTGGAGATCCTCTCGAAATTCCTCCTCCTCGAGCCCGCCGACCCTCCGTTTAACAGCATGGCCGACATCGCCGAATCCGCCTGGGCGGTGCCCCCCTCGGAGCTGGCCACCGAACCCAACCACGACCACAATATCGAGGACCTGCTGGTCGTCACCCTTCGCGACACCGGGCAAAACGCCATCGTCGACCAATCCACCCAGGAGGTGGTCAAGATCGTCGAGACCGGATACGCCACGCACGTGACCAAATTCTCCCAGAGCGGCCGCTTCGCCCTCATCCAGGGACGTGACGGTCTGACCTCCAAGCTCGATCTCTACACCTTCGAGATCGTCGGCGAGGCCACGATCGGTATGGACGCCCGCGACGTGGCGGTGAGCACCTATCCGGGATACGAAGACGAATTCATCATGGCCGGCGCCTACTGGCCTCCCCAGGCGGTCATTTTGGACTTCGACACCATGATGCCCCTCAAGATCATCAACCTGCAGGGCATCGACACCGACGGCAATTATCAGCCCGAAGCACGTGCGGCGGCCATCTACGCCACCAGCCAGAATCCCGCTTTTGTGGTGGCCGCCAAAGAGACGGGAATGATCTGGCTTATCGACTATACGGATATGAGAAACCTGTCGGTCGATATCATCGAGACCGATATGTATCTCCACGACGGATTCTTCGATCAGACCGGTCGTTACTTCATGATCGCCGCCAATGAGCGAAATAAGATGCAGGTCGTCGACACCCTGGAGGGCACATGGGTCGCCGAGATCGAAACCGGCGGCGTCCCCCACCCCGGACCGGGCGCGGTCTGGCATACCGATGACTATGGATATGTGGCCGCCACTCCCCACCTCGGCGAAGGTAAGGTCACCATCTGGGGCACCGATCCGGACTACCCCGAGCATCTGTGGCAGATCGTGGGCGAAGTGGAATACGCCAGCTCCGGCGGCCTCTTCATCAGAACTCACGAGAACACCCCCTATGTGTGGTTCGACTCTCCCCTGTCCACCGAACCCGGCGAGGGCCATCAGATCTACGTGATGGACAAGCAGACCTTCGAGGTGGTCGAGACTCTCCAGACCGCCTCCGAGCCGGGCGCGCTGGCACTTCACCCGGAGCCCAACCGCGACGGAACCGAGATGTGGATCAGCGTCTGGGATACCAAAGGCGTGCACTCCACCGACAACGCCCTGGTGGTCTACGACTCGAATACCCTCGAGGAGATCGGGCGTATGAGCAACGACGAATGGCCGGAGCTCATCACTCCCACCGGTAAATTCCAGGCCTATCTGCGGGCCGGGAAATAATCCCCTCATCTAACCCACACCTTTGAGGCCGCGCCGGGTTTTCCGGC